>JAFQHF010000001.1 GCA_017398105.1 Oscillospiraceae bacterium | reverse complement strand
ATCGCCCAGAACCATTTCAGGGTGATCGACAAAGTAGCTGTTCATGGTGTGTCCTTCTTCGGTGCGGTTCAGATGCACCCAATCAGGAACGATGTCGATAGGATGGTCACGCTTTTGCAGGAACAGAATGTCGGATACGACTTCCGTGCCTGCGTTTTTCTTGAAGGCATCGTTTGGCAGACGGATAGCGCCAAGCAGTTCTGCTCTCTGTGCCATATATCGTCTTGCATCAGAGTTCTTGGAGTCCATGGTATAACGGCTTGTCACAAAAGCGACTACGCCGCCGGGACGAACCTGATCCAGAGCCTTGGCGAAGAAATAGTTGTGGATGGAGAATCCCAACTTGTCATAAGGTTTATCGGATACCTTGTAGTTACCGAAAGGAACATTACCGACAGCCAGATCGTAGAAGTCTCTGCGGTCTGTCGTTTCAAAACCGGCTACCTTGATTTCTGCGTTGGGATAGAGCTTCTGAGCAATTCTGCCGGTGATGGAATCAAGTTCCACACCATACAGGCGGCTGCTCTGCATCTCAGGGGGCAGCATACCAAAGAAGTTACCGATACCCATGGCAGGTTCCAGAATGTTGCCGTTCTCAAAGCCCATCTGTCCGACTGCATCGTAGATGGAGCGAATGACCGTAGGACTGGTGTAGTGTGCGTTTAGGGTGGAAGCCCTTGCAGCAGCATATTCATCCTCGGAAAGCAGATTTTTCAGAGTGATGTACTCCTGCGCCCAATTTCCCTTATCGGGATCAAAGGCATCTGCCAGACCGCCCCAACCGACATAGTTCGACAAAATCTCCTGTTCTTCAGGAGTAGCGTTTCTGTCCTCACTTTCCAGTTTGAACAGGGTCTCAATGGCTTCAATGTTCCTTGCGAACTTCTGCTTCGGTCCACCTTCACCGATGTGGTCATCTGTGATGTGGAAGTTTACCGCAGGAACAGGCGGGACTTCTCTGGTGGTAATGGACTGTTCGATCTGAGAGATAATGTCCATGACTTCGGCATTCTGCCATCCGTCCACCTTGGCATAGTCCTGAATGATGGTGTCTTTGCCATCCACGCACTGTACGAAATCCAGACTGCCCGGTAAAGGCTTTCTGGTATTCATTGCACCCAGAGCTTTTCTCTGTGTGTCAGGCAGTTCATGGTAGGCTCTCAGGGCATCTTCAAAGGAACTGTATTCCCTGATGTCCAGCGCACCACGCTTCTGAACATCTTCGGCAACATAGAAATGGTCGATGAAGTGTTCCGGCTGTACAGGCTCGGCAATGCCATAGACCTGTGCGTGTGCCTTTTCATCAGGATATTCGCCGTAGATACGGATGCACTTATGCTCCTGCTGATCGTAAACGGCAGCACCATCGTACTTGAATCCGTCATGCTCCATGGTTCCGTCTACATAGCCCTGGGCAGCTTTTTCCGCTTCCTCCAGAGTGTAGTAGTCCAGTTTATCATCAAAGCCGTTTTCAAAGTGATGGTATGCGGCAACCAGATAACGGGGAGCCATGCGCTCCTCGTAGCTGTTAATCATCTCAGGTGTCAGCCATTCTGGTTTGTCGGGAATCATTTCATACAGCTCACGCATCTTGGCGATCTGTGCATGGCGGTTGCCTGCCCACAGATGCTTTTCGCTGTGCTGTCCTGCACCAAGGAAGTATTCGCAGTCCATACGCAGACGGTCTAACAGCTGATACTCAGGGGTGTAGTCCCTCGGTTCGGTTTCGCTTAGAAATTCCTCTGTAACAGGCTTTTCTTCGGCTTGGGCATCAACCCTTACCGCATGGTTTCTCTCGTCCTGAGAGAGCATTTTTTCAAAGTTCTCACGGTTCTCTGCACGGAAGATGGGATAAGCAAGCGTAGGGTCACGCAGCTGAACTTCTCTGTCTGTGATCTGCTCCACACGGAAAGCAGTATCGTCCAGATATACCGTGTCACCGACCTGATAGTTCCATGCCGGTTCTTCAGGGGCGGGTTCTTCCACGACCTCGGCAGGCTCTACCGCAGGTACTTCAGACTGAACCGCTTCCATAGCTGCTACGGACTGACGGACTTCCTCAAGGTAGTCATTGGCAAGCCATTCATCGTCAAAGTATTCCGTAACACCCTCAGGGTCAACATAGTAAGCGCCGGTCTGCTCATCCCAGATGGCATACTCGCCATCTTCGGTATCGACAACGGCGAAACGCTCGTTGACTTCTTCCAAAGGATCTGCCTTGGCAGCTTCGATTGCCTGTCGCTCGGCTTCTTCCTCAGGGGTGAGATAGCGACCTTTCTGCATCAGAGAATCAATTCTCTGTGCTACCTGCGTCCAGGACATCTTCACATTGTCGCAGCCGCTTTTGTTATAGCGGACACCCTTGGCATCGTGATCTTCGCCGCTGTGCGTTGCACCGGAACAGGCATGGGAATGACCGCCTGTGCCGTATTCATGCTTTAAGAACTCAGCCTTTTCCTTGGTGGAATGGTTTTCCTGCCAGTAGTTCCAGATTCGGGCTTTCCCACCGGAAAAGCCACTTCCACGACCAGTCAGGTCTCTGTTTACTTCATCATCGGTGATGAACTGACGGACAAGGGGTGGATACATCATATCGGTCTTATACTCCCTGAGAGGGGTATGCAGTTCGTCCAGACGCTTTCCGATCTTGTCGAGCTTATGATAGCGGAAACGAAGATACTTCGGATTCTCTGCAAGGGCTTCTCTGAACTCCGCATACTGCTGAACCAGAATGGAATGGAACTGCGGGTCGTTCAGCTTATCAGCCAAATCCGCTGTTTCATCGGGAAACCCACGGAACTTGCCCTGATTGAGAATTGCCAGATAGTTTCCTTCCTTAGCTTCACCACTCAGGTCACGATAGAGATACCACAGAGATTCAGCCAGCTTCTGTCGCTCATAGCCATGCGCTTCCACCAGTTCCACATTGGTAGCGAACTGACCGTTTTCAAGCAGTTCTCCAATACGGGTTGCGGCATCTTCCCAAGGAATGATCTGCGCTCTGGGACTGTCGATGGCAGAGGAACCTTTGGCAAGGTGAATGCCATCCTCGGCATACCACGCAGAAATATTTCCGCTGTCCTCTTTAATACCGAAACCGCCATGATAGACTTCTTTCAGCGTCTGGGCGATTTCTTCCACCGGCTTCTGCTTCATATACTCCAGAGCTATGATTTTTCTGGCTTCATCGGTATTACTGCCAAGCAGTAAGAAGTGGTCTATTTCCTCTGGGGCAAAAGAAAAAGCAGAGGGCTTAAAGCTCTCTGCTTGGTCGATAAAACTTATCTGTTCATTTTCGGAGAGGAACAGGTTGAGCGTTAGCTGTTGATAAGCTCCGTCATCACGACTTCCTCTGCCTGCGCTTTCAGGCTGTTCATGTGCTGCACCCACGCCATCTGATTTGTCGCTTTGTCCGGTGCCGGGTTCTTCTCCAGATACTGCGCCATCAGCTGTTCCACTCTGGCCTTCGCTGTGTCCTCGATCTCCCACAGATGCGGGAACAGGTTCTCCGTCAGAATCATGTCGTTCAGGAGCATCGGATTGTTCTGCTCCAGAAATGCTCTGCGCATCCTGCCATATTTGCCCAGAACTCTGTCGCTCTGGTTCTCCAGTACCATGTTCGGAATCTGGTAATCCCCAACCTGTCTGTAATTCATTTCGTTCATCATATTCGCTCCTTTCAGCAGTTCTGCTCTGCTCGTATTCTCCAATCGCTTTTTCGATTTCCCCGAACATCCTTGAACTGATGGCATTGACCGCAGTACCAAGGGCATTTACGGTCTGCCTGCTGTTAAAATCAAAGACCTTCTGGAAATCTTCATGCTCGAAGTAGTTGTCGGGATTCTCCACCAGTCGGCTGTACATTGCGTAGGATACGCTGTTTGCGACCGCTGTTTTGAAAGCCACTTCGATGTTAAGTTCATCATACTCCTCGAGGAAGCTATTGGCAACGATGTCGAGGAACTGCTTTCTGTTGTCAGCCCAATACTCCGAAGCAAGAGCCTGTGCGATGTCCTCAAGCTGCGCTTCAAGCAGACCGTCTGCTTTCACGCCAAAGGTGCGCTCCATGGCATCCATGACATACACACGGTTCTCAGCTGTGACCTCCCACGGTTTCAGTTCAGGAGAAGAACGGCGAGTACCAGTATCAGCCACATCAAACACATAACGCAGGTAAGGCTTATCCCTGTTGGTTACAAACAGGGCAATGCCGGTGGAACCTCGTCTGACATATCTGCGATATTTCTCGTCATTCCATTCTTCGTAAGGCTTACAGAAGGTAGCGTTAGGGCGCTGGGCATAGATCATCACCTGTTCGGGATAGGTGAAATCGTAGTTACGAGCCATCGTAGTCAGAAAAGCTGTCCAGTTATCCTTATTGGCTGTGATCCTGCTGATGGTTTCTCTCGCCAGCCCGGAATAAAATCGCTCT
>JAFQHF010000175.1 GCA_017398105.1 Oscillospiraceae bacterium | reverse complement strand
GGTCATGACCCCGCCCTACAGATATTGATGCATAATCAATCATTTACCGTAGTAACGATACCGAGCGGGTTTGGGCAGTCACGATTCCCACCGCACCGAGCACGCATTGGCCGTCGGCCCATGCCGACAAACGATAATTTACTTCTGCAGGAACCGTTCCATGAGCTTATGGCCATGGGGTTCGAAAATACCTGTTGCCTTCGCCTCTGCCTCACCATAGTGAGCCAGCGTTTTGCGCTCCTTCGTGCTGTCGTAAAGCACATAGGGAACCGGCTCGCCCACGTGGGTGCGCAGGCGCAGCAGGTTGGGATGGTCAGGCAGAACCAGCATCCGGTAATCCTCTCCGGCTTCTTCCACAGCAGCCCGGATGGGGGCAATGATGCGGCTGTCCAGATATTCAATGGACTTGATTTTTTCCTCCAGCAGACCCTGGTGCGCCATCTCATCGGGGGCCTCCACGTGGACATAGACAAAGTCGCAGTGATCCTTCAGCAGGGCATCAATGGCAGCCTGAGCCTTGCCTTCCCAGTTGGTGTCAATGGAGCCCGTGGCACCCTCCACCTGGCAGATGGTCATGTCTGCACCCACGGCGATGCCCTTCAGCAGGTCAACAGCGGACACCATAGCGCCCTTCAGGCCGGTCTTTTCCCCGAAGTTTTTCAGGCTGGGTCTGGTGCCTGCACCCCAGTACCACAGAGAATTTGCCTTGTTCTTACCCTCAGCAGCGCGCTGCAGATTCAGGGGATGATTGTTCAGGATCTCAAAGCTTTTCTCCATAAATTCCCGCAGAACCGTCTCCTTGGGCAGCCAGGGGCCGATAACCTGCGTCAGATGGTCATGGGGCGGCTCCAGCTGCGCCAGACGGCCATGCTTCCAGACCATGATATGCCGGTAGCTGGTACCGGTGTAGAACTGAAATTCTTCGCTGTTGAAATGCTCCCGGATGGCATCCATCAGGATATCGGCATCCGCGGTGGAAATTTCTCCGGAGGAATGGTCCAGAATGGTCTTCTGGTCATAGGGCTCCTCTTCGGTCAGGGTCACCACATTGGCGCGGAAAATAATATCATCCGGCTCCATCTCCACACCCACGCTGAGGGCTTCCAGGGGAGATCGTCCGGTAAAATCCGTCAGAGGATCATAGCCCATGACAGACAGATTGGCAACTTCACTGCCGGGAGACATACCGGCGGGAACATTCTGCACCATACCCAGTTCACCTTTGGATGCCAGATCATCCATGGCGGGCGTATTGGCTGCTTCCAGGGGGGTCTTGCCGCCCAGAGCGGCGATGGGCTCATCGGACATGCCGTCGCCCAGGATCACGATATACTTCATAACCTCTCTCCTTCGGTCGGATATACAGCTGTCCGCGTTACGAAGACAAATGTATATAGTAATGAATATAGTACCACTGAACGCCTCAGAATACAATACGATAAACTGCCAGAAAATGTGCCCCTGATTTCCGCCTTTCGTGGGCATTTTGGCTGATAAATCTCCGCCTGTGCGGACACAGTCTCCCTGCCGGAAGCAAAAAAGCATTGCAGGGCGGAAGCCCGCTCCCGCCGGGCCGTATCGAAACCTGCATGGTACACACACGCACAGGAATCAGAAACACCCGGCGAAGGCAAGCCTCCGCCCTGTAAACTTCTTATCTAAAATCGCATCAAGCCGATGCCGTGCCTTTTTACGGAATCGGCAGCTGCACAAAAAACGTATTGATCCCCTGGGCACTTTCCGCCCAGATCTTTCCGCCATGTTCCTTAATGATGCTGTCGGCAATGGCCAGACCCAGGCCGTAGCTGTGGTTCATGGCTCTGGCTTTGTCGATGCGGTAGAACCGTTTGAAAATATTCTTCAGATCCTCCCGGCCGATGGCCTCGCCGGGATTGGACACCTGTAGCAGACAGTGGCTGGCCTGCCGCTTCAGCACCACCCGAACCCATCCGCCCGGGCCGGTATATTTGGCAGCATTGTCCAGAAGCGCCTCCAGAACCTGCACCAGATGACCCCGGCTGCCGCGAATCCGGATGTCTCCTTCCACCCGGCTTTCCAGACGCAGCTCTTTTTCAAAATAAACCGGCTCAAAGAGCATGACCTGCTCATCTGTCAGTTCGCTGAAATCCACCTGAGAAAATACCATTTTTGCGGTGCCGTTGTCCACTCTGGCAAGCTCCAGCAGACTTTCCACCAGTCCGCGCATCTGGCGGGACATGATCAGGATGCTGTCGGCAAACTGCATCCGCTCCCGTTCTGCATAACCCGGTGTTTGAAGCAGCTCCGCATTGGTCATAATCACTGTCAGAGGTGTTTTCAGTTCATGGGATGCATCCGCCACAAACTGCCGCTGCTGATTCCAGGCCTTTTCCACAGGCTTTACTGCCCACTTTGCCAGGAGGAAGCTGATGATCAGGAAAACAGAAAAACTGATAATGCCAATAAAGGCGCAGGTATACACCAGGTTTTTCATGGTGGCCATTTCCGCAGACATGTCCAGAAAAACAACGATCATACCGTTGCGTCCCAGCCGCTTCTGAAAACGCAGTGCATAGTCATCCAGTGTTCCCGAATTCTCCGGGTCTTCCAGTGCGATCCCGGTAAGCTTCAGAAGCTGCTCCCGGTCGGCATTCTCAAAAAATGTATTCTCCACCAGGGAAATCTCCCCGGCCGCATCCTGCCGTACCACAAAATATGCCCGGCGAACCTCCTGCCGTTCCCATTCCTGCACTCCCGGCCGTATGGTGCTCTCCAGGATCGACTGCATCATGGAACGGCTCTGGATCTGCATGCCCAGTCCCATAAAAAACAGGATCAGAGAGAAAATAACATACAGCATTGCTGTAACAATTGCCATATTGATGCAGATGAATTTCATCCGCAGCCGTTTGATCAATCCGCCATCACCTCCAGATGGTAGCCCATTCTGCGAATAGCCTCGATCCGGACATTGGAACCGATGGCCTTCAGCTTTTTCCGCAGGAAGCCCACATAGACCTCCACATGGTTTTCCACTGCATTGGAATCATAACCCCAGATTCTTGCCAGCAGGATTTCCTTGGACACGATCCTGTCCTGGGCCTGAAGCAAAAAGCGCATCACATCAAATTCCCGGGCCGACAGACGCACAGACTTTCCACCGCAGATCAGAAGGCAGGTGTCCAGATCCAATGTGGTGTTGCCGAAGGCCAGCTCATCTACCTGCTTTCCCTGCCGGCGCAGCAGCGCGTTGATGCAGGCCAGCAGCTCCCGGGTATCAAAGGGCTTGGTCAGATAATAGTCCGCACCGGAGTTCAGACCCAGAATCCGGTCCTCCACGGCGGATTTTGCCGTCAGCATCAGGATGGATGCCGTGCACCGCTTGGAGCGCACCCGTTTCGCAACCTGATACCCATCCATGCCGGGCATCATCACATCCAGGATCAGCAGATCATAGATCCCCAGCTCCGCGTATTGGGCGCCGGTTTCCCCATCATAGACCACTTCCACGTCAAAGCCCTTGTTTTCCAGCAGGGTCTTCAGGGAATCCGCCAGCAGTTTTTCATCTTCAATCACCAGGATCTTCATAACAATTCCTCCAAGGTATGTTTTTTTATTATAATAGCAAATGCCTCTGAAGGAAAGCTGAAAACCTGGAAAAATTTTGTAAATTTGCCATATTGTGTTTCTGTTGACTTTTGCGCGTATTCCTGCTATACTTTAGGCGCTATCGGTTTTCCAAAAACCGCTCAAGAGATTCTTACCATTTTCCAGAAAGGTCTTTTTATGATGCATTCTATTCTTCTGCTGGCCGAAACCGGCTCTGATATTACACCCGAACTGGCCGCCAAACTGGGTGTCCGGCTGGTTCCCATGCATGTATCCCTGGGCAGCGAGACCCGGGATGACGGCACCTTCCCGCCCGAGGAGGTCTGTGCCTACTATGACCGCACCGGCAAGGTTCCCACCACCAGCGGCAGCACACCTTACGATTTTGATACAGTCTACCAGGAGATCTTTGCGGAGAATCCCAATGCCCAGGTGCTGTATCTTGCATATTCCGCCGTCACCACCTGCTCCTACCACAGCGCTGAGCTGGCACTGGAAGACAAGCCCTATGCCAAGAATGTCCGTCTGGTGGATACCAAGCATGTTTCCGTGGGCCAGTGCGCGGTGGTTGCCGCGGTATCCTGCTGGCTGGATGCACATCCGGACGCTTCCCTGGACGAAGCAGCTGCCGCTGCCCGGGATATCGCCGGGCAGACCCAGATGTGCTTTATTCCCAAAAATCTGGATTACCTGCGGGCCGGCGGCCGGGTCAGCAACGCGGTAGCCCTGGTGGGCAATCTGCTGCACCTGCATCCCTGCATCGATATCATCGACGGCAAGCTGATGGCCGGCAAGAAATACCGGGGCAGCATGGGAAAAGTCATTCCCACGCTGATCCATGATTTTTCCGAAAGGCACGGTCTTTCCAAGGATCACTGTTATCTGATCTGTACCCCTTACATGACAGAGGATGTCCGTGAGGCCGCCGAGGCCGCCGTAAAGGCCGAAGGCTTCACCTCCTTCACCTGGATCAAGACCGGCTGTGTCATCACCTGTCACGGTGGCCCCGGCGCATTCGGCATCGTAGGCACCAAATAACCGCAGCACGGAACCTCCCGCCGGAGGTTCCGTGTTTTTGATAAAAGTGTTTGTTGGGGTAAATGATCGTTTAGCTAACAGTTATAATACGCCATTGTAGGGCGGGGACATATAAATATTTGTATGATTGCCCCCGGCAATCATCTTCATTACAGATTCGCTGCGCGGAGCACCACCCCGCCGACCCGGCACCGATATTTACCATGGATAGTACTATTGTATATGTTTCATTTTGCACCGTTGTTTACTGAGCAATATCGTAACTTGGTCGGCGGGGTCATGACCCCGCTCTACAGATTATCGTACGTTAAACGATCATTTACCACAGTATCCGCACGAAAAAACGGAAGCTCCGAATCAGAGCTTCCGTTTTCTTATTACAGCGTGGCTGCCATAACGGCCTTAATGGTGTGCATCCGGTTTTCGGCTTCGTCGAAAACGATAGACTGTGCGCTTTCAAAGACTTCGTCGGTCACTTCCATGCAGTCGATTCCGAACTTGTCGTAAATCTGAGCGCCAATGGTGGTCTTCAGATCGTGGAACGCAGGCAGGCAGTGCATGAAACGGCACTGATCGCCGGCATTGCGCATCAGTTCCATGGTCACCCGGTAAGGAGTCAGGTCTTCAATTCTGGTCTGCCAGACGCTGTCCGGCTCACCCATGGAGACCCACACGTCGGTATAGATCACGTCGGCCCCTTTGGTAGCTTCCATCGGATCGGTGATAAATTCCAGCGTGGCACCGGTTTCCGCTGCAACCGCCTGGCACTGCGCGATCAGCTCCGGGTCAGGGAAATAACTCTCCGGGGCACAGGCGACGAAATGCATGCCCATCTTGGCACAGCCCACCATCAGGGAATTGCCCATATTGTACCGGGCATCGCCCATATACACCAGCTTCTTTCCCTGAAGGCCTCCGAAATGCTCCCGGATAGTCAGGAAGTCTGCCAGAATCTGAGTGGGATGGAATTCGTTGGTCAGGCCGTTCCAGACGGGGATACCCGCATACTTTGCCAGATCTTCCACGATCTTCTGGCCAAAGCCCCGGTACTCGATGCCGTCATACATCCGTCCGAGAACCCTTGCGGTATCGGCAATGGATTCCTTCTTGCCCATCTGGGAGCCGGTGGGGCCCAGGTAAGTCACTCCCATGCCCAGATCGTGACCTGCCACCTCAAAGGCACAGCGGGTACGGGTGGAATCCTTCTCAAACAGCAGAACAATGTTCTTTCCCTCGTGGATACGGTGGGAAATACCTGCTTTTTTCTTTGCCTTCAGCTCTGCAGCCAGATCCAGCAGGCCGCCGATCTCCTCAGGAGTCAGATCCAGCAGCTTCAGAAAGCTTTTGCCTTTCAGATTCATAGTGTTTCCTCCTAATATAAAAACCGTAGGGCGGGGCATGACCCCGCCCTACATTCGAATTTATGCCAGTTCCTTTGCCACGGCCTTGATGGTCTCGATGGCAAATTCCAGATCGTCCATGGGAATGTTCAGAGCGGGCAGCAGGCGAACCTTATCCTTGGCCGTCAGACACAGCACGCCTCGTTCCATACAGGCGCGCACCACATCACTGGCCGGAGCGGTGGTCTTGATGCCGATCATCAGGCCCAGACCGGATATGCTCTCAATGCCGGGGGCATTGTACAGGGCGGACATCACATAGCCGCTTCTGCGCTTGACCCGGCCCAGGAAATTATCATCCAGACGTTCAATGACGCTCAGGGCGCCGGCGCAGCAGACAGGGTTTCCGCCGTAGGTAGAGCCGTGGTCGCCGTAGCCCAGGACGGTTTCCATCTTCTCGTTCATCATGCAGGCACCGATGGGCAGGCCGCCGCCCAGTCCCTTGGCTGTGGAAACAATATCCGGGCTGATCTTGAAGTTCATATAGCCGTACAGCTTGCCGGTACGGCCGTTACCGGTCTGGACTTCGTCAATAATAAAGGGAATGTCCTCTTCATGGCACAATTTATCCGCTGCCATCAGGTAGTCCTGATTCAGGGCATTGACACCGCCCTCACCCTGGATGACCTCCATCATGATGCCGGCCACCTTATGTTCCGCCACAGCTGTCTTCAGTGCCTCGATGTCATTGGCAGGCACATGGAGGAAGCCGGGAGTCAGGGGCTGAAAGTCCTTATGGAAGTGATCCTGTCCCGTAGCTGCCAGAGTGGTCAGGGTGCGGCCATGGAAGCTGTTGACCAGGGTAATGATGGTATAGCAGTCTGCGCCCTTTTTCTGAGCGGAATACTTTCTTGCCACCTTGATGGCGCATTCGTTGGCCTCTGCACCGGAGTTGGCGAAGAAGACCTTCTTCATACCGGTTCTCTCGCACAGCACCTTGGCCAGCTTTGCACAGGGCTCCGTATAGTACAGGTTGGAAGTATGCTGCACTTTGCTCAGCTGCTCGGTGACAGCTGCCATCCAGGCTTCATCACCGAAGCCAAAGGCGGTAACACCGATGCCGCTGCCCATATCCACATAGGACTTACCGTTCACATCCACCACACGGCTGCCCTTGCCGGAGACGATCTCCACGGGGAAGCGCTTGTAGGTGTTGGCAACGTAAGTCTGATCCATATTCATAAAGCTCATATCTCAGTCCCCCAAAACCATGGTACCGGCGCCTTCGTCGGTCAAAAGTTCCATCAGAATGGAGTGAGGCACACGGCCGTCCATAATAACCACATGCCGGACACCCTTCTCAATGGCCTCGATGCAGCAGTCCACCTTGGGGATCATGCCGCCGGAAATGACACCGGTCTCGAAAAGCTTCCTGGCTTCACTGACGGTCAGGGCAGGAATCAGGGTGGAAGGATCGTCCTTGTCCATCAAAAGGCCCGCGATATCGGTCATCATGATCAGGCGTTCTGCACCCAGGGCACCTGCAATGGAGGCGGCGGCAGTATCGCCGTTGATGTTGAAGGTATTGCCCTGCCGGTCGCTGGCAATGGTGGAAATGACAGGGATGTAGTTCTTCTCCAGCAGGTCTGTGATGGGCTGGGTGCGGATCTTGGTGATCTCGCCCACATAACCCAGAGTCTCATCCTTCATGGTGGCTTCCAGAATGCCGCCGTCGATGCCGGACAGACCAACCGCATGGCCGCCCTTCATCTGCAAAAGGTTTACCAGGGTCTTGTTAACCTTACCGGCCAGCACCATCTGAACAATATCCACAGTCTCCCGGTCAGTGACCCGCAGACCGTTGACAAATTCAGACTTCTTGCCAAGTTTCTTCATGGTCTCGCTGATCTCCGGACCGCCGCCGTGGATCAGGACCACCTTGACGCCGATGAGCCACAGCAGAGCGATGTCTTCCATGACCTGCTGTTTCAAGGTTTCATTGATCATGGCATTGCCGCCGTACTTGATGACGACGATCTTGCCGCTGTACTTTTTAATATAAGGAAGGGCCTGAGTCAGAACCTCTGCCCGTTCCAGATTGGAAAAAGCATTTTCCATAATTTTCTCTCCATTTCTTGCAGGAGCAGCAAACTACGCTGTCATTGCGAGCCAGTGCACACACTGGCGTGGCAATCTCCCGGATCTTTAGAATATCTCTGAAATTTGGAGGGGATTGCCACGTCGGGCTTTGCCCTCCTCGCAATGACATTCTTCAAGCAACATCAGGTACGGTAATCGCCGTTGATCTTGACGTAATCGTAGGTCAGGTCGCAGCCCCAGGCGGTGGCTTCTGCATCGCCGGAATTCAGGCCCACCAGAATTTCAATTTCCTTCTCCAGCAGCACGGTCTTGGCAGTCTCCTCAGAGAATTCCACACCGGCACCGTTCTTGCAGACTTCCACGATGCCTGCATTGCTCCGGAAGGAAACATCCACCTTGTTCACATCCACATTGGCACCGCTGTAGCCGATGGCGCACAGCACACGGCCCCAGTTGGCATCGGCACCGAACATGGCAGCCTTCAGCAGGCTGGAGCAGATGACACTCTTGGCAACGGTCTTGGCAGTAGCCAAATCGGCCGCACCGGAAACCTTGCATTCCAGGAGCTTGGTGGCGCCTTCGCCGTCGCCCGCGATCTTGCGGCACAGGGCGATGGTGACGGAGTTCAGGGCCTTCATGAAGGCGTTGAAATCGTCACCCTCAGCAGTAATGGGGACGTTTCCTGCCAGACCGTTGGCCATAACGCTGACCATGTCGTTGGTGGAGGTGTCGCCGTCCACGGAAACCATGTTGAAGGTATTGGCAATATCCTGAGACAGAGCCTTCTGAAGCATTGCAGGTGCAATGGCGCAGTCGGTGGTAATAAACACCAGCATGGTAGCCATGTTGGGATGGATCATACCGCTGCCCTTGGCAATGCCGCCGATGCAGCAGACCTTTCCGCCTGCTTCAAATTCCACGGCCACTTCCTTCATGACGGTGTCGGTGGTCATAATGGCCTCAGCAGCGGCCTTGCCGCCAGTTTCACTCAAGCCCTTTGCCAGCTCCGGCAGACCGGCAGCAATGGGCGCAATGTCCAAGGGCTGACCAATGACACCGGTGGAGGCAACGATCACATCGTCGGCTGCAATATTCAGTTCCCGGGCTGCCAGCTCTGCCATGGCCTCGGCGATCTCAATGCCGTTGGCATTGCAGGTATTGGCATTTCCGCTGTTGCAGATCACGGCCTGGGCAGTTCCGTTGGCAATGTGCTTTCTGGTAACGGTCAGGGGCGCACCCTTGACCAGATTGGTGGTATATACCGCCGCCGCACTGGCGGGAACAGCGCTGAGGATCAGAGCCAGATCCTTCTTGCTGTGATTCTTCCGGATACCGCAATGCACACCATTGGCGGTAAATCCCAACGCGGCGCAAACGCCGCCTTCTACTACTCTCATTTCTTTCTCCTTATATAGAAAACCAGACTCTGCTGCAGGACGGCCTGCGGACAAGCCGCCATGCAGTATTCTTTATACGTTCAAGCCGGTGGTCTCATCGACACCCAGCAAAATATTCATATTCTGGATGGCCGCACCGGATGCACCCTTGCCCAGGTTGTCAAAAATGGCCGTGACCATGGTCTGTTCGGAATGGCCGCTGACCTGGATACGCATGGTGTCCCTGCCTGCCAGGGTGCTGGCATAGACGACTGCCTCGTCTCCGCCGAAGGGAGCGACGGTAACAATTCGTTCGCCTGCATAGTGGTCATTCAGGCACTCCCAAATCTTCTTGGCATCGAAGCCCGGCAGCAGCACGGAGGTTGCCATGCCTGCATAGAAATCGCCCAGGATGGGGCTGAACACAGGCTTCTTTTCCAGGCCGCAGAGCTTCTGCATTTCCGGCAGATGCTTGTGGGCAAGAGAAGTGCCGTAGATCCGGTGGCTTTCGTGGCGCACATCCCGGTTTTCATCCTCATACTCCGCGATCAGGCTCTTGCCGCCGCCGGAATAGCCCGTCAGGGAATAGGCCGTCAGAGGAAAGTCTGCCGGGATCACACCATGGGCAGTCAGAGGATACACCGTGGAGATAAAGCCGCTGGCGTGGCAGCCGGGATTGGCAATGCGCCTGCTTTCCCGGATGGCCTGTCGGTGGGCTTTGGACAGCTCCGCAAAGCCGTAGGCCCAATCATCGTTGGTACGGTGGGCGGTAGACGTGTCAATTACCGCGGTATGCTCATTTTCAATCAGGGAAACCGCCTCCATGGCGGCTTTGTCGGGAAGGCACAGAAATGCGATGTCCGCCAGATTGAGCATCTGGCGGCGGGCATCGGTATTTTTGCGCAGTTCCTCGGTTAAGGTAAGCAGTTCAATGTCCCTGCGGGCACTGAGCCGTTCAAAGATCCGCAGGCCGGTGGTGCCGGCGCTGCCGTCAATAAAAACCTTGGTCATGCGAGATTCTCCTTTACATAAGCGATCTGGGCTTCCACGGAGGCAACAGAGGTGCCGCCCTCGGAGATGCGCTTTTCCACACAGGTCAGCAGATCGATGTCGTTGTAGAGATCTTCTTCAAACAGTTCGCTGTATTTTTTATATTCTGCCAGGGGCAGGGTCTCCAGCACCAGACCTTCGGAAATGCACTGGGCAACGATCTGGCCGGAGATCTTATATGCGGACCGGAAGGGCAGGCCCTTCTTCACCAGATAGTCGGCAAGGTCGGTGGCATTGATGAAGCCGCCCTGGGCTGCCTTCTTCATGTTTTCGGGCTTGGCGGTCATGGTTTCCAGCATGGGGGCGAAGACCTTCAGGCACATCTTCACCGTCTCCACCGCATCGAAGACCGCTTCCTTGTCCTCCTGCATGTCCTTGTTATAGGCCAGAGGCAGACCCTTCAGGGTGGTGAGCAGCGCCATCAGGTCGCCGTAGACCCGGCCGGTCTTGCCGCGAACCAGCTCTGCCATGTCGGGATTCTTCTTCTGGGGCATGATAGAGGAGCCGGTGGTATAGGCATCGGAAAGCTCAATGAACTTGAATTCCCAGCTGGCCCAGAGGATGATCTCCTCAGAGAACCGGGACAGGTGCATCATCAGGATGCTGATGCAGCTCATCAGCTCCAGGCAGAAATCCCGGTCGGAAACGCCGTCGATGGAGTTTCTCGCCACATCGTGAAAGCCCAGCTTCCAGGCCTCGAACCGGCGGTCGGTATTATAGGTGGTGCCGGCCAGGGCGCAGCAGCCGATGGGAGACACATTCATCCGTTCCCGGCAGTCTGCCAGACGATCCAGATCCCGCAGCAGCATCATGGCATAGGCCAGCAGATGATGGCTGAACAGGATGGGCTGGGCCCGCTGCAGATGGGTGTAGCCGGGCATGATGACGCTCTTGTTGGCCTCGGCCTGGAACAGGATGGCATTGATGACCGCCTTCACCAGATCGGTGATTTCATCGATCTCACTGCGCAGGTACATCCGCAGATCCAGAGCAACCTGGTCGTTCCGGGAGCGGGCGGTGTGGAGCTTCTTGCCCACATCACCCAGCCGCTGGGTGAGCACCTGTTCCACAAACATGTGGATATCCTCGCAGGAGAAGTCAAATTCCAGCGCGCCGGAATTCAGATCATCCAGAATGCCCTGGAGCCCATCGATCAGAGTCTCCGCATCCTTCTTGGAGATAATATTCTTTGCACCCAGCATGGCGGCATGGGCCATGGAACCGGTGATATCTTCTTTGTACATCTTGCAGTCGAAGCGGATGGAAGAATTGAAATCATCCGCAATGCTGCTGACAACGCCGGAAGTCCGCCCGGCCCACATTTTTGCCATAGTCTCTTTTCCTCAAACAAACGTATTTTTAGGAACACCAAATGATATTTGCATAATTTAGCATTTGGCATTCAGCATTTTGCATTTCTTACAGCAGGCCCTTTTCCCGCAGTGCCTGAACCTTGGTGGGCAGGCCCCACAGGTTGATGAAGCCGGCAGCCTGGTTCTGGTCGTAGTCGCTTTCACCGAAGGTCACCAGATTCTCAGAGTACAGGGAGTAGGGAGAGGTGGTGCCTGCGGGGATGATGTTGCCCTTGTACAGCTTCAGCTTCACGGTACCGGTCACGTACTCGTTGGCCTTGTTGGCAAAGGCGGTCAGGGCTTCCTGCATGGGAGAATACCACTTGCCGTTGTAGATCATATCCGCATAATCCACAGCCAGCTTCTGCTTCAGGTGCAGGGTGTCCTTGTCCATGGTCAGCATTTCCAGCTGAGCGTGGGCAAAGTACAGGATGGTACCGCCGGGAGTCTCGTAAACACCGCGGTCCTTCATGCCAACCAGACGGTTCTCCACGATGTCGATAATGCCGATACCGTTTGCACCGCCCAGCTCGTTCAGCTTGGCAATGATCTTGGAAGCCTTCATCTTCTCGCCGTTAACGGCAACGGGAGCGCCGGCTTCAAAATCGATGGTCACATAGGTAGGAACGTCGGGAGCCTGGTAGGGAGAAACACTCATTTCCAGGAAGCCGGGCTTGTCCAGATTGGGCTCGTTGGAGGGGTCTTCCAGATCCAGACCCTCGTGGCTCAGGTGCCACAGGTTCTTGTCCTTGGAGTAGCTGGTTTCACGGCTGATCTTCAGGGGGATGTTGTGTGCCTCGGCATAGTCGATCTCCTCGTCACGGGACTTGATATCCCACTCACGCCAGGGGGCGATGATCTTCATATCGGGAGCGAAGCGCTTGATGGCCAGTTCGAAACGAACCTGGTCATTGCCCTTGCCGGTAGCACCGTGGGCGATGGCATCCGCACCCTCTGCAATGGCGATCTCAGCCAGACGCTTGCCGATGACGGGACGGGCAAAGGCGGTGCCCAGCAGATAGGTCTCATACTTGGCGCCCATCTTCAGGGAGGGGATGATGATGTCGTCCACCATCTCGTCCACCAGATCGGCAACGATCAGCTTGGAAGCGCCGGTCTTGATGGCCTTTTCTTCCAGGCCCTCCAGCTCGTCAGCCTGGCCGACGTTGCCGGCCACGGCGATGATTTCGGGATTATTGTAGTTTTCCTTCAGCCAGGGAATGATGATAGAAGTATCCAGACCGCCGGAATATGCCAGGACGATCTTCTTGATGGAATCCTTATTATTCATATATACAACCTCCGAGTGAATAATATTCATGTTTCATGAGTAATAATTCAGAATTATACTCCTCTGGCGGACATTTGTCAACGGCATATTTGCATAAAACTTCCAGGCGAAACCGTTTTCGGAACTTTGACCGTAAAGAGGCAGATTCCCCCATCACTTCCCGGTAAAATTCACAAAAAAGTCACAGCCTGTCTTTTCTTTTTCCCGGGAAATCATTGCAATCTGCGCTGAATTGGAGTATACTGTCCTTAAATTTTCTTCCCCGGGAGGGTGCTTATGCGGTTTTTATTTGACCCGGATTCCAAAATTATGCAGATCATCAGCCGGATCTGTGATATCATTATCCTGAATCTTGTATTTTTATTGACCTGTCTGCCCATTTTTACCATCGGTGCTGCCAATACCGCCCTGTACGATGTGGTTTTTCGGCTGGATACAGAGCGGGAGGGTAAGCTTCTTTCCACCTATTTCCGGTCATTTCGGGCAAATTTCCGTCAGGGAACGGTGATTTGGCTGATTTTCCTGCTGTTTGGTGCCGCAACCTGCCTGAACATGGTGCGGTTTTCCGAATTGGGCGGAAGCCTTGGATATCTTCTGTTTTTGCTGGCCATGGCGGTTTTCGTGATTTTGACCTTCATTTTCAGCTACGCCTTCCCGCTGCTGAGCCAATTTAACAACTCCACCCGGAAAATATTGGACAATTCCCTGCTGCTGGGCATCGCCCACCTGCCCCGCTCCCTGGTTCTGACGGTGATCAACTGTTTTCCCTGGGTGTTAATGGTTATGAATCTTTATGCATTTATGCAGTTAAGCTTTCTGTGGTTCGCCCTGTACTTCGCGGCAGCCGCCTACTTTAATTCCCGGGTGCTGCTGAAGGTCTTCCAGCCCTACCGGCAGCAGCATACATCATAAAAAGCAAAAATTTCACGGTGCTGAGCCAGCCGCTTCAGCACCGTGTTTTCTTTTTCCATTGTTCTGCTGTGATCCGGTATTCCACCGCATCGTACAAAATGCCATGCTTTTCATATTTTTCCGGAATCGTTCCTGCATACGTCATGCCCGCTTTGCGCATCACGGCACCGGAGGCCGGATTTTCCGGGAAATGGTCGGCAATAATGGAAGAAACCTGCATTTTTTCAAACGCGAAAGCAAAGACCGCACATACAGCTTCTGTTCCATAGCCCTTTCCCCAGAACGTTTCCCCCAGCATGTAGGCAAAGCTGCAGCTCCCGGTTTCCGCATCAAATCGCAGCAGCTCCACAATGCCGATCATTTCATTGCTGTCTGCTTCCGTGATGGCCCAGCGGTAATAGCGGCCCGCTTCATACCGGGACAGCACCTTCCGAACCGCAGCCTCAGACTGTGCGATTTCCCGGTGTGGTTCCCAGAGCATATACTTCGCCACCTCCGGACTGCCAAACAGCCGGAAATAGGCGTGCACATCTTCCCAAACCACTTTCCGCAACGTCAGACGGGGTGTATGCAGCGGTTCAAATTCCACATAGCGCATCGTTATACCTCTGTCCCCTCGATAAGGCTCTCCACTTCCAGTCTTGCTCTGGCCTGTCTGTGACGCACCTCTTCCAGCTTATTCTGAAGCTGACGCAGGATACCCAGGATCTGATCCCGGGTCTGATCCACCAGCAAGTGGGATTTGGACATATTTTCCGGAGTCGCCAGATCTGCAATTAGGCCGTCAAAGAAGAGATCCGAAAACCGCAGCATCCGGTCGATGCTGATCTGCAGGCCGTCCCGGATTGCCACATCCGCCAGTTCCTTATTGAATTTCTGCAGATCCACCTGCAGCTGCTGCACACTCTGCTGTGCCTCATCCAGAGTCTCATGCTTGGCCATGTCCGCCAGGAAGCCTCCGCCCAAAACATCAAACAGCCCCACACCTTCCGTATGCTTCAGACTCAGGATCACATCATTGGCTGTCCGCAGCGCCGCCGTTCCCGCGGCAATGGCTTCCTCCAGCTCCCGTTCCTGTGCCCGGAGAAAGCTCAGGGACTGCTCTTTTTCCAAAAGCTCCTCTGACTGCGGCGTACCGGACTGGGCAATGGCCTGACGCTTGCGCTCCATGGCCCGGGCATAGCGCTCCTCACAGTCCGCAAGGTCGCCCAGATCCTCCCGGGTGCAATCAATATCCTGTTCAATGGCCTGCAGCTCCCGCAGAGCCATATCATATTTTACCCGGGCGGCATAATATTCCCGCCGCTCCTGGCCCAGCTTTTCTTCCTTCTGTCCTGTCAGCAGATAAAAAAAGGCCGCAGGACTGCCGCCTTCCAGCCGCTCCATATTCTTCTTTTCCGTAAGCATCTGCCTTTCCAGCCGATGCACCCGCTCCTGCAGCACTGCCTGCTGGGATCTCAGCTCACTGAGCATGGCCTCCAGCCGCATCTTATAGGTCAGCTGGGCCTGCAGAACGGACAACTCATCTTTCATTTGCCGCACCTCTCTTTATATACCTGTACAGCATATCATACAACGAGTACGAAAACAAGGCATCTCGTAACAATTTGTCCATATTTCCGTGCAGGTCCGGAAAAAACCTGGTAAGCGGCGAACCGCTTACCAGGTCACAGACTGTCCCAAAAGCCTGTTTTGGTGATAACGCTACTGTAGGGGAGGGTCTTGATCCTCCCTAAAACCAGATCAATTGCGTGCTAATAGTAGATAGAATAATGACAAATTTACGAAAAACAAAATGCTCTGACATGAAAGACTGAGGGAGGGTCAAGACCCTCCCCTACTTTTGTCTGCTGAAGATATCGATTTTTGACACGCTGAAACCGGGTAAGCGGCGAACCGCTTACCCGGTCATTTTCAGTCAGATTCGGTAAATCAAGCCAGGATGGGCTTCAGAGCGTCAGCCAGAACCTTCTTCTGAGCCTCGGCCTCAGCCAGATCCTTACCCAGGGTGGTGAAGTAGGTCTTGATCTTGGGCTCGGTGCCGGAGGGACGGACGATCACGGTTGCGCCGCCTTCCAGGGTGTAAACCAGGACGTTTGCAGCGGGCAGACCGGTCTCCTCGGTCTTCTTGTAGTCAACGACCTTGGTGACAGCGTAGCCGCCGATCTCGGTCAGGGGGTTCTCACGCAGGCCGGACATGATGCCAGCCATCTTGTCCATGCCGGACAGACCGGGGAACTCGAAGGAGTCGACCTTGTTCAGGTAACGGCCGTACTTGGCATAGATAGCCTCCAGACGCTCCTTGATGGAGGAGCCGATGGAGCGGTAGTAAGCAGCCATTTCGCAGATCAGCATGGAGCCGACGACTGCGTCCTTATCGCGGACATAGGGACCTGCCAGGTAGCCGTAGGACTCTTCGAAGCCCAGGATGAAGCGCTCAACTTCGCCCTTTGCCTCCAGGCCGGCGATCTGGTCGCCGATCCACTTGAAGCCGGTCAGAACGTTGCGCATCTCAACACCATAGTTGGCAGCGACAGCGTCAGCCAGAGGAGTGGAAACCAGAGACTTAACGGCAACAGCGTTCTTGGGCATGGTACCCTTCTCGATGCGGCCTTCGCAGATGTAGTCCAGCAGCAGGACGCCAACTTCGTTGCCGGAGACCAGCTCGTAGGAGCCGTCGGGACACTTCATGGCAATGCCAACGCGGTCGGCATCGGGGTCAGTGGCCAGCATCAGGTCAGCACCGGTCTCGGTAGCCAGCTTCAGGCCCAGCTCCAGAGCCTCGAAGATCTCGGGGTTGGGGTAGGGGCAGGTGGGGAAGTTGCCGTCGGGATACTTCTGCTCGGGAACGATGGTGATGTCATCGATGCCAATATCGTTCAGGATACGGGTAACGGGAACCAGACCGGAGCCGTTCAGGGGGGAGTAGACCAGCTTCAGGCCGGCAGTCTTGCACAGACCGGGACGAACCTGGCAAGCCTTGATGGCATCATACAGGCCTTCCTTGCAGTCGTCGCCAACGTACTCGATCAGGCCCTGAGCAACGCCCTCTTCCCAGGAGATCAGCTTTGCGCCGGTCAGAATGTCGGTAGCCTGGATCTCAGCGTAAACAACAGCAGCGGCATCGTCAGTCATCTGGCAGCCGTCGGGGCCGTAGGCCTTGTAGCCGTTGTACTTGGCAGGGTTGTGGGAAGCGGTGACCATGACACCGGCGTTGGCCTCAT
>JAFQHF010000174.1 GCA_017398105.1 Oscillospiraceae bacterium | reverse complement strand
TACCGTTGAGACCGGCGCTGAGGTGAAGGTGCCCCTGTTCATCAACGAGGGCGACAAGATCCAGATCGACACCCGTACCGGTGAGTACCTGGGCCGCTCCAAGGCTTAATCGAATTACCCAACCCATACAGGGGACGATGTCCGCATCGTCCCCTCTTTTTAAAATGAAAGGAGAGGTTATCATGACCATTTCTGAAAAGTCCGCCTACCTGAAGGGCCTGATGGACGGCCTGTCCCTGAACACCGAGTCCGATGAAGGTAAGATGATCGCTGCTATCGTTGACCTGCTGGGCGATATGGCAAAGCGGATCAGCGATATTGAAGAGACCACCATTGCCATCTCCGATGAGCTGGACGAGATCGAGGAAGATCTGGACGCCATCGAAGACTTCATCATGGATGAAGAGGATGACGATTTCGAAGACTACGAAGAAGACGAGCTGGACTGGGACGAGGACGAAGAGTTCGAGGAAGGCTTTGATTTCGGTGATGAGGATTCCACCATTTACGAAGTGGAGTGCGCCTGCGGCGAGATCATCAACTTCGACGAGGAAGTCTTGGAAAAGGGCAGCATGACCTGCCCCAACTGCGGCGAGACCCTGGAATTCTCTTTTGACGACGAGGACGAAGAGTAATTGAAAATGGAAGCGGAGGTGTGAAAGCACCTCCGCTTTTTTGCGAAAAAACGCCACAGGCGGTTTGCCTGTGGCGCAACAAATTACTGCTTACGGGTCTGCATGTAGTCATCCAGGGCTTTTACAGCCTGACCGGACATGGGCAGGATTGCGAGCATGTTGAAAATTGTCATCAGCGCAATGCCGATATCACCCAGGTCCCAGACAAAGGTGTAGGCTGCCAGACCGCCGATGAACAGCATGACCAGCGCCAGAAGCTTGTAGGCTGTCTGGGACTTCCAGCTGTCACCGAACAGATAGGCAACATTGGAGCGGGCATAGTAAAGAATACCGATGAAGGTGGAGAAGCTGAACAGCCACAGCGTCACTGCGGTGAAAACAACACCGGCCTGGCCGAAGTGGTGATACATGGCAGTCTGCAGCAGTTCCATGCCCTGCAGGCCTTCCAGAGCCTCCTGGGGAGCCAGCAGCATGATCATGGCGGTGCAGGTGCAGATGACGATGGTGTCAATAAAAACGCCGAAGGCCTGGAACAGACCTGCCTTGGCGGGATGGCTCACATCTGCTGCCGCTGCCGCACAGGGAGCAGAACCGGAGCCGGCTTCGTTGGAGAACAGGCCGCGCTTCACACCGTTCATCAGTGCTGCGCCAAAAGCACCGGCGGCCATCTGGCGCAGGCCGAAGGCTTCTGACACAATGCGGTTGAGCACGGCAGGCAGTGCGGATGCATTGACGACGATCACATAAATCGCGATCAGGAAGTAGAAGGCGGCCATGACGGGAACCATGATATCCAGAACCTTCACTGTGGTATTCTTCCGCAGGACAACAATGGCGGCCAGAATCACCAGAATCACGGTGGAGATCAGAGGATCGATGCCGAAGGCGTTTTCGAAGGCAGAGGAAACGGAGTTGCTGATGACCTGGCTGACACCGCACCAGCACAAAAGACCGGAGAGAGCGAACAGCACTGCGATCCAGTGATGCTTCTTTTCCTTGCCCCTGGTGAAGAAGGCGTGAATGTAGTGGGCAGGGCCGCCGCGATAACCACCATAGAGGGGATCGGGCTCCTTGTACATCTGTGCCAGGGTGGCCTCTACATAGGCAGTGGAAGAGCCGATCAGGGCTGTGATCCACATCCAGAACACGGCGCCTGCGCCGCCTGCAGAGATGGCGGCCACCACGCCTACCATATTACCCATGCCGACGCGGGTGGCGGTGGAAACGATCAGCGCCTGCAGACCGGAAAGGGCACCGCTGTTGTCCTTACCCTGGCGTTCCAATGCGATGCGGATCATTTCCGGGAAGCACCGGATGGGAAGACACCTGGTTCGGAATGTAAAGAAAATACCGGCGGGGATCAGAACGGCAACCAGTAAAGAGATGCCGATGCTGCCGCCTCCGGGCAGGGGGATGAAAAACAAATCACCCCAGAGAAGATTGTAAACGGATGAAATGAAACGCATTTTATATACCTCTTGATTTATTTCCGGTAGAGTATATAATAAGAAGTAAGATTTGTCAAATAGATGGTTTTTATTCAGTGGATAAAAAAATTAAATGAAGAGGTGCCGTCATGGATCTTCGCAGCCTGAATATTTTTATCGAAGTGGCAGAATTGGGAAGCTTTACCCGGGCAGGAGAACGGCTGGGGTATTCCCAGCCCACGATTTCCTTCCAGATCAAGCAGCTGGAAAAAGAAATGGGTGTGCCTCTCTTTGACCGGATCGGACATACGGTAAGCTTGACGGATGCTGGTCGGGATGCACTGGAATATGCACAGCAGATCTGCCATATGACCCAGGAAATGATCCTGGGCTCTGCCGGTCGACGGGAACCCAGCGGCCTGCTGCGGCTGGGCATGGCGGATTCGCTGTGTGAACCGCTGGTTGCGGGACATTTTGGCGAATTTCGCTGCAGGTATCCCAAGGTATCCCTGCAGATTGTCACCGGCGATACCGGTGAGCTGCTGGAATACCTGGATCATAATGAGGCGGATATGATCTGCACCATGGACGATCATGTGTATGATCCCAATTACATCATTGCAGATGAAGAAGAGATCCAGGTGCATTTTGTGGTTTCGCCGGAGAATCCGCTGGCGCAGAAACGGGAGGTTTCCGTTGAAGACCTTTTGCCCCAGCCTTTCCTACTGACGGAAAAGGGCATGAGCTACCGCCGATTGATGGATGAAAAGCTGGCGAGAAATTCTCTGGAGATCCGGCCGGTTCTGGAAACGGGGCGGGCGGATCTGATCTGTGTTTTGGCGGAGGAGAATTCCGGTGTGGCATTTTTGCCGGATTATGTGACGGAGGAGAGCGTCCGTTCGGGCAGACTGGTTCGGCTGAATGTGCCGGAGATTCAGGTAGTGGTCTGGAAACAGCTGCTGTACCGGCGGGAAAAATGGCTGTCTCTGCCTATGCGGGCCATGATCCGGCATTTGGAAAGCATTGCACTGATTGGAGAGACGAAAGCATGAGGCGATTGATCCTGTGGTTGGCGCTGCTGACCCTGATATTGGCAGGCTGCACGGATAAGAAGCCTGCCGCAGCGGAAACACAGCCGACGCAGATGCTGCTGCAGACGGAAACGGCAGCAGCAACGGCACCTGTGCCGGAACCGGCGGATGGGGACTTTGTCAGAATTCTGGACTACCTTCCTGATGTGAAGCAGGAGCTGTTTTATGCCACAGACCGGAATTTTACGGGCAGGGTGATCTATACCTTTGAGGATGCCTATCTGCGGTACGGAACGGTGAAAAAACTGATGGCAGTCTCTGCGGATTTGCAGGAACTGGAGCTTTCCCTGAAAATTTGGGACGGTTTCCGGCCGGTTTCCGCCCAGTTTACTCTGTGGGAGGCATATCCGGATTCCCGGTATGTTGCCAATCCCACCCGGGGCTTTTCTTCCCACAGCCGGGGCAATACAGTGGATCTGACCCTGGTGGATGCCCGGGGGCAGGAGCTGGAAATGCCTACGGGCTTTGACGATTTTTCTGACAAAGCAGACCGGGATTATTCAGACTGTACCGAAATCCAGAAAAACAATGCCCTGATCCTGGAAGCCATTATGGAAAAGCACGGCTTTGTGGGGTATGAAGGGGAATGGTGGCATTTTGCAGATGCGGTCAGCTATCCTGTGGAGGAAGTTTTTGATCCGGCTGCTTTGGGATAGTCCTTGACGTGCGGACAATTGTGATAAATGTACGAACGACCTGTTTCGGCAGGTCGTTTTTTATGTGAATTTTTGCATTGACAAATTCCTGTTTACAAGTATAATTGTATACATTCGTACAAAAGAGCAAATCACACCCCTCGAAAGGAGCTCACTGCTATGTTAGAGATTTCCAGCAAGACCAACCTATTGGAGAAAAAATCCTATAAATATTCCCTGCAGGATGTTGCCGAACCCAACCTGCACCGGGATGTATATTCCTATGGCACCATCCCCAAGGTGGCTTTCAACCACCGCCGGGTGCCCATGGCAATGCCGGAAGAAATCTGGATCACCGATACCTCTCTCCGGGACGGCCAGCAGTCCGTGGAGCCTTACTCCGTTGATCAGATCGTACAGATTTATAAGCTGCTGAACAAGCTGGGCGGCCCCTACGGCATTATCCGGCAGACGGAGTTCTTTATTTACAGTAAGAAGGACAGACAGGCCATTGAAAAGTGCATGGAGCTGGATTACCAGTTCCCGGAGATCACCAGCTGGATTCGGGCCAGCAAGGAAGATTTCAAGCTGGTCAAAGACCTGGGTATTAAGGAGACCGGCATCCTGGTTTCCTGCTCGGATTACCATATTTTTAAGAAGATGAAGATGTCCCGTTCTCAGTGCATGGACTACTATCTGGGCACTGTGAAGGATGCCTTCAGCGCCGGTGTCATTCCCCGCTGCCATCTGGAGGATATCACCCGTGCCGATTTCTACGGCTTTGTGGTGCCCTTTGTCAATGAGCTGCAGAAGCTGAGCCGGGAGGCAGGCATTCCTGTTAAGATCCGCGCCTGTGATACCATGGGCTACGGCGTTCCTTATACGGAAGCTGCCATGCCCCGGTCTGTCGCCGGTATTATCTACGGCCTGCAGCACTACTCCGATGTACCCAGTGAGTGCCTGGAGTGGCACGGCCATAACGATTTCTACAAGGCTGTTGCCAATGCTTCTACCGCATGGCTCTATGGTGCCTGTGCCGTCAACTGTTCCCTGTTGGGTATCGGTGAGCGCACCGGTAATGTGCCACTGGAGGCTATGGTGTTCGAATACGCATCCCTGAGAGGCTCTCTGGACGGCATGGACACCACTGTAATCACTGAGATTGCCGATTTCTTCCAGAAGGATGTGGGTTACACCATCCCGCCTATGACACCCTTTACCGGTTCTGCTTTCAATGTGACCCGGGCCGGTGTCCACGCCGACGGTCTGATGAAGGATGAAGAAATCTATACCATTTTTGATACCAAGAAGATCCTGAACCGTCCTGCCACCGTACAGATCAGCAAAACCTCCGGACTGGCGGGAATTGCCTACTGGATCAACCAGACTTACCGTCTGGAAGACGATGCCAAGCTGGATAAGAAATCTCCTCTGGTCGTTGCCATGAAGGAGTGGGTGGATGCCCAGTATGAAGATGGCCGTCAGACTGCCATGACCGACAAGGAACTGGAAGAAAAGATCGCGGAGCTTGCTCCCGAATTGAAGAAAGGGTAAGGAGTAGCGAATATGTTGAAGCAATTTAAGAGTACCTCTCTGGCGGATCAGGTATTTGACCGTCTGGAAAACGATATTATCCAAGGCGTTTATCCCAAGGGCGAAATCCTTACGGAGCTGAAGCTGGTGGAACAGCTGGGCGTCAGCCGCACCCCCATCCGGGAAGCGCTGCGCCGTCTGGAACAGGAACGGCTCATTGAGGATGCCGGTAAGGGTTCCCGGGTCCTGGGCATCACAGAAGGCGACCTGTTGGACATTATGACCATCCGGGAACGGGTGGAAGGTGTTGCTGCATACTATGCAACGCTGAACATGACTCCGGAAAATTTGAAGGAAATGACCCATCTGGTAGATCTGCAGGAATTCTACTTTGAAAAGAAGGACGCAGAACGGCTGCGTCAGGTGGATGACCAGTTCCATGACAACATCTGCTACATGAGCAAGCGCACCGTGATCACCGACACGCTGATCCCCCTGCACCGGAAGACCCGCCGCTACCGCCGCATTGCCATGGACGACTGGGCACGGGCCACCAAGACCAAGGCGGAGCATTATGAGATTTACAAGGCCATTGCCTCCGGTGATGCAGAACTGGCGGAAAAGCTGACCGCACAGCACATTACCAATGCCAAACTTCACATGATGGAAGGACTTAAGAAAAATGGGTAACACGATTGCACAGAAAATCATCGCCGCACACCTGATTTCCGGCGATATGACCCCCGGCAGTGAGGTTGCGCTGCGGATCGACCAGACACTGACCCAGGATGCCACCGGCACCATGGCTTATCTGGAATTTGAAACCATGGGCATCCCCCGGGTAAAGACCGAACTGTCCATTGCCTATGTTGACCACAACACCCTGCAGTGCGGCTTTGAAAACGGTGACGACCACCGTTATCTGCAGACGGTCACTGCCAAGCACGGCGTTTACTTCTCCCGCCCCGGCAACGGCATCTGCCATCAGGTGCATCTGGAGCGGTTTGGCAAGCCCGGCAAGACCCTGATCGGCTCTGACAGCCACACCCCCACCGGCGGCGGCATCGGTATGCTGGCCTTCGGTGCAGGCGGTCTGGACGTGGCTGTGGCCATGGGCGGCGGCGCTTATTACATCACCATGCCCAAGATGTTCAAGGTCAACCTGACCGGTAAGCTGAACCCCTACGTTACCGCCAAGGATGTTTCCCTGGAGCTTCTGCGGATTCTGTCCGTCAAGGGCGGTGTGGGCGCCATCGTGGAATGGGGCGGCCCCGGTGTGGCGACCCTGTCTGTTCCCGAGCGCGGCACCATTACCAATATGGGCACCGAGCTGGGTGCAACCACATCCATTTTCCCCTCCGATGAGATTACCCGTCAGTTCCTGGCTGCCCAGGGACGCGAGGCGGATTATGTTCCGCTGGCTTCCGATGAAGATGCCGTGTATGACCGGATCATTGATATCGATCTGTCTGCACTGAAGCCCATGATCGCCTGCCCCCACAGCCCTGACAACGTGGTGGAAGTGGCAAGCCTTAAGAACGTGAAGGTAGATCAGGTCTGCATCGGCTCCTGCACCAATTCTTCCCTGTATGATATGCTGAAGGTTGCCGCCATGCTGAAGGGCAAGACCATCCATCCCTCTGTCAGCCTGTCCGTATCTCCCGGCTCCCGGCAGGTTCTGACCATGCTCAGCAATTGCGGCGCACTGGCAGATATCCTTGCCAGCGGCGCAAGAGTTCTGGAATGTGCCTGCGGCCCCTGCATCGGTATGGGCTTCTCCCCCAATTCCGGCGGTGTGTCCTTGCGTACCTTCAACCGCAATTTCCTGGGCCGCTCCGGCACCAAGGACGGCCAGGTCTATCTGGTTTCCCCCGAAACTGCGGTTGCCGCAGCCCTGACCGGCTACATTACCGATCCTACCACCTTCACCGAGCCTCTGGAAGTGACTATGCCCGACAGCTTCCTGGTCAACGACTCTGCCGTTCTGGCACCTGTGCCTGCTGACGAGGCAGACAAGGCGGAAGTTCTGCGCGGTCCCAACATCAAGGAATTCCCCAAGAGCAAGCCTTTCTCTGATTCTCTGACCGCTCAGCTGGTGCTGAAGGTCGGTGACAACATCACGACTGACCATATCATGCCCGCTGGTGCCAAGATCCTGCCTTACCGCTCCAACATTCCCTTCCTGAGCAAGTTCTGCTTCGAGGTCTGCGATCCCACCTTTGCCGAGCGGGCCAAGGCAGCAGGCGACGGCATTATCGTCGGCGGCAGCAACTACGGCCAGGGTTCTTCCCGTGAGCATGCGGCTCTGGTTCCCATGTACCTGGGTGTCCGCTGCGTCATCGCGAAGAGCTTTGCCAGAATCCACGTTGCCAACCTGATCAACGCAGGCATTCTGCCTGTGACGTTCGAAAATCCCGAGGATTACGATAAGCTGAATCAGGATGCCAAGCTGACCATTTCCGATATTGTTGCCGGAATGGAAAAGGGCTGCCTGACTGTGACCGATGAAAACGGCTTTGCATTCAACGTGGTCTGCAATCTGACCCAGCGCCAGAGAGCCATTCTGCTGGCCGGCGGTCTGCTGAATTACACCAAGGAGGGTGGAGTATAATGTACGAAGTAACTCAGGCCTGCGGTGCCTTTATGAAGCTGCTGGAAGAGCAGCTGGACAGACTTGCCAGAATGAATTCTGAAAAGACCGATTTCACCACCAAAAAGTGCGTTACCATCGGTGTCATCGACGGTGACGGCATCGGTCCCATCATTACGAAGCAGGCCACCCGTGTTCTGGAAAAGCTGCTCTGTGATGAAATTGCCGCCGGTTCCATTGTCATCAAGTACATCGAGGGTCTGACCATCGAAAATCGGATGGCCTGCGGAAAGCCCATTCCGGATGATGTGTTGACTCAGATCAAAGCCTGTGATGTTCTGCTGAAGGGCCCCACCACGACCCCTCACGGCGGCACCATGGAATCTGCCAATGTGTCCATGCGCCGGGAGCTGGATCTGTATGCCAACTGCCGCCCTGTTTCCATTCCCGAAAAGAACATCGACTGGATGTTCTACCGGGAGAATACCGAGGGTGAGTATGTCCTGGGCAGCCGGGGCGTGGAACTGCCCGGCATGGCTGTGGACTTTAAGATCACCACCGATCTGGGCACCCGCCGGATCGCCCGCGCTGCGTTTGACTATGCCCGGAACAACGGAAAGAACCATGTCTCCATTGTCACCAAGGCGAATATCATGAAGAAGACCGACGGCAAGTTCACTGCCATTGCCCATGAGGTCGCCAAGGATTACCCGGAGATCGAAGTGGAAGATTACTACATCGACATTATGACCGCCAATCTGCTGAAGGAACCCCTCCGGGAGAAGTTCCAGGTGGTTCTGCTGCCCAACCTGTACGGCGACATCATCACCGACGAGGCTGCCCAGATCCAGGGCGGTGTGGGTACCGCCGGCAGCGCCAATATCGGCGACCGCTATGCCATGTTTGAAGCCATTCATGGTTCTGCACCCCGTATGATCGAGCGGGGCATGGGCGAGTATGCCAACCCTGCCAGCATCATCAAGGCTGCTGCCATGCTGCTGCGCCACATCTGCCGGGGTGAAGCTGCTGCCAAGCTGGAAAAGGCCATGGACGAATGCACTGTGGAAGTTAAGTCTGATGGTACTGCCGCAACGGCTGCACAGTATGCCGATGCTCTGATGGAGCTGCTGTAAGCAAAAAAACAGTGCATAGCAGAATGTCCTGCTATGCACTGTCAGACTGACAAAAAAGGTTTCGCAGAATTTGCCGCCAAAGCGGCAAACCCATTTAAATCATTTTTGGCCGCGGCGTGTACGTGGACAAAAATACATCTCAGACTGCAAGTGTGCGAGTTGTGCGCCAGAGGCGCACAAGGAGTGCACGCAGCAGGCTGCAAAAAGCTGTCGGAAAAGCCCGAAGGACTTTTTCGACAAGCTAACAGTGCATAGCAGAATTTCCTGCTATGCACTGTAATACTTTGCAGATCAATAGGCCAGATTCCGGTCGATGATGTGTTTCAGGGGCTGTCCCTGACAGAATCGGGTCAGATTCTCGCAGAACATATCCACCAGGGTATCTCTGGTATAGCCCAGGGTCATCTGGCCGGAGCAGTGAGGTGTGATGATCAGATTCTTTGCGTCCCAGATGGGATCGTTCTCCGGGATGGGCTCAGTCCGGAATACATCCAGGGCGGCACCTGCCAGGCTTCCGCTGTTCAGGGCATCGGCCAGGGCTTCCTGATCCAGACAGCTGCCGCGGCCAATGTTGATAAGATAGGCATCCTGCTTCATCAGCGCCAGCCGTTCCCGGGTGATCAGATTGGTGGTCAGAGGGGTGCCGGGTAGGGTCAGTGCCAGTACATCGGCCTGGGGAAGCACGTTGTCCAGCTCTTCGATGGTGTAAATTTCGTCAAAGCCCTCTGCCGTTCGGCCGGTGCGGTTAACGCCGATGACCTTTGCGGGACAGAAGGGGCGCAGCCGCTGGGCAAACTTGGAACCGATATCGCCGGTGCCGCAGATGACGATGGTGGAGCCATAGATGGAGCGCAGGGGAAGATCATGACGGAAGCCCTTATTGGCCACGATTTCCCGATATTCCGGATACCGCCGCATCAGCATGATGGTCACCATGGTCAGATGCTCTGCGATGGTGACACCGTAAGCGCCGGAGCCGTTTGTCAGCAGGATATCCTCCTTCAGAACGTCGGGAGCCAGCAGGGGATCAACACCTGCATAAAAGCTGGCGAACCATTTCAGATCCGGAGCGGCTTTGACAAGCTCCGGGGAACGGGCATCGGAGGGGGCAAAGAGAATGTGGGTGTCTGTCAGATGGGGCAGGGCTTCCTCATGACCGACATAAAAATCCACATGGCAGCCAAAGCTTTCTGCGGTGGAACGAATTTTCCGGATGTGGGTCTGGTCAAAGGCGGGACAGATAACGCTGATGTTGTAAGACATGTCTGATTCCTCCGTTTTTCTTTTATCATATCCGCAAATATGCCCCGTGTCAATTACAATACGAATAGAAATGAGGACGGTTTATGTCAATAGAAAAGGTAAAGGCTTATTTTTCCCAATTCGGGATGGAAGATAAAATTCTGGAATTTCCGGTCTCCAGCGCCACGGTGGAGCTGGCGGCCCAGGCGCTGAACTGTGAGCCCTGCCGGATCGTCAAGACCCTGTCCTTCCGGGTGGGGGAGGCCGCGATTCTGATCTGCGCAGCAGGCGATGCCAAGGTGGACAATGCCAAATACAAGGCCCGCTTCGGTGTGAAGGCAAAAATGCTTTCCCATGAGGAGGCGTCTGCCATGATCGGTCATGCGGTAGGCGGCGTATGCCCCTTTGCGGTCAATGCGGGGGTAAGCGTCTACCTGGACGAATCCATGAAGCGGTTTGAAACCGTCTTCCCCGCCGCAGGCAGCAGCAATTCCGCCATCGAGCTGACCATTCCGGAAATGGAGAAATACTCCGGCTTCGAAAGCTGGGTGGATGTCTGCAAGGCCTGGCAGTAATTGAAAAAGGTATTGCGATTCGAATCAGAAACGTTAGGGCGGAGGCATGCCTCCGCCGGGCATTTACGATGCCTGAGTGTTTTGTGTTTGCTGCTCAGGTTTCGAGACTGCCCGGCGGGGTCATGACCCCGCCCTACATTTGGTTTTTGTGTATTATGATGATGCTTTGCAGGCTTCAGCAAATACATCGAAAATCTTCTGCTGATCAGCACGGTGCCTGCTCAAATGCTCCGGGTGCCATTGGACAGCCAGACAGAAGGGATGCTCTCTCATTTCCAGCGCTTCCACAGTGCCGTCCTCGGCCCGGGCGGTGACGGTGAGATTGGGTGCGATGCGTGCTGCTGCCTGATGGTGCAGGCTGTTTACCCAGACTTCACCGGTTCCCAGAATGGCATGAAGCTTACTGCCGGATTCGATATGAGCCTTGTGACAACCTTTTGCGCGGGTTTTAAAGTCGGAATGCCCGGGGATGTCCTGGTGCAGCGTGCCGCCGCAGAAGGCGTTCAGCAGCTGTGCGCCCCGGCAGATGCCGAGAATAGGCTTTCCGGTGGGGAGAAAGGCTTCCAGCAGCTTCCACTCGGCGCTGTCCCGGGCTTCGCTGGATTTGCCGCACTTTTCACTGCGGGCTTCGCCGTAGCGGCTGGGGTCAATGTCATCGCCGCCGGGAAGCAGCAGGCCGTCGCAGGAACGCACTATTTCGGCAATGTCCGGATCGTCCAGCTCGATCCAGCGGATTTTTGCGCCGGAGCGATGGAGGGACTGGATATATTTGCTTTTCATGTACAGCCGAAGAGGGGAATTTCCCCACTGGGGCATGGCAATCACAGGTGTCATTGTTCCAGCATCTCCATCTTCAGAACTTCTCCGTCCAGTGTCAGCAGCTCCATGATGCCGTCCTTCAGCCGGTAAGCCCGGCCGCACAGCAGCAGACCATCGCTGTCCTGGAAGAAATAGCTGTTGTCCGGCAGTACGAAAAATTCATGGCCCATGCTGTCGGCAAAGGTGATGTCCTCGTACAGCCGCTTGCCGTCCAGGTAATTATCCTTGACCTTCTGGTAATGGGGCAGGATGCTGACGGACGTCAGTCCCAGACCGGGGGAGAATCGCTTGAATTCCGGTACGGATTCTCCGGGCTCTTCCGGCTGGACGTAGACGATATCGGCCATATTCATGGAGCCGGCGCTGATGCCCATAACGGTGCCGTTGAAGTGCTTTAGCAAATGACGGAGACGAATCTTGCGGAAGAAAGCATTCTGTGTGGGAACATGGCCGCCGGACAGAACGATAAAATCACAGTGGGAGACCATGCCGTAAGCTCTGTGGGCGGTGGTGCCGTCCAGAACCTGATAGCCGCCGAAGGCAATGCCGATCTCGGCAAAAGCGGCGGTGGTGATGGCGGCGAACTGGCAGGTGCCCTCATGATCGCCGGGATCGGAACAGACAAACAGAACCTGCGGATTTTTGGGCAGAACGGCACGGATACGGTCGATAAATTCATTGTCGGGAGCCAGAATAGCCCGTTCTGCTCCGTCTATAAAGGGACTGCTGGTGACAAATACATTCATGGAAAATCTCCTTTTCTGTATGCGAAGCAATATGCAGTCATTGCGAGCCGACACATACCGGCTCGCAATGACAGGTCGATTGTTAAATCTTGGTGCCGGGGAAATATTCCTCCACGAAATCTACCTTCTCCACCTGGAAGGACTTGCCGTTCAGCTGCTGAAGACCACCGGCATCGGTGGTAAAGGTGAAGGTCAGCTTGTAGGAATACAGGGCCTGGTAATTCCGGTCAAACCGCTTGTCCAGCTTGCCGTATTTGCCGTCACCCAGCAGGGGATGACCGGCATGGGCGAACTGGGCGCGGATCTGATGGGTACGGCCGGTGATCAGCTCGCATTCCATCAGGGAAAGACCGTTTTTGGAAACCAGGGTTTTATAGTTGGTCTGGCAGCTTTTGCTGCCTGTCTGGGGGGTATCGGTCACAAAAACCCGGTTCTTTTTGGCATCCTTGAACAGATATCCCTTCAGAGAACCGTCCTTTGGCCTGGGAGTACCCTCCACAATGGCCAGATACCGCTTGTCCAGCTCCCTATCCTTGATCTTCTGATTCATGACCCGCAGAGCCTCGGCGGTCTTGGCGGCGATAACGATGCCGCCGGTATTCCGGTCGATGCGGTTGCACAGGGCGGGGGTGAAGGCGTTTTCTTCTCTGGGACGCCATTCCCGCTTCTGATACAGATAGGACTGGATATGGTCGATTAGTGTTCGGCCGTATTCAGCACCGTCGTGAGGATGGACTGCAAGACCGGGGCGCTTATCCACAAGCAGAATGTGCTCGTCTTCATAGACGATATTCAGCTTGGGCACTGCCACGGTCAGGTAAGCATTGTCCTCCCGGGGCTTATCGAAAAATTCATCGTTGATGTACAGCTGCAGCACGTCGCCTGCATTGAGCCGGGTGTCCCGCTCGATGCGCTTGCCGTTGCATTTGATCCGCTTGATGCGGATGTATTTTTGAGCCAGGGAGGCAGGGAGCAGGGGAACGGCCTTGGCAAGGAACCGGTCCAGACGCTGCCCTGCATCATTGGTGCCGATGGTAAATTCTTTCATAATGATCCTTTGTTATCGAAAAAGAAGTGGCAGGACGGCTTGCCCTCAAGCCGCCGAATCTGTAGAAAAGTAATGTAAGCGGCGGTTAATTGCCAAGATTCTCGTCAAAGTGGCGGTTGATCTGCTCGGTGAATTCCAGAGCGGAATTATAGCCCATTTTCTTCTGACGATTGTTCATGGCGGCAACCTCCAGAATGACAGCCAGGTTTCGTCCCGGTGTGATGGGGATGGTGTACATGGGAACCTGAACACCCAGGATTTCGGTGAACTGATCCTCAAGGCCAAGTCGGTCATAGGCTTCGTGGGTGTTCCAGTGCACGATATTTACCATCAGATCGATCTGATTGTCCAGTTTTACAGCGCCCATGCCGTACAGCTTTGCCACGTTGATGATGCCGATGCCGCGCAGCTCAATATAGTTTCGGATCAGGTCCGGAGCGGTGCCCACCAGAGAGTTGGAGGTGACCCGGCGGATTTCCACGGCGTCATCGGCAATGAGCCGGTGACCACGCTTCAGGAGCTCGATGGCGGCCTCAGATTTGCCGATTCCGCTGTCGCCGGTCAGCAGAATGCCTTCGCCATAAACCTCTACCAGAACGCCGTGGCGGGTCACACGGGGTGCCAGGGCTTCCTTCAGGTAGGTGATGATGGACGATACCACGGTGCTGGTGGGATGAGGGCTTAAGAGAATGGTGATGTTGTGCTTTTTTGCCATGGCCAGCATTTCCGGCTGAGGCTGGATGTTTCTGGCAATCAGAAGGGCCGGGAATTTATAGGAAAACAGCCGGTCAAAAATGGCGCTTCGGTTGGAAGGGGAGAGCTTGGCCATATAGCTCATCTCTACATTTCCCATGACCTGCAGACGCATGGGTTCGTAGTGATCAAAGAAGCCTGCCAGCTGAAGGCCCGGACGGGCCACATCCTCGACGGTGATCCGGATGGATTCAAAGTCTGAGGCGGTGTAGGCGATTTCAAATTTGAATTTCTCTACCAATGTTTTCAGGGGAACGGAATATGTATCGATCATGGAGCTAACCTCATTTCCCTAGTGTTGCGCATGTTACGGTATTCTGTTTTTTGCTTATTATACCCGCATAAAATGGGAATATCAACATATTTTCAAAAAAACAAAAAAATTTGAAAAAAGTGCTTGCTTTTTTGCGGAAAGTTTGTTATCATATCTAAGCGCCTGTGATAGGCGTAGTTTATTGAGTAATCAAACGGATGGGAGGTGCAATGAAATGGCTAAGTGTGATTTTTGTGGTAAGGGCGTGACCTTCGGCATTAAGGTCTCTCACTCCCACAGACGTTCCAATCGTGCATGGAAGCCCAACGTCAAGCGCGTTAAGGCTGTCGTTAACGGAACTCCCTGCCATGTGTACGCATGTACCAGATGCCTCCGCTCCAACAAGGTTGAGCGCGCCATCTGATTTCCCTGGCATATAAAACACGCTGTCGAATCTCGGCAGCGTTTTTTATTTTGCTTCTTGACAGGACAGAAACGTGGAATTACAATAGAAAAAAACAAAAGCAGGAGTCGTTTTATGAGAAACCTTCCGATCTAAAAAGCAACCATAAGATACCGGTGTGCGAAACGCGCATACCGGATGTTTGGTGTGCTTTGAAAAAGGAAGGTATCGATGATAAAACGAAATATTTACATTCTCTGTACCATTTCGCTGCTACAGGGGATGGTATTTTATGCTCCTGTGGCAACGCTTTACCGCCAGGCCGCAGGGCTTGGCGTTTTTCAAATTACGCTGATTGAAAGTATCAGTCTGTTTCTGACGATTTGTTTGGAAATTCCTTGGGGCTGGTTGGCGGAACGGATCGGCTATAAAAGAACAATGCTGATTTGTTGCGGTCTGTATTTTGTTTCTAAAATTGTATTCTGGAAAGCAGTTGGATTTGCTGGCTTTTTACTGGAGCGGATACTGCTCAGTGTGGTGTGCGCCGGAATGTCAGGTGTGGATAGTGCTATGCTGTTTCTATCCTGCACAGGAGGTGGAAGTTACCGGGTATTCAGTATCCACCAAAATCTGGGGCAACTGGGAATCCTGCTTGCCGGAGGGATCTATGGTCTTTGGATAAGGGAAGACTACCGCTTGGCAGCCTTTTTAACGGTCCTTTCCTATGGTGCGGCAGCAGTGCTGTCTCTAGGCTTGAAGGAAGTCATAGGACAGAGGAAGTCAGGTGTTTCGGCGGGAAAAGGAATGCTTGCATTATTGCGGCAGCAATTGGGAAACCGGCGTGTGCTGTGTCTGCTGATTGCGATGGCGCTCCTGACGGAAACCCATCAGACAGTAACGGTATTTTTGAGTCAACTGCAGTATGCCAGGTCTGGTATGTCTCATCTTGGCATTTCGGGTGCGTATCTGCTGGTGAATGTGTTGGGGCTGGTGGGAGGCTTTTCGGCCTGGATATGTGCCAAAACAGGTGCATCCCGAATGGGAACGGTTTGTATAGCGGCTGTGTCAGCCGGATGCCTGCTGATGGGACTTTCTGATTCCGGATGGGTCTCTGTGCTGGCTGTGGCAGGGATTCGAATAAGCGTCAGTCTGATGACACCATTGTATATGGAACAGCAAAACCGGTTGGCGGCTTCAGAAAACCGGGCGGCGGCACTGAGTGTGAATTCTGCAGTACAGGACAGCCTGGGGATTTTTTTGAATCTGATTTACGGCTGTGTGGCAGATGTGCATTTGCCGAGTGCCTTGTTTGCGGGAGCGGGATTGTGCGTGATTGCCGTATACTGTTTCCGCAGAAGCTTTGCGGAAACGCGTTGAAAAACCGGGTATCTTCCGTATTAGGGAGATACCCGGCGATTTTTTGCTACAGCCAGCCTGCGTCTTCGCTTTCGCTCTTGCGCTGGCGGTTCATCAGGCTCAGGAAGGTTTCCTTGACATCGGCACCTTCGTAGAGAACCTTATAGGCGGCCTCGGTGATGGGCATATCAATGCCCTTGGCCTTGCCCAGCTCGTAGGCAGACTTGGTGGCATAGTAGCCTTCCACAACAGCGCCCACTTCCTTCATAGCGGTCTGGGCATCCTTGCCCTGGCCGATGAGAATGCCTGCCCGGCGGTTCCGGGAGTGCATGGAGGTGCAGGTAACGATCAGATCGCCCACGCCGGCGAGACCTGCAAAGGTCTCTTTCTTTGCGCCCAGGGCAACGCCCAGGCGGGCGGTTTCCGTCAGACCGCGGGTCATCAGCATGGCCTTGGTGTTGTCGCCGCAGCCTAAGCCGTCGGTAATACCGGCGCACAGGGCAATGACGTTTTTCAGTGCAGCACCCAGCTCTGCGCCGGCAGGGTCAGGACTGGTATAGACCCGGAGACAGTCTGCCATGAAGGCATCCTGGACAAATTCGGCCTTCTTCTGATCGGCGCAGGCAGCCAGCAGGCCGGTGGGCAGATCGATGGCAACTTCTTCTGCATGGCTGGGGCCGGTCAGGGCAACAACTTCGCGGCCGGTGACATCGGCCACCACCTGACTCATGCGCATGTGGGTCTTATCCTCCAGGCCTTTGGTGACAGATACCACAACGGCATCTTCGTCGATGTAAGGGGCAACACCCTTGCCCACAGCACGGGCAGGGAAGGAGGGCGATGCCATGACCACCAGCTTGCAGCCGGAAACACAGGCATAGTCACCGCTGATTTTCAGATTTTCCGGCAGAACCGCTGCGGGAAGCCGGGGGTTGCGGCGGGTTTCCTCCATTTGGGGGATCAGATCCTTTTCAAAGGTCCACATGGTCACATCGTGGCCATTTTTGCACAGGCGGATGGCAAGGGCAGTGCCCCAGGCACCGCTGCCAACGACAACAGCTTTCATTTTTTATTTCCTTTCCCCAGAAGATTGGTTTTCCGCTCCTGCCCCTTGAGCAGCCGGATCAGATTGCCGCGATGCTGGAACACAGTCAGTGCAGCCATGAAGATGCCGCCGAGCATGACGGGCAGATTGCCGTGATGGAAAATCGCGAAGCCGATACCGAAGGTGACGGCTGCCAGAATGCTGCCCAGAGATACGTACTGGGTCAGAAGGTAGGCACCGAAAAATACGACTGCGATCATCAGGCCGATGCGCCAGTCGATCATCCAGGCAATAAACCAGCCGCTTAAGATACCCTTGCCGCCCCGGAAGCCCATGAGCGCAGGAAAGTCATGACCCACCATCACGCAGACACCGGCAAGGACAGCGCCTTCCAGTTCGTAACCGTAGGGGGCAAAGACGATCTTGCCCAGCCAGCAGGCCAGGACAGCCTTCAGTACATCAATGAGAATGACAAGAACGGAACGGCTTGCACCGTAATTGCGGATAAAATTGGTCAGACCGGCATTGCCGCTTCCGTGATCCCGGACATCATCGTGGAGCATGTGGCTGACGCAGATGGCACCATTGTGGTTGCCCAGAAAGTAGCAGGTCAGCGCAGTGATGAGAATGGCGGAAATGGGCATCAGTCTTCCTCCTTGTCGCCTTTCTGACGGATGGTAATGCGGACAGGGGTGCCCTGCAGCCCGAAGACCTCACGGATCTGGTTTTCCAGATATCGCTGATAGGAGAAGTGGAACAGCCGGGCATCGTTGCAGAAAATGACGAAATGCGGGGGCTTGGAGCTGGCCTGGGTCATATAGTAGATCTTCAGACGGCGGCCCTTATCCGTGGGCGGCTGCACACGGGCGGTGGCATCTGCCAGGACACTGTTCAGAGCGCCGGTGGTGATGCGCATGGTATTCTGGGCATGGACATCCTGGATCATCTGATACAGCTTGTCCACACGGGAACCGGTGAGGGCGGAGATGAACAGCACAGGGGCATAGCTCATGTAGCTTAAGCCGTCCCTGACGGCAGCCTCCATATCCCGCATGGTGTTGGTTTCCTTGTTCTCCACCGCATCCCACTTGTTCACCACAATGATGGCGGCCTTGCCTGCTTCGTGCACCAGACCTGCGATCTTGGTATCCTGCTCGGTAACGCCGTCATTGGCGTCGATCAGGATCAGGCACACATCTGCACGCTCAATGGCGTTGATGGAGCGCATGTTGGAGTATTTTTCGATGGCATCGTCCACCTTGCTCTTGCGGCGCATACCGGCGGTATCGATGAAGCAGTACTTGCCGGTCTCGTTTTCAAAATAGGAGTCGATGGCATCCCGGGTGGTGCCGGCTACGTTGGAGACGATGACCCGCTCCTCGCCCAGAATCCGGTTCAGCAGGCTGGACTTGCCCACATTGGGCTTGCCCACGATGGCGACACGAATCAGATCCTCGTCCTCTTCCTCACTGTTGTCCTCGGGGATGTTTTCCAGCACCCAGTCCAGCAGATCGCCGGTACCGTGACCGTGGACAGCGGAGGTCTCAAACAGATCACCGATGCCCAGGGAATAGAATTCGAACACATCAGGATTCACAAGGCCGATGGAATCGCACTTGTTGACGGCCAGGGCGATGGGCTTGCCGGATTTGCGCAGCATGGTGGCAACGTCCTGATCGGCGGCAGTGACACCGGAGCGGACGTCCACCACCATGACGATGGCATCTGCCAGTTCAATGCCGATCTCCGCCTGACGGCGCATAAACTTCAGCATGTCATTTTCCGTGCCGGGCTCAATACCGCCGGTATCCACCAGGGAAAAGGTACGGCCGCACCATTCGCAGTCGCCGTAGATCCGGTCACGGGTGACGCCGGGGGTGTCCTCCACGATGGAGGTACGGTGTCCGGTCAGCTTATTAAAGAGCATGGATTTGCCCACATTGGGCCGTCCAACGATGGCCACTAAGGGTTTTGCCATGGGAACACTTCCTTTCCTTGTAAAGGTATCAATCTATTATTGCATATTTTCCCAGCAAAAGCAATGGGAATTTGCTGTAATTCACAAAAATATAATGACTATTTTGTTGATTTTGGAAACTTCCTTGGAATTATATGGTCACTGCGGGGAGCTTTGTCCTCAAGCCGGCGCATTCCGGTGGCAATGAACAGGACGGCGGCGGGGCGAGGACGGCCGGAACTGCAGAAAAAATGGCAGAAAAAAGGAAAAAGAGGAAGGCCGGACAGCCTTCCTCTGCATTTCCGCTTTTGCCTTACTCAGCCTCAACAGCCAGGACCTGGCGGCCATTGTAGGAACCGCAAGCCTTGCAAGCTCTGTGGGGCATGACGGGTTCACCGCACTTGGGGCAAACCGCAACGCTGGGAGCAGACAGCTTCCAGTTGGAGCCACGGCGCTTATCGCGGCGGGCCTTGGACACTTTACACTTAGGGACAGCCATGGTGACACCTCCTTGGTCAAACTGCTTTTAACAGCATAATTGGATTTACTTCTCAAGAAGCTGCTTCAAAGC
>JAFQHF010000014.1 GCA_017398105.1 Oscillospiraceae bacterium | reverse complement strand
TTCGCATAGGATTACGGCGAAATTGAAACTTTGTACTGCAGCAATCCCTCAGTCAGATCACGCTTGCAGCGTAATCTGACAGCTCCCTTTACACAAGGGAGCCTTGGGCGCTCCCGCGCCAGAGGTTTTTTGACACGCTGTAAGGCCACCACCCAAACCGGGTGGTGGCCTTAAGATGTTATTCCTGTTTTTTTATTTTGATAGTGCCTTCGATACTTTCGATTTTACAGATTCTTCTTTGCATTCCGAACTGCAAGAATCCGGTTCATCTCATTATAGACGATCATGAAGCCCTCGTCCACGCCCATGCCGGGCTTTGCCAGGATCTGATCCGGCTGTGTTGCCATGGCACAATGGACGCACACCTGTGCGCTGCGATCCGTCTCATTACAGGTACCGCCCTGATAAGCACCGATTCCCTTTTCCTTGCAGTACAGAACCGCCTCTATGGTATTGTTGATTCCGCCCAGATCCGGGGTTTTGATCTGCACCATATGTCCTGCCTTGTGATCTGCAAAGAGCTTAATGTCTTCCAGCGTATTGCACCACTCATCTGCAACCAGCTCAACATCACAGCCGCGGCTATCCAGTTCTCTGGTTAGACCTGCAAGTGCCTCAAGCTGGGTCTGCCGGTCGCTGTCACAATCCATGGGGCCTTCAATTCGCAGATGGAAGGGCTTTGCAATTTCCCCCAGCTTCTGAATATAATCTGCCATTTCCCTGTAGTTCGTATTTCCAAAAGCTGCGCCAATGGTTCCGTACACATCGATGTGCAGCACAGGGCTGTAGGAGTCATCCACCCGGTAGGTAAGAATCCTGTCTCGGAGCCAGGCAATGTACTGCTCCAGTTTTTCACCTTTTCTGCCCAGCTTGGTGTCAATATTGTTGATCAGCGCATGAGGCAAAACCTGAGCTCCCTTGATGATCATTTTATCTGCATTGCTGTACCGGTCATCCCCAGACTGTGTAAAAACGGGAATGGGAGTCTCAGACACAGTGCAGCCATATTCATCGGCTACAACTTCACACATCAGACGGCCGGTTGCTTTGGCAACCGCATCAAGAATGGCCTGAGATACGCCATAACGAATCGCAGTATGCAGCCGCTTTCCGTCTGCCTCAATCGCCTCCATCATGGCGCAAAGCTGCCGGAAGTTATCCGCTTCTCTGCCCACCAGTTTCGGCTTGATCCAGCGTTCAATAATGGGAATAAAGTCTTTGGCCAGGAACAAAGGATACCGTCCGCCTGCGCCGGAATACTGCACCGCAGCACAATCGCCATAGGCGATTTGACCATCTTCCAGCAAAAGCATCACGGAAATGGATTCTCCCGCCTGGCGGACAGAACGGAAGCCTTCCGTTACAGGTTCACCGATATAGAATGTACCGTCATGTCCAGCACCCTGCTTAATGGCACGCTGGTCATCAAAATAGAATCCGGTACGGCCGGGAGAACAGATCACATCAATAATCTTCATGAAAGCCACTCCTTATCAATATCTGGGGCGGCCAACAAGGCGGCCCTTGCCTATGGCATAAACATCATCGATAACCATCTGGAACGTTGCCTTCCGCTTTTCAAAAGCTGCGCGCTCCTCAATTTTTGCTCTATGGAAATCCTTCAGCTCCTTGCTGAAGGGCAGATTTCCGGGATTCAGGATACGGACTGCACCATTATTGTCGCGGCAGGGCAGCATGAGACCTGCATTGGCGCGGCAAGGGGCGAAGGGAACATCCAGAACACCGGCCTGAACACCCCGGCAGACACCAACTGCGATATCTCCTCCACCCAGTTCAAAGCATTTGTCAACGATTGCCCGGGTTTCCAGGCGGATAATTTCCTTCTCTTCCTCCAGATGACTGTCATGGAATGTCTGGTCAGAAAGCATATTGACAACCTGTTTTGTACAGCGCAAGCCCTGTGCATTGGCCTCCATGGTAGGAATGCCCACAGCCTCATGCGGCGTCTTCACGATCACCTTGGTCGCTTTGGACAGGGCGGCAATCAGGCTGCCGGAGGAGATGACGCCGAAAGCCTTTGCTTCATCTGCCGGGAATCCTCCCATCCACTGATGCAGCACGGTAGTTACATGTACATTCGTATAGCCGTACTTTTCCAGATATTCATCTGTCAGCTCCTGCAAGGTACGGATCGCGGCGATGTCCTGAACCAGATTGCCGCACTGACCATAGCCGACCGTGATATTCTTAACGCCCTGCTCCGCAGCCAGCAGCGCCTCAATGATGGCTGCCGCGTGTGAGATACAGGGAGGCACCAAAGTGCCTGTCAGCGGGCCATAGGGCTCCCGGTTGATGGATACGCCCATCTCCTCATACAAACCGGTCAGCCTGTCAACATACTGCCAGTCACGGATGGTACGCTCCATGGGAATATTTTTGCAGTAGGGCAGATTATAGGAAATACCTCCGCCTTCATAGCTGGTAAAGCCGCCGGCATAGGTGATCTCCGTCAGCAGTCTGGCATCCGGTGTACCATGGCGCACCTGCATGGGAACATTCACGCTTTCAACCACACGGCGGCAATTGGCGACACCATGATTAACCGCCGGGAAACCGTTCAGCATGGCCCGGCCCAAACGAATGGACTCTGCAATGCCGTTTTCCGCTTCCGCATACCGGTTCTGACGGGTATAGCTGTCAATGGTGGAAGGCAGCAGATCTGCTTCGCCCTCCTTTTCCAGATACTGCATCAGCTTGATATGTTCTTCCACAACAGGAACACCGGCACGGGGCTGCACCAGAGTTTTCCCTTCCCGTTTTGCATTCAGTAGCTTCTGAGAAAAATTACGGCTGGCACGCATCGCTTTATGGTAGGCCACCGCTTCTTCCAGATTCACATCTCTGCCGGTGGGCCACTGGGCCAGGACTTCCTGGCGAAGACGGGCGAATTCCCCGTCGGAGATCCGCTTATTCTGAATATCCATGGAATTCAAGCTCCTTTTTCATGATTCTCAATGCTGCACCCGGATAATGCGCTGCCAAAAGTCCCATTGAAGCCAGGATATACGATCTGTCAACCAGAATATCTGCCTCTTTGGGCCGCAGAGAATCACTTCTCAGCGGAGAGTACAGGGCATGGCGCGCAATCTGCTCTGTCTGCTTCGTATGGATCAGACTGCCGCCGGTTACCACAATTCGCTTCACTTTTGTCAGATTCTTTCCTTCCTGCACATAGGTCAGGCCCATCATGGTATACGTTTCCTGAATGGTTCCGGCATGACGGGTAACGGCCTCTTCTACAGCACAGCAAGCCAAGGCGTGATCCAGATGCTGCAGCTCCTCTTCTCCATTGGGAAGCCGATCCGGATTATCTTTCAAATATTGTACCAAGTCTGTAATTTTTGCTTTGCTCAATCCGGAAAGCCGACTAATTTTATCCGGACCGGCGGCATCCACGATTCCCTGAATGCTGTAGCGCATACCAATGTCGCCTTCCACCGTTCTCTTGGCATAGGGTTCCGGGAGGCCTTTGTAGACTGTGTTCATCTGTTCCGGCATTCCGTCGGCAATGGAATAGACATCCGTAGTAGCGCCACCCACATCCACTGCGATCAAATCACCGATACCGGGTTCCTCATCACAGCCCTGTGCCAGCAGCTCCATCGCCTGAAGCACCGCTGATGGCGTTGGCATCAGGATATCTGATAAAAGCGCCGTTGCTCTGCTCAATCCTTTTGCCTGGATGATACGGTTCAGAAAGATCTCCCGTATTTTCTTCTGGGTAGGTTCGATCTGCAGGACACCAAATTTGGGCATCACATTGGGACAAATATACGTCTCAAACTCTTTTAATATCCGCTGGCACTGCTTTGCCGCGGAACGGTTTCCTGCAATAACCACTGGAAAATCCGGCGGCAGCGTTGCCAGCATCCGGGCGTTTTCCAAAATACAGGCTGTATTTCCCCCATCCGTTCCGCCTACCAGCAAGAAGATATCCGGCTTCGCCAATCGGATCTCTTGAAGATCATCCTCCGTCAGCTGGAAAGCATAAACCCCGATAACCTTCGCACCGGCACCAAGGCTTGCCATTTTGGCAGCCTCTCCTGTGAGCTCAGGCACCAGACCGGAAGTGATCATGCGCAAACCGCCGGCTGCTGAGGAGCAGGCATAGGTTTCTGCAAAATTCAGCTTTCCTGTCTTTCCTTCCAGCTCAGCCAATGCCAAATTCAGGCCATCGTTGATATCCGTCTGAATGGTCGTATAGGAGGAAGCAGTACCAAGAACACACTCAGACTCCAGATCGACTGCCGACACTTTTGTATAGGTACTGCCAAAATCAATCAGCAAAACAGCCTTCACTGTTCACCACCATCCATACCCAGCAGCTCCCGCAGAGCTGCGATGGTGGTTTCCGGAGCGGTTCCGGGAGGGAATGCCCTGTCAAAGCCCATTGCATTAAAGCGCTGCTCCACATCCTCAAACTTCTGCTTGCCAATGACAATATTTCCGCCGACCAGAAGGGGGATATCCTTCAATCCCGCTTCCTGACATTTTTCCCGCAACCCCCGGCAATCCAGTTCGCCCTGGCCATACAGGGAGGAGACCACGATCGCATCCGCATCAGACTCAATGGCTGCAGCAATATATTCTTCCTGAGAAACCATAACGCCAAGATTTACAACCTCAAAGCCGGCCTCCGTAAAGGCATGATAGAGGATCTTATTGCCAACCGCATGGACATCCGCACCGATCACACCAATAACCAGCACTTTCTTTTCCCGCTGCTCCATATCAGCACCTCATAGCATCTAAAATATGATTTCTACGTAAAACCGTTAATTGTTCTACATCTATATAGTATATTGTACTAGTTCATTTGTCAACAATGAATACCGGACAGGAATTATTTTTGCCATAACCACCAAAAAATGCCGCCCGTTTCTGTGCCGGGCGGCAAATAGAATTCATAGCGTTTTCGCATCCAGAAGGTTTTTGATTTTCGTTTCCAGATACAGCATCGAGCCCTGATCCATTTCATAGCTGCACAGTATCCGTTTTCCTGGGAAATCGAGAATTGCTCTGCTGATTTCCGTTCCAAATAACGTCTCAAAACCATCCGGAACCAAAACCGCATCCTTCCCTTTCAGATATTCCGAAAGCCTGTCCGCATCCGAGGTCTGCCAGGGTCGGGACACATTGATTTCCGGATTACAGACTCCGCAGGAGTCAAACAGCTGCATCCCAAATTCTTCACTGTATCCAACAATTCCCAACCGAGAACCTTCTGCCAGACGAATAATCTGTGCCGCACAGCGGTCTTCCAATTTTAGCACAGCTCTTACAATTCGTTTCTTTCCGGTCAGAATACTCTGCATGTATTCCGCGTGCTCAGGCGTTGTAATCAGAAGGTCAAAATCATCCCCCAGTTTATACGGATAGCTGCGAATCGTTTCCAGCAGATACGAATACAGGTCTACGCCCGCAATCGTCCGCAGCTGCTCAGACATGCGCATTAAATTCTCCTGGCAGCTTTCGACAACGATCACTTTCACATCCGCTTCCTGTTCCGCCCGCTCACGGAGTTTTAGATTCAGAAAAATGTTAATCTCCGTAGCAGAAAACCCCATATCCTCCAGCTGATTCAGCATGTCATCGATCACGCGCATTGCATGATCCTTACGGCTGCCGGTGCTCATAGGCTGATAGGATACAAAGGTTCCGCGTCCCTGTATCTTTTCCAGCAGACCTTTATGTTCCAGTTCATCATAGGCCCGTTTGATCGTTCCCCGTGCAATGGAAAGATTCTGAGATATCTCCTGCACCGTTGGCAACTTTTGACCGACAGACAAATGCCCCTTTTTGATCGCTGTTTCAATGCGGTCCACCAGCTGCTGGTACAGTGGTATCTCCAAGGCCGTATCAACGAAAAAAATTGTATCCAAATGAAATCACTCCGCAACATTGTTCTATAACAATTTTACGGAGTGATATTCTTTTTGTCAAGTTATTTCAAACTACTTTTTTCCTTCGCAACCCGATAAAACGGCTTCCTATCAAAAACTGTTGTCAGCTTGCCACTGAAGATAGTTCTTCCTGCCTATCTGGTAAAGGTTATTTCCTTCGCTGTCGATAACAACGACCACAGGAAAATTCTCCACCTCCAAACGGCGGATCGCTTCCGCACCAAGATCCTCGTAGGCGATGATCTCGGATTTCCGGATGCATTGGCTCAGCAGTGCACCGCAGCCGCCAACCGCGCCAAAATAAACGGCACCATGCTCCCGCATTGCAGCAATCACCTCAGGACCGCGCTTCCCTTTACCGATCATACCGGTCTGTCCAAGGCCAATCAACGTTGGGCTGTAGGCGTCCATTCTGTAAGAGGTTGTGGGGCCGGCCGATCCGATTGCCTGGTTTTCCTTTGCCGGTGTGGGGCCTACAAAATAAATCACACAATCCTTCAGATCAAGCGGCAACTCGCCACCTTCCCGGATTGTCTGGCAAAGCCGCTTATGCGCTGCATCCCGGGCCGTATAAATCACACCGCTGATCAGGCAGCTATCCCCTGCTTTTAATGATCTGGCCTGTTCCCGGCTCATGGGAGCCGTAATGGATACCGTCATTTACAGCACCTCCGTTTGATGTCTGGTGACATGGCAGTTGATATTCACCGCCACCGGCAGCCCGGCAATATGTGTCGGATAGGTTTCAATATTGACAGCCAATGCCGTTGTACGCCCGCCAAATCCCTGCGGGCCAATTCCAAGGGCATTGATCCGTTCCAAAAGCTCCTGTTCCAGCTGTGCATAGAATGGGTCCGCATTCCGTTCCTGAGTACTGCGCAGAAGTGCCTTTTTGGCAAGATACGCAGCTTTGTCAAAGGTTCCGCCTATACCGACACCGACCACAATGGGCGGACAGGGATTGGGCCCCGCTTCCTCAACCGCTCTTACCACAAAATCCCTGACGCCTTCCAGTCCATCGGAAGGACGGAGCATTTTGATCTGGCTCATATTTTCGCTGCCAAACCCCTTCGGTGCTACAGTGATCTCAATCCGGTCACCGGGAACCAGTTCGCAATACAGCATGGCAGGTGTATTGTCTCCTGTATTTATCCGATTCAGCGGGTCACGAACAACACTTTTTCGCAGATAGCCATCCCGATAGCCCTGACGAACACCTTCATTGACTGCTTCTGTCAGATCTCCCTGAATATGCACATCCTGACCGATTTTCAGAAACACACAGGCAACACCGGTATCCTGACAAATCGGCTGTTCCTTTTCTTCTGCAAGATTGTAGTTTTCAATAATCTGCCCCAGAATTTCTTTCGCCTGAGGCCAGCGTTCCTGGCAGAAGCAATCCTGAATACTTGAGCGAACATCCTGCGGTAAGTGGCAATTTGCTTCTATACAAAGTCTTCTGATTGTCTTCGTAATCTGCTGAGCTGATATTTCCCGCATATTCCATACTCTCCTGTTTATACCACATCCGGTACATTATAAATGACATCCTGGAGCGTTCCACAGCGACTCAGGATCTGTGCTACCACGCGATCCCCCTTCTTTGCCTTTCTGGGAACACCGGTAATCATTTCTGTTTTTTCTTTTAATTCCTGAATATCCACAACCGGCAGCTTTGCGTCCATAAGACACCGCTTCAGTTCTTCCCGCCTGGGATTGACAGCAATACCGCCCTGGGTCACCAAAACATCCACATCCGAACCGGGCGTAGAAATACAGTTGACCCTGTCTGTAATGATCGGCATTCTGGCGCGGAACATGGGCGCAATAATCATGGAAAGCTTTGCACCTGCCGCCGTATCGCTATGTCCGCCGGAACCGCCCATAATATAGCCATTGGAATCCGTATGTACATTTACATTGAAGGAAGTATCTATTTCCGTGGCACCCAGAATGACCACATCCAGGCTGTCTACAACAGCACTTCTTTCACCGGGAGATGCATAATGCAGCGCGGAAATCTCCTGATGCCGCGGGTCTGTCCGGATGGATTCTACCGCCTGCAAATCAAAGCACTGTACATCCAACAAACTGCGGAAGCAGCCTGCATGCAGCATATCCACCATGTAGCCTGTGATTCCACCCAAGCCAAAGCTGCCCTGAATCCCCTTCTGCAGCATAATATCCTTCAGAAATTTCGCCGCCGCCAGTGACGCACCGCCTGCACCGGTCTGAAAGGAGAAACCATCCTTCAGGAGTCCGGATGCAGCGATTACGTTTGCCGCATGTTTTGCCATCACCAGGCCCACAGGATCACGGGTGATTTTGGTCGTACCGGATACGATTCCCCTGGGGTCACCGATTGCATCCACTTCCACCACGTAATCCACATAGTTCTCCGAAATTGACCAGCCCTGCATGGGATATGGAACCAGGTTATCGGTAATAACAACAACCTTTCTGGCGTACATGGCATCAGCAAAGGCGTATCCCAGGGAACCACAGGCCGATTTACCGAATTTTCCGGAACAGTTTCCCATGCAATCAGCAGAAGGCGCTGCAATAAACGCAACATCAATCGGCGTTTTGCCAAGCGCAATATCTCTCGGACGGCCTCCATGGGTGCGGAACTGCACAGGTGTCTCCAGAATTCCGTGGGAAATCCTGCGCCCTAACCCGCCTGCCATGTAATCCGTAGAAATGCCGCTTACCACCTGATTTTCAATATGCTCCAGCAGGGGCATGTGGACATCAAACAGAGAGCTTGCATTCACATTCAATTCCCGGATACCGGATGCCGCTATTTCCTCCAGCACCATATTCAGAACGAAATCGCCGTTTCGCAGGTGATGATGAAAAGATACTGTCATTCCATCCCGCAGTCCGGAAAGCGAAATCGCTTCCCGAATGGATTTGACCAGCTTGCGCATCACAAAACCTCCCTTCCCAGCCCCAGGGCATTTGCCATATCGATGGTACGCTGCGCCCGGGCAACGATTGGTGCATCAATCATCTTACCGCGAAGAGGCACAGCACCCTTACCCTGCGCCTTCGCGCCGGCAATTGCGTCCATAACATCATAGGCATACTGGATTTCCTTCTCTGTCGGACTGAAAACCTGATTGATGGCTTCCACATGACGGGGAGAGATGGATGCCTTACCGGTAAATCCCAAGGACCTGGCAAAGGATGCGTCTGTGTAGATTCCCTCATCATCATCCACATCCGTAAAGGGGGTATCATAAACCTCCACACCGGCTGCCCTGGCCGCCGTGACCAGGCGGGTACGGGCATACAGGATCTCCTGCCCCTCCTTCGTCCGCTTGCACTGCAGATCTGCCGTCAGATCCTCTGCGCCCAGGAACAGTGCTTTTACACGCCTGCAGCAGGAAGCAATGGCAAATGCATTCTCCACACCCAACGCCGTCTCGATGAGCGGCATCAGTCCTACACTGCCGTTCTCCAAGCCATACCGTGCCTCCATATCGGAAAGACTGGCATCTGCTTCCAGAATATCCTCCGGTCTTCCCGCCTTCGGAAGAAGGATCAGATCCGGTCTGTATGGAATAACCGCATTCAGATCTGCTTTCCAGTATGGTGTATCCACAGAATTGATCCGGATAATCCGTTCGCAGCCCTGAAAATCCATATACCGCATGGTATTGCGCACCAGAATACGGGCAGCATCCTTTTCCGCAGGAGCAACAGCATCCTCCAAATCAAAAATGACAGCATCAGCACCAAGGCAGCCACCATTGATCAGCATATTCGGGGTATTTCCCGGAAGAAAAAGCATACTTCTGCGCATTATGCATTCTCCTTTCCGCGGAGAATGACCGTCTCCAGTCTCGCCCGGAGGACACATTCCAGTGCACCGCGGTCATACACACGCAAATCCACGCTGCCAATATCAAAATCATCCAGAACCTCACCGATCACGCGGGTGATTTCCTCTCCATACTGTGCCAGAACGACAGAATCCAGAAATATCTCCCGTTTTCCCTGCCCCGGGCCAATCTCTATATACACATCGCTGGATTCCATGGTTCCGGCAGCTGCCTGTCTCAGAATTTCCATACTGCACCCATCCTTTTTATATATTACGATTGGTATAATAACAATCTGCGATTATTGTATAATACAATTTCTCAAAATGCAATTATCTTCTTTCTTTTTCTTTGCATATTCCAAAAGTTCGTGTATAATAAACTCAATAGATTTCAGGAAGGGAGCAATTTAGTTGGAGCTGGAAATACTGCGACATATGGATTCTGCACGGCAAACTTCCTGGCTGGAGCTGCTTCGAAGCAGCGGACTGACACCGGATGCACAGATCGATCAGACTGTTCTGCTGTGGGATGGCCCCATCTTAGCCGCTGCCGGTTCCCGGAAGGGTAATTTATTAAAGTGCATCGCTGTGTCCCGATCCTATCAGGGTGACGGACTTACAGCAACGATTCTGACAGCCCTGCGCCAGGAGGCGCTTCAGGATGGGTATACGCACTTGTTTTTATATACCAAACCGGAAAATCAACTTCTGTTTTCCTCCCTCTTCTTCTATCCTGTTGCCGGAACGAAACAGGTTCTGCTTATGGAGAGTAAGCGCAACGGTCTTAAGCAGTTTCTTTCATCACTTTCCTCGCCTTCTGTACACGGCGACAGGATCGGTGCTCTGGTAATGAATTGCGATCCGTTTACACTGGGTCATCGTTGTCTCATTGAAACTGCAGCCGGTGAATGTGATCATGTTTATGTATTTGTTCTTTCCGAGGATCGGGGATACTTTTCTGCCGAAGACCGTCTTCAAATGGTAAAGCTCGGTACTTCTGACCTGAAAAATGTCACAGTGTTTCCATCCGGGCCCTATCTTATCTCCAGCGCTACATTTCCCACATACTTTCTAAAAGACAGAGATTCGGCCGATCAGATCCACTGTCACCTGGATATTGAGATCTTCGTGAAACATTTTGTTCCCCATTTCCGCATTACTCACCGCTATGTGGGCTCGGAACCGTTCTCCGCACTGACAGCCGGATACAACAAAATGCTTGCAGAAATCCTTCCTGCGCACGGACTTGAGATGATTGAATTACCCAGATTGTGCAGTGACGGCCTGCCGATCAGCGCAAGCACGGTACGAAAGCTTCTTCAGCAGAACAACATAGAGGCAATCCGCCGATTTGTCCCATTATCCACACTTTCTTACATAATAACAGCAGGAGGTTCGCAATATGGCTGACCGTCAGGAAGCGCACATTTTAAGCAGTTACTTCGCCCCCAGAGGGCACAAGCGTATGTGTTCCCTGGGAATGCAGCTTGCCCAGCTCTATCTTTCTCCTTTTGACAAGCTGATCGGCTTTATCGGAGAAGCAGGTTCCGGCAAAAGCGCACTCATCCGTGGTATGTTTCCCGGTCTGGAGCTGACCAATGACGATGACGGAGTCTACGTGCGTCCTCTGCCGCTTCTGGATCAGGATTCCGGTTTCAGCTTTTTCACGCCCCATACCTATCATGTGGATATTCGATTTGAAAACGGTTTTACCCAAATGAGCGTACTTGCAGAAGCCATCAGTGAAGCTCTGCATAATGGCAAACGCGTTGTCGTAGAGCATTTTGACCTGGTTTATCCATTTTTGGGCTACAACGCCAATCTTTTGATCGGCGTTGGTGAGCAAATCCTCATCGCACGCCCCACATTATTTGGCCCTGAACCGGAAGCGATCCGAAATTCCGTATACACCTCCCTGTCCTATCGGCTTATGGCTCACAGCGCCGAGGATCTGTGTGAATTCTGCATGCCTGCCGAGGAGCTTGCCCGATGTGAGCATGACGATGTTCGCCACGGATTTGCCATCTGCTTTAAACACACTGCGCCCGATTTTGACATTCCGGAATTGGAGCGAAAGGTAAGGGAACTGATTCGCCAGGATCTTCCGATCACCTATGTGGATAACCATCATGTTTCCATTGGCGGTCAGCAGCACCGCTGCACAGGCCCCCGTATCCATGTAACCAGCACAGGGCAAATCGAAAATTTCCATCTGCTGCACCATTTTGTTTACGACCATTTTCGTCACCGCTACCTTCTTGTGGGCTGTGTTGGTGAGGACGCCGAAGAAAACCTAAGAAAGCTGGACAACCAGCAGGAAAAACAATCCGATCTGACCGTCTGATCGGCTATCTATCCAACAGAGGAGGACTTCATGGGCGAAGTCACATTGGCACAGATTCTTTACAGCCGTGAGGACAGAGTCCGCAGGCAGAAGCAGCTTCTTGATAAGTACAGCTGTCCGATCATTTCCTTCACAATGAACATTGCGGGGCCTGTTAAAAATACGCCTCTGATTGAACGGGGATTTACAGCCGGTCTGCAACAGCTGGAAGCACATATTCCCGAAGCTGCAATTCTGCATAAAATCACTCTACGTGAAAATACCGGATGCCTGGCCTTGTATGTCTTGTCAATGGATGCCGCGCAAATAAAAAAGATTTGTGTGGAGGTCGAAGAAGCTTCTGCTCTTGGCAGATTATTTGACTTGGATGTTCTTACTCCGGATGGACAAAAGCTGAGCCGTTCTGACCTGCGCGGATGTCTTGTCTGCGGAGCACCGGGACGCGCCTGTGCAGCCGGGAGAGTCCATCCGGTTTCCCAGCTGCAGTCTGTTACGGGCCAAATCCTTTCCGACTTTTTCCTCAGGGCAGACAGTGAATTCATCGCAGATGCTGCTGTGCAAAGTCTGATTGAAGAAGTGAAAACAACACCTAAGCCGGGCTTGGTAGACCGGCGTAATCACGGAAGTCATCCGGATATGTGCCTGGATCTGTTCATTACAAGCGCCTATGCGCTTCGGGGATACTTTCATACCTGCTTTCTGATCGGACAGGCATCTGCCGGAGATCCCCCGGAAGCTGCCTTCGCTCAGCTTCGCCATCGCGGCATTCTGGCGGAGGAGGATATGTATCGGACGACAGGCGGAATCAATACCCATAAAGGCGCGATTTATTCCTTAGGTCTTCTCTGCGGCTGTCTTGGCAGGCTCTGGACACCGGAAAAGTCCCCGATCACACAAAATGCGCTGATGCATGAATGCAGCACGCTGGCTGCTCCCGCTGCTGACGCCGATTTTCTCTGCGCAAAAGGGCTGACGGCCGGAGAGCGCATGTACCTGCAGTCCGGCATCAAGGGAAGCCGCGGTGAAGCTTCTGCCGGTTTCCCCAGTATTCAAATGATCGGAATTCCCGCATTCCAACAGGCGACAGCCGCCGGAAAGACCCGGGAGGAAGCCGGTGCCTACACCCTGCTGCATCTGATCACTGCTGTTCAGGATACGAATCTTTTGCATCGCGGCGGTCTGACCGGTGCAAGCTGGGCTGCGGAAACAGTCCGCACAATTCTGAATGCCGATCCATTTCCAAGCACAAAGCAGATTGAACAATTGGACGATGCTTTCATTCAAAGAAATCTGTCTCCCGGCGGCTGTGCCGATCTTCTGGCTTTGGTTTACTTTCTGATCCGTCTGCATGATTCCGGCTTCATTATTGAGTAAGCATAATCCCCGATTTCCTTATGCTGAGGAAATCGGGGAACACTTTATTTAGCATCCGTGCGTTCCAGACCGGAGTAATACAAGACGCCGCCCAAAATCAGGACACCACCTGCAATCTGCAGCATGCCAGGAATTTCATCGAAAAGGAATCCGGCAAGGATCGCCGCAACCACGGGCTCACAAAGCTTGGAAGCAGAAACGAATGACGGTGAAAAATATTTCAAACACCAGCTGAAGATGCTGTGCCCGAGAATGGTAGAAAACAGCGCCAGCAGCAGACCGACAACCAGTGCACTGATACCGTATCCCAGCAAGTTAAGTTCCTGATAAAAACAAACGATCAGCAAAGCCGCAGAACAGGAAAGATACACAATATAGGTGTAGACAGATGTCGAAGCATGTTCCCGCACCACGCGTCCCAGAAGTACATAGGCAGCAACCGCAATCGCCGCCAGAAGAGACAGAATATCTCCGTACAGATGCGCACCGCCAACGCCGGAATCTGCCAACGCAATCAACACGCTTCCCGCAAGTGTCACGGCAATGGCAGCGATGGCCTTACCTGATAACCGCCCCTTCAGGAACAGAAAATACCCCAAGGAGACCCAAATCACTTCCGTGCAGACGATGGTCGTAGAACTGGCTACTGTGGTGTGGCGCAGTGATTCAAACCAAAGTGCAAAATGGATCGCCAAAAACACGCCACTGATGCCGGATAAGATCCAGATCTTTTTTCCGGCAGAAAACAATTCCCGTCGGATTTCCCCCCTGCCCAACACTACCGGAGACATCAGCAAAACCGTCCATAAAAGCCGCCAGGCAGCAGTCACAGCGGATGGTGCAGATGAATATTTTACAAAAATGGACGACAGGGATATGCCGATGACACCAACAACGATCATGGTCATCGGATGCTTTTGTATATATTTCATGCTTCGCCTTTCTTATTGATGTCAGTTTTGATCCGTTTCAGTGTATCACATGGATTTTACCATGTCAATCCCGACAAAATAGGATGATATTTTTCGTCATTATCTATACTGGCATCCTTATGATTCAAATGATATACTGATAAAAACAAAGGAGGTTTTGTATTATGGATACTATTTTCTCTGCTGCCGGAAAAAATTTTGGTTTTGGCTTTATGCGGCTTCCGATGATCGGAGACGAGGTAGATATTGAACAGACCAAGAAAATGGTGGATGCCTTTCTGGAAAACGGTTTTTCTTATTTTGATACGGCACATGGTTACATTAACGGAAAAAGTGAGCTGGCGATCCGGGAATGCCTTGCAAACCGGTATCCCCGCGAGCGTTACCTGTTGGCCAACAAACTCTCTTTCCCCTATTTCGAGAAACAGGAAGATATCCGCCCCTTGTTTCAGCAGCAGCTGGATGCCTGCGGTGTGGAATATTTTGATTACTACCTGATGCATGCCCTCAGCGAATCCCGTATGCCTCAGTATCGGCAGGCAAAGGCATTTGAAACCGCCCTCGAATTGAAAACCGAGGGTAAGATCAGGCATATCGGTATTTCCTTCCATGATTCCGCCCCTGTTTTGGACAGTATTCTATCCGAATACCCCATGATCGAATTCGTTCAGCTGCAGTTTAATTATGTGGATTACGAGGATGAAAAGGTTCAGTCCGGGAAATGCTATGAGATTTGCCGGAAACATGGTAAACCTGTCGTGGTTATGGAGCCGGTCAAGGGCGGTTCCCTTGTGAATCTTCCGGATTCGGCACAGCGGATTTTTGACCGGCTGGGGGGCGGTTCCAACGCCAGCTATGCCATCCGATTTGCTGCCGGATTTGAAAACGTGCGTATGGTTCTTTCCGGTATGAGCACGCTGGAGCAGCTTGAGGATAATATTCATTTTATGAAGAACTTCCAGGCACTGAACCCTCAGGAACAGGAAGCCGTAAACAAAGTCTGCGCCATTTTCCGCAATCAGGGACTGATCGACTGCACAAACTGCCGCTACTGCACTGAGGTTTGTCCTCAGGAGATCCCCATCCCCGATATATTTGCTGCCGTCAATGCCAAGCGGCAGCAGAAGGAAGGAGCCGTCATAGCAAGCTCCGCTTCTGCATGCATCCGGTGCGGAAAGTGTGAAGAAATGTGTCCGCAGCAGCTGAAAATCCGGCAGCTTCTGATCATGGCTGAAGCAGAATTAAATCATTGATATCAAAGTTCCCGCAGCTGACTGAAGCTGCGGGAATCTGCATTTATATTTAATTTTGTGCTTATCGGGTTAACTCATCAAATTGGAAAATGGCAGCGTAAAAATGCACTACGGTAGGGCGGCTTGCCCTCAAGCCGCCGCAAGCTGCACCATTTTTCTATTTTGCGGCGGGCTGAGGGCAGCCGCCCTACTGCTACTTGATGCCATGCTGCGTTAAGTCGATAAGCATATTTAATTTTATCGTGCCATTCGGATGGTACGCCGTTTACAGCGGTAAACAATCGTATCAACCTGAAAATTCATAGAGACGGTATATTTTTTTCGCCATCCTTCCGGCGAACATCCGCCTGAAAAATACCTGCTCAAAGCCCTGAAGCTCGCAAATCATTTTCTCCGGTGTCAGGTCATGCTCCCGAATAACAGGAATGCCAAGCACCGTTGGATCATCCATACCATAAAGCACGGTGACCCCGACATCATTGACCGGATTCTTATATTTGGATGCTTTCGCTCCAAATTCCGTATACACATCCATGAGAATTGCCATGGAATCAAAACTGTCCTGCATATTTCCCAGAAGTGAACACAAATCGGCCCGGGGAAGATACATACTGACCCCCTCCATAACAAGGATCACAGCCCTTCCCTTCGGAACAGAAGCAAACCAGGAAATATCCCGTAAATCGCACCCAAGCATTCTGTAATCTTCCGTCTGGTGATAATACCGTCTGCGCTGCACAATCACCTCCGTGAAATCCAGATCCAGCCAAAGGTGTCCCTGATGCATCACGCGCTCGATACGACTGTCCATACCGCAGCCCGCATGTACCACAACGGCATCCGGCATTTCAGTCAGTTTTTCCCGCAGCCAATCGTCAAAAACTGCGCTGCGCATACCCATGTGGTAGGCAAGCCATTTTGATCTGGATTTGCCCTTCAGCGGAAAGCCCTCTGCCTGCCAGATTTCCTCCGCCTTCGGGTCATGCAGAAGAATTCCCTTTTTGCTTACATAGGATTTTCCGTACAGCGGAATATACAGGGTTTTATTGACATTGTCCATAGAATCACTCCTTTTTTGCATTATATCACAGGCATTTTCCCCTGTAAATAATTGGAATCCGTTGAAAATCAGAAATATTTATGGTATACTAAAAATGAATAGAAATGACGGATTACTGAGGTGCTTATGAAAAAAACAACCTTCTCCAAATATGCCATTGACAACGCTTCAATTCTCTATCTATCTCTGATCCGCAAAGACCATACCAACACCTACCGGTTCACCATGACGCTTACGGAAGACATTTCTCCGGACATACTGCAAAATGCTGTTGACCGGATCTACAAGCGTTTTCCCACTGTCATTGCCGGCTTCCATCCCGGTTTTTTTCATTACTTCCAGGTTCCGGCCAAAACACCACCCCAGGTGCAGCCTGACCCCGGCTGCCTTGTGACCATGCGCACAGAAGAGATCCGAAATTGTGCCTACCGTGTCTACTTCAGTGACAGACAGGTCTCCATTGAGGCCTTCCATGCGCTGACGGATGGTTTTGGTGCCATTGCTTCTTTCACAACACTGATCGCAGAATACCTGCGTCTGAAAAACGGAATCCATATTCCGGTTACCCAAACCCTTGTGGATATCGAACAGTCTCCCATGCTGAAAGAACTGGAAGATTCCTACCTGGACTATGAATCCGGCAGTCCTCTTCACCTTCCCAGCCGGTATGCCTATCAGCTCCCCGGCGGCAACTCCATCCGGGATGCGGTACGAACCTCTGTTTTCTCTTTGCCCACATATCAGCTTCTGGATATCGCGCGCAAGTACGGCGTGTCCATCACCACCCTGATCAGTTCCCTAATGGCTGAATCTGTCATGGAGATCCAGCAGCTCCACAGCAATCAGCAAATCCGGCCTGTACGGATCATGGTTCCCATTGATTTGCGGCGCATGTTCCCCAGCAAAACTTTGCGTAACTTTATTCTCTACGCACTGCCGACCATGGAGCCTTGCGATCACAAAAGACCACTTTCTGAGCTTCTTCACAGCTTTTCCAGCCAGATGCACAGCCAGCTTGACCGCAGACAATTGGCATCTATTATGGCCTATAATGTAAAAACCCAAGGTGCCTGGTATTTCCAGATCATACCACTGTTTATGAAGTGTGCACTGATGCGGCTGATTTACCGATTCTTCGGAGAAAGCAACTCCAGTGTAACCGTCACTAATTTGGGAAATGTAACACTGCCGGAAGAAATGCAGCAGTTTGTGCAGAAAATCGAAGTTACTCTGACCCCACGGGTCCGTTCCCCTTATAACTGTGCCATTATATCCTACAATGGACTGTTGTCCATCAATATCAGCCGCTTTCCCCGACATACAGAGCTGGAAGATATCTTCTCCCGAAAGCTGAATGCGCTTCTGTGCAGAGAGGATGCCTGAGCATGAAGCGATTTCGTAAGATCTATCTGGAAATATCCAATGTCTGCAATCTGCACTGCAGCTTTTGCCCGGGAACCATGCGGCCGCAACGCGTAATGACCGAAACGGAATTTTCCTATCTGCTGCCCAAACTTCGCCCCTGGTCTGATTATCTATATTTTCATCTGATGGGTGAACCCCTATGCCATCCGCATCTGGAAAGATTTCTTGCCCTGGCCGCAGATGCAGGCTTTCGCGTCATTCTGACGACAAACGGCACGTTGCTTTCAAAACAGCAGGATGTTTTGCGCAAAGCAGCTGCCCTGCATAAAATCAACATATCCCTTCACGCCTTTGAGGCAAATGACATTCCAATTCCTTTTGAATCTTATCTGCATCAATGCTTTACCTTCGGACAAGCCATTGCCGGATCAAAGCTGGTGGTTTACCGGTTGTGGAATCAGGGTGGGCTGGATGCCCGCAATGACAGTATTCTGAATACACTGGAATCCCATTTCCCGAAACCCTGGAGAGAGGAACGCAAAGGCATTCGAATCGCTGACCGGATATACCTGGAATATGGTGATAAATTCGACTGGCCGGATCTGAGCGCTGAAGATTGCGGTGATTCTGTATTCTGTTACGGACTGCGCGATCAGATCGGCATTCTGTGTGACGGAACTGTTGTGCCCTGCTGCCTGGATCATGAGGGAGATATTGCACTGGGCAATCTATTTACAGATGACCTGGAATACATCTTGAACACGCCACGCGCCAAAGCGGTCTTCGATGGATTCCGCAATAAGAAAGCAGCAGAGGAACTCTGCCGAAAGTGCGGCTATGCCAGACGATTTAGATAAAAATAATATTCTATTGTCACCCCTGGCAAAGTGCTCCTGTCAAGAAATAGTAGACACAAAAAACATCATAGTTTTAGAAGCCCAGTTCGGTCCTGTACTGAACTGGGCTTTTATAGCCCTAGGCAGCCGCAGGTCGCCTGTTATTGAAAGAATGTACATACTTATCCAAGATCAAATTGACAGCGAAATGCTCTCAACAATTCCAAAGAATCGCGCAGCCACAGAAATTTTCTGTGTTCTGAGGTTTTGGGAAACTTTCCAATAAGCGTGAAACCATCCAGTCCCGCAACAGCAGAACCGGATGGTTTTTGTAAGTCGTATATACACTTACCTTGCTGCTGGATACTCTACCAGGCCATACTTTACTTTGATTCGATCCAGTTTTTCCAGCATCGGCTCAGCGGCTATGAGGATGAAGATCACCGTAGCGGCTGCATGAATCAGATCCATAGGAAGTCCGGATACATAGTAAGCCATAAGCATTTGCAGGTTGATGCTCTGTGAACTGTACATCAGCGCAGCAGCGGGATTCATGATACCGCCGTAGATGATGACAGCAGCAAATGCACCGTAGTAGCGAGACTTCCACGGCTGCGGCGGAGCAGACCTTTGCGGAACAGCACACCGGCAAGGAAGCCGATGAAGCCCATGCTGAACATCTGCAGGGCATCCAGGTGCCTTGGGAAAACAGAACGTTGGATACCATCATAGTGACCGCACCCACCAGAAAGCCGGTCTCACCGCCGAAGGCCACACCGGAGATGATGACAAGCGCCAGCACCGGCTTGAACTGAGGCAGCATGAAGAACGCAGATCGGCCAGCCACACCGATGACACACAGTACTGCAATGGTCACAAGCTCCCTTGCTTTGGGTTTTCGGCTTTCAAACACAAGAAAGAATGGAAGCATACATTCCATCAGCACCAGGAAGGCGGTAATGTTGTAATGCTGATTTCCCAGATACATCACACCGGCAAAAATAGTCAGCGGGATGAACAGGAGAATCAGTACGGTGGCAACCATGGTGCGTCTGCTGAGTTTTCTTTGCTTGGCCGGGATTTGCATCATGGCAGATGGAGCGCTTCTGCGGCCAATGGCAACAATAAACACACCCAGCGCAGCAATCAGAATGATATAGAGTTTTAGCAGAGTAAACCGCAGCCTCATTCTGGTAGGCCGTTGCGCTCTATACTTCCCAGATATCGGGCAAATGGACAGACAGCAACACCGGGAAGCCAAAGAGCTGCTCCTGGAAAAAATGAATCTGGATACTCTCATCCTGCTGCTGGATATCGATCCACCAGTTGCAACGAAGGTAGAAATCTTGGTATTTTTGTGATCTCGTGGCTGTATTGGAGCTAGATGGTGTTGGTACCGTCGTTGTAAACCTAGGGCAGACATTTTATAACCAATCCAGCCGGAGACATGTTGTAAATCAGTAATGTTTCGTACATACTGTTTTACGAACACCTGGGATTCTAGTCATAACTTCGTGCTCACGTTACCTGTCTTCCCGGGTAGGCCAAGTATTGCGACCGAGGCGCAGCCGAGGAAGTACCTTTAGGTATCTTGCCGTTCAGAAACATGCCGGTGGCATGTTTTAGGCAAGAAAAAACCTCCTACTTTCGTAGGAGGCTTTGTGTTCGCGTTACCCGCCTTCCTGGGTAGGCCAAGTATTGTTCTGCCGTCCGCAAGTGTCCGGTGGACACTTGCAGGCAGAGAAAAGCCCCAACCTTGCGGTTGAGGCTTTGTGTTCGCGTTACCTATCTTCCCGGGCAGTCACCCGCCAAGTATTGTCGGCGCACATGAGCTTAACTTCTGTGTTCGGGATGGGAACAGGTGGACCCTCATGACAATCAACACGAACTCGTTTGTGGAAGAGCTTTTTACCCTTCCTATATTCAGCTGTCCTTCCGCGGATTTCTGTTATCAGCCGCTCGTTCAGCTTACTTTCTTTGGTGACCCATACCGGATTCGAACCGATGTTAACGGCGTGAGAGGCCGCTGTCTTAACCACTTGACCAATGGGC
>JAFQHF010000101.1 GCA_017398105.1 Oscillospiraceae bacterium | reverse complement strand
GGCTTCCATCATCAGATTTTCTGTAGCAATGAAGGGAAGGTATTCCTTTACAGTCTTTTCTACAATTTTCTCATTGACATGCAGACCGTCTGTTACATTTTGGGCAAGCCGCAGCACCGCATCGGCACAGAGAAAGCCCTCCGGCATTGAGATACGGCGATTGGCAGAATCGTCCAATGTCCGCTCCAGCCACTGGGTTGCTGCAGTCATCGGCGCATTCATAGCATCGCACATCAAGTAACGGGCAAGGCTGCAGATCCGCTCACTTCGCATAGGATTGCGCTTATAGGCCATTGCGGAAGACCCAATCTGATTCTTTTCAAAGGGTTCCTCCACCTGCCGGTCGTGTTGCAGAAGCCGGATATCATTTGCCATTCGGTAGCAGCTCTGAGCGATGGAAGAAAGTACATTCAAAATACGGCTGTCGACCTTTCTGGGGTAGGTTTGACCGCAAACATCGAAACAGCCGTCAAAGCCGAAGTCTGCGCAGATCATGCGATTCATTTCATCGATCTTTGCTGTGTCTCCGCCAAACAGTTCCAGGAAGCTCGCTTCCGTGCCGGTAGTACCACGGCACCCGAGGAATTTCATTGTTCCGATCACAAAATCCAGTTCTTCCAGATCGGACCAAAGATCCTGCATCCAAAGTGTGGCCCGCTTACCCACCGTCACCAGTTGAGCAGGCTGATAGTGCGTATACCCCAAAGTAGGCACGGCTTTGTATTGATCCGCAAAGGAAGACAGGTTGGCAATTACCTTCAGCAGCTCCGTGCGAAGATACTTCAGGGCATCCCGGTAGATGATAAGATCTGCATTGTCTGTCACATAGCAGCTGGTTGCGCCCAGGTGAATGATACCCGCAGCGGACGGGGCTGCCTTGCCATAGGCATATACATGGGCCATTACATCGTGCCGAACTTCCTTTTCACGCTGAGCGGCACAGGCAAAGTCAATATCTGCAATGTGTTCCTCCAGTTCGGCAACCTGCTGTTTTGTAATGGGCAGACCCAAAGCACTCTCTGCCTTTGCTAAAGATACCCACAGCTTACGCCATGTTTGAATACGGTGATCAGCCGAGAACAGGCGCAGCATATAGTCGGATGCGTAGCGGGAGCTCAGGGGGGATTCGTATTTTTCTGTCATGATGATTCTCCTTAACGAATAATGATACTGTCTCGCTCCGGACCAACGGAAATGAAGCCTACATGACAGCCGATTTCTTTTTCAATGAATTCTACATACCGCTGTGCGGCGACAGGCAGGTCTTCCCACTTGCGAACTCCGGAAATATCACACTTCCAGCCGTCCATATACTCGATCACCGGCTTGGCACTATCCAGCACAGAGGGGAATGGGAATTCGTCCGTTTCCTTACCGCCAACCGTGTAATGGGTGCAAACCGGGATCTTGTCCAGGTAGCTGAGTACATCCAGCTTGGTAAGTGCGATATTGGTAGCTGCCTGGACCTGAACACCGTAGCGGGTAGCCACAATGTCAATAGGGCCAACTCTGCGGGGACGGCCGGTTTTCGCACCATACTCAAAACCGGCTTCCCGAAGCGCATCCGCTTCCGACCCAAACAGTTCGCAAACAAAGGGCCCTTCTCCCACACAGGTGGAATAGGCTTTCACTACGCCGATGACCTCGTCAATTTTAGCAGATGGCAGGCCGGATCCTACCGGGGCGTAGGAGGCGATGGAATTAGAGGATGTGGTGTAGGGATAGATACCGTAGTCCAGATCCCGCAAGGCACCCAGCTGTGCTTCGAAAAGGATGTCTTTCCCGTCCGCCTGGGCTTTTCTCAGAAATGCGCCAGTGTCACATATAAAAGGTTTGATCTTCTCACAGTAGGTATCGATCCACTCGCGAAGCTCTGCCACCTTTACAGGTTCCGCTCCGTAAACACCGGCAAGAGTAAGATTCTTCCAACCCAGCAGGTCGGTCAAATGCTCCGTCAAATGCTCGGGATACAGCAGTTCGCCCGCCATGATCGTCTTCTTTTGATATTTGTCCGAATAGAAGGGTGCGATGCCCTGCTTGGTGGAGCCGTATTTCTTATCCGCAAGGCGCGCTTCTTCCAATCCATCCAGTTCCCGGTGCCAAGGCAGCAACAACGATGCCCGGTCACTGATTTTTAGGTTCTCGGGTGTAATCGGAACGCCTTTGGCTGTGACTTCCTCAATTTCTTTCCAAAGATTTTCAGGGTCAAGGGCAACACCGTTTCCAAGGATATTTACAACACCCTTGCGGAAAATGCCGGATGGCAGCAGATGCAGAGCAAATTTGCCGTACTCATTGATTACGGTATGGCCTGCGTTGCCGCCACCCTGATAGCGGATGACGATGTCGTAGCTTTCCGTCAGCAGGTCTACCATTCTGCCCTTGCCCTCGTCACCCCAGTTGATGCCTACGATTGCACAGTTTCCCATTGTTATCCTCCCAACTTGGTTTCCAGCCGCTTCATGATCTCGGCGTAAGCTTCTTCCACACCTCCAAGATCCCGGCGAAAACGGTCCTTATCCAGTTTTTCATGTGTTTTGCTGTCCCACAGGCGGCAGGTATCCG
>JAFQHF010000173.1 GCA_017398105.1 Oscillospiraceae bacterium | reverse complement strand
CGCACCCGAGGAGAGCTCGATACCGTTACATACTAAGTCGTACTGATAAGCCTTGATAGCCAGAGCCTTCTCCACGTCGCCCTCGGCATCAATGAGAGCCTGCATACCGCCCTGGGGCATGGAGAAGGGGTTGTGGCAGAATTCCAGCTGGCCGGACTCCTCGCCCATTTCGTACATGGGGAAGTCCACGATCCAGCAGATGGCGTACTGCTCTTCGTCGAAGTGGCCGGGAACCCGCTTGCCCAGCATGGTGCGGATAACGCCTGCGGTCTTCTGGGCGGCAGCCTTCTTGCCGGCAGCCATGCACACGAAGGAGCCGGGCTTCAGGTTCAGCTTCTGCTTCAGGGCATCCTGGCAGGAAGCCAGGAACTTGGAAACGCCGCCGGTCAGGTTGCCGTTGTCGTCCACCTTGACCCAGCAGGCCTTGTTGCCGGTCTGGATTTCCACATCGGCCAGGAGCTTGTCGATCCACTTACGGGCCTGGGTGAAGTTGTCCACAGCAACGGCCTTGACGGTATTGCCCTCGAAGGGGCCGAAGCCGCAGCCCTGAACCTCTGCGGTGATGTCCTGGACTTCCAGGTCGATACGCAGATCGGGCTTGTCGGAGCCGTAGCGCTCCATGGCCTCGTTGAAGGGGATGTGGCGGAAGGGAGCGGGGGAAACACGCTCATACTTGCCGAACTTGCAGAAGACGGGACGCAGCACATCCTCCAGGGTGGACAGAACGTCATCCTGGGTGGCGAAGGCCATTTCCATATCCAGCTGGTAGAATTCGCCGGGGGTACGGTCAGCACGGGCATCCTCGTCACGGAAGCAGGGAGCGATCTGGAAATACTTGTCGAAGCCTGCGGTCATCAGCAGCTGCTTGAACTGCTGGGGAGCCTGGGGCAGGGCGTAGAACTTGCCGGGATGGTTACGGGCAGGAACCAGATAGTCACGGGCACCCTCGGGGGAGGAAGCGGTCAGGATGGGAGTGGTGATCTCCAGGAAGCCCTTCTCGGTCATCAGACGGCGCAGCTCGGCGACAACCTGGCAGCGCAGGACGATGTTGGACTTGACGGCGGGATTGCGCAGGTCCAGGAAGCGGTACTTCAGGCGGGTGTTCTCATCGGCATCCCGGGACTTGTTGATCTCGAAGGGCAGCTGGTTGTGACGGCACTTGCCCAGTACCTCGATCTTCTCGGGGACGACTTCGATCTCGCCGGTAGCCAGCTTCTTGTTCTTGCTCTCGCGCTCACGGACGATGCCGGTAACGGACAGGGTGGTTTCCTTGTTCAGGCCCTTGACAGCCTTCATCATTTCTTCGGTCTCGATGACCACCTGGGTGGTGCCGTAGAAGTCGCGCAGCACAACGAATGCGAAGTTTGCGCCCACCTCACGGACGTTCTCCATCCAGCCGACGATGGTAACGGCCTTGCCGGCGTCACACAGACGCAGCTCGCCGCAGTTATGTGTTCTGGATTGCATCATAATAAAATGATCCTCTCTTGTATCTAATATTTAACCTATACATTATTTCACAAATAGCAGAAAAAGTCAATGTTTTGCAGGGATAAATTATCGTTTGTCGGCATGGGCCGACGGCCAATGCGTGCTCGGTGCAGCGGGAATCGTGACTGCCCAAACCCGCTCGGTATCGTTACTACGGTAAATGATTGTTTATCCATAAATATCTGTAGGGCGGGGTCATGACCCCCCCGACCCCCTATCGCGGATTGCCGCGGATGGCATGATTGCATTTGTTACATTTT
>JAFQHF010000172.1 GCA_017398105.1 Oscillospiraceae bacterium | reverse complement strand
TCATCAGAGATCTGATTCTGCACCTCCAAATAGGAGGAAACTGCATAAACCGTGTCTGTGAAATTTTTGTAAGTCTGATCTTTTGTATTTCTCTCCGATAAAGATAGGCATAGCAGAACCAGGCATATCATAATCCCGCTGGTAATAATACTATTGAATGCAGTCAGCTTCCAGCGTAATTTATCAAACATGGCCTTCCTCCAGTCGGTAACCCACACCACGAACAGTAGCAAGCTGTACCTTTGACCCTACCTTTCGCAGGCTGCGCCGCAGGAAATAGGTGTAGTTATCCAGATTTCCATCTTCCACCTCGGAATCCATGCCCCAGACCCGGAGTAGGATCGTTTCCCTGGGCAGAGTCTGTCCCGGATTGCGCAGGAACAGTTCCAGAAGATCTCCGAGCCGCTTTGACAACACCGTTGTGTTGCTTTCCCGGGATAAGGTCAACGTATGGGGTTCATACTGAATATCTCCAAAGACAAGCTTTTCGGAAAGCCGCATCACTGCCGGTCGGCGCAGAACGCTGCGGATCCGGGCCAGCAGTTCTTCAAAGGCGAAGGGTTTCACTATGTAATCGTCTGCGCCATTGTTCAGACCTGTGGTACGGTCATGGAGCTGCCCCAGGGCCGTCAGGAAAATGACTGGGGTCTGAATATTCTCTCTACGTAAAATAGACAATACTTCCATGCCATCCAGACCGGGCAGCATCCGATCCAGCAGGATCAGATCATGCAGTTGCTCCCGGGCACAATGTAGTCCATCGTCGCCATTCATTGCAACATCTACGGAAAAGCCTTCCTGCCGCAGCTGAAACGGAATGGTCTGGCATAGGGTTTCGTCATCTTCAATCAGCAGTATCCGCATAGCGCTGCCTCCTTAGTGTCCACACGGTCAACAGAATTGCTGCCGTGGAAGATAGTATTGATTTTACCATATCCATCATCATTTGCAAGTGCCGGTCTCCCATGGGTGTACGCAGTACCAGCTGGAAATTCAGACTTTGTTCTCCCCACCAATTTCCCCAGAAAGAGAATTCTGACCAACGGGATGGGAACATATCCGGAAGAAAGCGCATCCTGCTGCCAAGAAGAACCAGCGAGCAAATCATAATCAGCAAAAGGATCATTCTTTTTCCCGGACTGCGTATACGTTTTTTTCCACAGAAATACAACTTTAAAGTCAGGTACAGAGGTAGAAGCAAAAGATAGTCATATACAGCTACCCACAAGGCATAGTAGTCGATTACTTCCCCTGCAAGTCCCCAGCGAAGGAGAAATTGCTGAGCACTTTGTTTCCCTGTTTCTGCTGAAAAATTCAAGACACAACGATTCAGAACCAAACCGTCTGACGTTTCCGCAATTGCCAGCATTGTTGGCTGCGTGGCAGAAATCGTGTCAAAGGTCCTATAAGCTCTGTCAAGATACCACACAGTTTGTTCAGAGCAATCCGACGTTCCGAAAAGGGTTAGTGCTGTGACATCATCCAGATAACAGCCAGAACGCCAGGTAAGTTCCTCTGCATCCAGTAGGCCAGGATTTCCGAACACAAAAACCTGCAGGACTTCGGCAACGCATCCCGTTTCCTTGCATGACACCCATTGATTTTCCCTTTCTCCCCAAAAACAGAATCCAATAGAATCAACCAGGGCCGTTTCCTGGGTGAAGATATCTTCTGCACGGGCAGCATCGATTGGCTCTGACAACAGCAAGTAAGTAAGATTTGCTGTTTCCTTTGCAGACAGGCAGAAAAGCACTGCACAGACGTAGAGGATAACCGACAGTACAATCAGCAATACCTTTTTCATCCTCATGCTATTCCACCCGGACTCTGCTTCCACTGTCGATTTCCCGGTCAGCCCCAACGATCACCAAATCTTTTTGGCCTATAGCTCCCTCTGAAATGGCAGCCATGGTTGCGTTCTGCTCCAGCACCGTCACATTGACCTTTCTTGCCTGAAGTTCATCTCCCATAATGGACTCTGCCTGCTCTACGATTAACACATAAGGCTGATTCCTGCTGTCCAGGCGTAAGGCGGACAGGGGCACACAGCAGGTATACAGCTGTGATTTCTTTGTAAAACTCAAATGGATATTGGCTCCAAGTGCTAAATTATCAGCTGGGATTTGAACCGTCAGGCGGTAACCCCCTCCTGGTTCCTCTGAAGTGGAAAAAGTGGTCACCGGTAAATCCTTATACACTTTTCCTGTGCTTGTTTGCAGCAGTACCTTGTCCCCAACGCCGATATACTGACCGTCCTCTTCTGTTGCAAAACCTGAGAACTTACAGCCCTGGCTCAAATCTGCCAGCAAGATTGCAGTGGTGTCAGTGGTTTTCTCACCGGTCTGCACATTGCATTTGGTGACGATGCCATCTGTTGGTGAAAGGATCATTCCTTCTGCCTCTTTCAATGCCTGCAGCTTTTCCAATTCCAGCTTCATCTGGTCATAGGTGATCTGTCCGATCTGCGCAGAATTATTGGTTCCTGCCGGGAGATTGGCCGAACTGACTGCGCGCCCATAGGTGGTTTTCGTGGATTCCAATGCTGCAACCGCATCATCATAGTCTTCCTGCGCCTGTTCAACAGCATCGATCAGGTCTTGCTCGGATACTTCTGTACCACTACCTTGCCTCTGATAGAAAGCTTCCAGTTCTGCATCTGCATTGGTAACTGCTTGCTGCGCCTGCTGCACCGCAGCTTCGGCAGCAGACAACCTATCAGCATAGCTGGCACGGACAGATGCTTCGATTTGATCTTTTTGCTCCTGACTCAATTCTGTTTCCATGGGAATTGGTTCCGCTGCAATAACAGGATCAACAGGAGTGGCAATTTCTTCTGTTGGCTTCATTTCATCACCGAGAACGGTTTCGTCGTTTGCATGTGTTTCTTCCAGCATTGCTGCCTGAGAAGCAGCCTGCTGAAGTTCTGACGCAGCCTGGGAAATGGCATCCAGAACAGCCTGCTCGATTTCTCTTTCTAAACTTTCCAGATCAGCAACAGTACTGTCATAATCTCTTTTTGCCTCCTGACAGGCGAGCAGCAATGCATCTTCCTCTTCCTTTTCATTGGAAACACCATTATAGAAGTTTTCCAATGCCGTTTTGGCTCTGTCCAAATCCCGCTTGGCACGGTCAACCGCAGTTTGTGCTTGGGCCACTGCGTTGTCATAGTTTTCTGCAGCCTGAGCCTGTTGGTTTTCCCTCTGCTTCTGGGCGTTGGCGTTTTGTGCCCATGAATCCCAAACCGATAACTGCTGCTTTTTCATATCCTGTTCCTGTTTTAAGATCGCTTCATCCAGATAATCAAGATCCAGAATGAACAGGACATCCCCTTGTTTTACCTGCTGACCTTCATTGACACAGATACTGCCGATCCGAAGTCCACCGATGGTGGTGACTGCCAGTTCCTGATTCTGAAGCACCTTACCTGTGATCTGAACCGTGTGATTAATGGTTCCACTGAAAGGCATTTCCGTTCTTACTACAGCGGTTCCATACTGATAAATGGCTCTGGAAAGGATAGTAAACAGGATCATGACCGCGAAGAACAAGCTTATCCATTTCCAAATGCCGTCCTTTTCTTGTTTCAAATACATAACTAATCCTTTCCTCCCGACATGGCGATTCCCTGTTCCAAATACTCCTGGCATCCCAAAAACAGCAATAGTGCTGGGATCAGCATCATGAGTGCTGCAGCAAATCCTAATCCCATTTCTTCCATACCGATTTCTGGCAGGAACAGAGACAAGGGCCATAAGGATTTCGTTTTCAAGAAAGTCATTGGCTGCTCGATCATATTCCAGGAATCCAGGAAGGTCAAGATACATACTGACAGGATTCCTGGTGTACCGATGGGAAGGCCAATTTGGCAGAAGATCTGCAGTTCTCCTGCAC
>JAFQHF010000171.1 GCA_017398105.1 Oscillospiraceae bacterium | reverse complement strand
GCTCCCAGCATCTGCTCATAGAGCTTGTTCTGGGCATCCATGAACATCTGGAAAGCCTTTTCGTTGTTCAGGATCTGGCGCTGGAGCACCTGATGAAACTCCGCGCCGGTCATGGCAGTATTGGCGGTCTGCACCGTAGTTTCCGTTTTCTTGGCCATAGGCTCAACTTCCTTTTTTAATGAGGGGCTTTCTTTCTGTGCATCCTTACGGAAAGAGAGCTTGGTCAGCAGCTTCTCACTTTCAAAGGGAACATTGCTGGCAAGCAGGGCGGCACACAGATTCAGCAGGATCTCGCCTGCCTCACCGCCGGAATACAAAGAGGCAACCACGGCATCGGGCTTTCCTTTCAGCGTGGCGCCGGCCCAGGTGCCGCACATCTGTGTGGTGCTCAGGTCGATGAAGACTCTGCCGTCCCGGGCATAGAGGGCCTCCACAGCGGAAGCATAATCCACCGTCCGGGTCAGCAGCGCTGCCGTGTTTTCTGCCAGCATTTCGGGGCTTTCATCCATGGGCTTGCGGAACTGGGTGCTGAATAGGGTGTAGTCCGTCTTTGCCAGCCGGACACCGGAGGCAAGCATACCCTGGTGGATCGTCTCTTCAAGATGGGCCACCACCGGCGTGTGGATATAGTTTGCCACATTCAGCTCGTTGGCGATGCAGCCGGTTTCCGCGATCAGTCTGCGCAGCGCGGCCCGTTCGCCGGTGAGGATCACATCCTCAGTAGAACCGATGATCATCACATATACGCTGTCATACTTTTCCGCTGCCGCACAAATCTTCTTTGCGTCGCCCTTGACGTAATATTTGGTAAAGCCGTCGGTCTCACGGCCGAGATGCGCATTCAGAGGGGCATCGTCACTGCGGGCCATAAAGCGGAGGGCTTCTTCAATATAGGAAAGCACCCCGCCAACGTCACAGGCAGTACCGTCGGCATTGCGCAGATGGTTCAGAAGAATGGCCATCTCACCCATGCTGGCACCGGACAAAATATCGGGACGGATGCCAAGGCTTTCCAGCAGGGTGGTGACACAGTAATTCACCACAATGTCGAACAGATAGTCCGAAAGGAACAGATCCTTATCCCCGGTGAGGAGCCGGTCCGTTTCAAAACGGCTGATCTGGCTCATGGTGCCGTAGACCAGGAAAAAGAATTTATAGAAGGCCTTGGGATTAAACATACTGGCCGGGGGATTCATAAAGACGATTCTGGGATCGGCACAGCTGCGGCGGATATATTTGGAGCCGCTTCTGCTGCGCCATATAAAGCCTTCCTCCAGCAGCCGGTCTGCCTTGCTCAGAAGATCATCGATGTCCTTTTCCAGTGCCTCCCGGGATTCCGCCAGGAGAACAATGGTATTGGTTTCGGGATTTCTTTCTCCAAGGGCAGGCAGCAGCCGCTCCATGGAAGCCTTGAGTCCCATGGAAGAATCCTGCTTCAGAGCCGCCAGCTTCTGCTTTGCCTCTTCCACAGTGGTGAATACGATGGGCAGAAGATATTTTTTTGCCTCATAGATCCGGCGCACCGGAAGCCTGGGCTCGGTAAAGCGGCACCGAAGACCGCCGCAGGAGAGCTCTCTGGTGCGCTGCCCCTGAGCATCCCAGAAGCGGTACAGGGTATCCCGTTCGTCCAGGTGCAGGGCGTAGCGGATCTCCAGAGCGCAGAGCAGGAAGTTCAGAAAATCATCGCCGCCGTTGTCCCATTCTCCCTGCGTGATCTCCACCCGGGCAAGGCCTGCGTCCTCCTGGGTCAGGGCAATGGCCAGCCAGCCGTTTTCCCGTTTGGACAGCAGCAGCGCATTTTCCGGGGCCAGTTCCAGCATTTCCCGGAAGCCGGTACAGACCTTATGATCACCCGGCAGTGCCTCCTGCGCGTCGGTCAGGCAGGCAAGCTCTTTCCGGTCTGTATACTGCGTGGCTTCCTGTATGGCCAAAGACAGGGAATCCGGCAGAAGCTTGCCGGCAATGGGGCTGCCCGTAATGATGGACTCCACCAGAGTTTCAAAGCCGGGATTTTTTCCCAGACACACACCGACACCGGCAATGGTATAGGTTTTTTTCATAAGAACGCACTCCTTATTCTGCCGGGCGGGTCAGGTCCACAGGCTTGTCGTTATTGGAAAGCAGGATCTGACCGGAGGGCAGACCGTTGAGGAATTCATTGGCAAAGTAGTTGGCGCCTACTTCCAGGGGGATCAGCACATAGCCCTTCTCCGTCAGGGTCTTGCGGTAGATATAGTCCATCATACCGCCGTCCCAGGCGCCCCAGTTGATGGTCAGCGCCTTGCAGTTCGGGTATTTTCTGCGGAAATGGTGAGAGAATTTTGCTAGGAACTCATTGCCAGCGGCATAGTCCATCTGGCCGTCGTTGCCGAAGTAGCCGGCCACGGAGCTGAAGGAAACCACCAGCTTCAGCTGTTCTTTGTCCACGCAGGACAGCAGGTTGTTCAGGCCCACATACTTGGTGTCCAGCACCGCCCGGAACCGGGCCATATCCTTGTTCCAGATCTTGCAGTCGGCCAGCAGTCCTGCGCCGTGGATGATGCCCCGGACAGGGCCGAGCTGGGACTCGATCTGCTCCATAATCCGGGCCAGATCATCCCGGTTATTCACATCACAGGCATAATATTTGACGGTACAGCCGGTCTTTTCCAGTGTCCGGAAGGTATGCAGCATCTCCCGCTGGGCCAGAATGGCCTTGGCCTTCTTTTCGATATCCTGGAAGGAGACCTTCCGGCCGGAAGCCTTAAAGCGGCGGGCGATCAGGGTCTTCATCTCCCTTAAGTCAGGGATGGCGGAAGTCTCCTCGTCATCCATATGCTCTTCAACGATCTTTGCACGTCCCAGAATGACGATCTTGCAGGGCGCTTTTTCCATCAGTGCCAGCACGCACTGGGAGGTAACGCCCCGGCTGCCGCCGGTGACAACGATCACGTCTTCTGCGCTGTAGGGGCAGCGGTTCTCGCGGACCCGGGCATCGGTGAAAGTACCGGTGGCCGCCCAGCGGTTTCCGTCATTGGTGCGGCCGATCTCAGGCCAGTAATCATGGATGGACAGCTCCTGCTCCATCAGCTCCAGCATTCTGTCCGGGGTCACGTCCGGCTGGAAGTCGATGAGCTTTACATCGGTGTGCTGGCCAAACTCAATGGCCAGGGTCTTGGCGATACCGTTGAAGGTGCCGTAGGCATAGTGTTCGCTTTCTCCGGTATAGCCCATCCTGCCGTCCAGGAAGGTGGCGAAGAAAGCCATGCCCTTCCAGTCGGGCTTCAGCTCCCGGATGTAGATGGTGTAGTGCTTAATGAGATACACAGCCGACATGGTGTGATCGTAAATGCACTGCTGGGGATCTTGGGGGTCGTAGACGTTGGCTGCAAAGATCAGGCCGGTGATGGGGCCTTCCTGGGAAGTTGCGGCAATCAGTGCCTGTGCTTCTTCCTCGGTAAGATTTTGGTCGATCCGCCTGACGGTAAGACCCTTTCCGGAGAAGTAATCCGCCATGGCATCCGTGTGCGCATCTTTCCTGCCCAGCATCAGGGCAACGCCGAAGCCGGGGATCATGCTTTCACCCTGGGGCACACCGTTGCGCATCACGCTGTGGATCTCAAACCGGCGGACGGTTCTGGGATCGGACAGATCCAGACTGTCGATGACGGGATTGGGAACCCCCGCAGCCGCTGGGGGAACGGCTGCTGCAGGCGCAGGGGGAGCCTGTTCCAGCAGGGCTGCCAGAGACTTCTGGGTCTGCATCAGTTTTTCAAAGGCTGCGATCTCACGTTCGCCAAAGGCGGATGTGAGGTTCAGCACGTCCTGGGTAATGGGCATCCCGGACAGGAGCTTGAGACGCTCCTGCTGGGAATCCCAGAAAACCTTCAGGCTTTCTGCCTGAGGATCATATTGTCTGTTGTTCATAAGGCGTCTCCTTATACCAGTGCGGAAAGGTAAGCGCTGATTGCCTCCACAGTGGACATGGTGGACAGTTCCTCGGTCTGGTCGGGAGTCAGGGTGATGCCCAGTGCTTTCAGTACCTCAGCAAAGATCTCCACCCGCTTGATGGAATCGATACCCAGATCCGCTTCCAGCTCCATGTCGTTATCGATCATATCCTCAGGGTAGCCGGTCT
>JAFQHF010000170.1 GCA_017398105.1 Oscillospiraceae bacterium | reverse complement strand
TCCTTGGCCTTGGCCATGATCTTGTCGAAGACCTTCAGCCGGTCGGCAGCATTCTTGGGAATGCCGGTGTCGTCAGACAGCAGGGCGATGACCTGCCAGCCCTTGTTTTCTGCCAGGATGGGGAAGATCTTGTCGATCTTGCCACCCTCGCCGGAGACGGAGTTGATCAGGCCGGGGCGCTTGCAGAACTTGTAGGCTTCTGCAAGAACGTCAGCGGAGGGGCTGTCCACAGCGATGGGCAGATCAGAAACCTCCTGGATGCAGTCGATCATCCACTTCAGGGTCTCCACTTCCACCTCTTCGGGAACGGAAGCGCAGCAGTCGATGAAGGTGGCACCGGCCTCTTCCTGGGCGATGGCACGGGCCTTGATAAAGGCAGCGTCCTGCTCAGCAATGGCCTTGGCAACGGCAGGAATGGAGCCGTTGATTTTTTCGCCGATAATAATCATGTGAAAGGATTCCTCCTTAATGTGGGTTTCTTAGAACATGATGCTAATGGGCAGACGATTTGCTTCGATGTCCTCCTGCTTGTGACCGTAGGTCTCGCAGTTGTACTTGTCGATGGCATCCCACAGGCCCTGATAAGTGCCGGCATACAGGGAACCGGGACCTCCCTGGGTGATGCAGGGGATAAAGTACTTGTCGCCGCAGCGCTTGATGGCATCCAGAGCGGCCTTGGTGCAGTCTTCCTGGGTCCAGCCTTCGAAGTCAACAGCCTTGTTGTCGATGTCGCCCATGAAGGTCATCTTGCCGCCGTACTCCTTGATCAGAGCGGGAACGTCGTTGGAGGTCATGCAGCCCTGCCAGACGTCGATGCCCATCTCGATCATGGTGGGGATCAGGTTGGCGCAGTAGGAGTCGGAGTGGTGGACGATGAACTCGACACCGTGGGACTTGTAGTAGCCGTAGATCTTCTTGTAGGGTTCCAGGAAGAACTCTTCGAACATGGCGGGGGAAATGAAGGAATTGCGCTCGCTGCCCCAGTCGTCATGATGGAAGATCATGTCGGGATGCAGATTCTCGCAGATGCCCTTTGCCAGCTCCAGCTCCCATTCGGTCAGGTAGTCGATCAGCTCGTGCATCTCATCGGGGTACTCATAGTAAGCCATCAGAGCCTCTTCGATGCTCATCAGGTGGTGGCACTGCTCGAACAGGCCGGGAGCCACGAAGCAAGCCTTGTAGGCCTTTTCGCCGTCAACGGCAGCGTACATACCCTTGCAGATATTCCACAGCTCTTCGGGGAACTCCAGAGAGGGAGCCTTGACGTAGTCGCGCCAGTTTTCAATGTCCTTCAGGACGATTTTATCGGGGGTGTGGACGGGGAATGCACCGGGAACATTTGCGGGGAAGGAGTTGGTAACGCCCCATGCGTTGACAACGTTCTCATCGCCCGGCTTCAGCAGGGGGGAGGACAGCATAAAAGGATGGAACAGCAGGGAAATTGCCTCATACTGGTTGACCAGTCGGTCGGGGTTGCCGCCGCGAACGACTTCGCGCATATTTTCTTTTGCAGTCAGCATAGTTTCTTCCTCCAGTGATTAAATTTCTTGTGATTCCACGTTTGGATTCCGCAAAAACGTGTTTTGCCGTTTCACGGAATTTTTGTGCAACACATCTATTTGAATCCTAGCATTTTCTATTTCTTTTGTCAATTCGTGCAAAAGCATTCCGATCATTTTCCACAGTTTTCGCATTTTCGTTCTTTACATTCCGCAAAAATGCGGATAAAATGAAATCAGTAATTTGTAAAGCTGGTGAGACAATTTATGGATATGACCCACATTCTGCAGCTGTTTCCCACCCTGGAGATCATTCAGGAGGAGCTTACGCTGTCCGGTCTGGAATGCACCGTGAGCATTTCTGCGGAAAACTGGGCCTACCGGGGCGTGCGGCTGTTCACCGGCAGGCAGGAGCTGTCTGCGGACATTCTTTACGCCCTGCGGCCCGGAGAAGACCGCTTTCCCGTAAACCGGTACGCCTATGTCTCCACGGAGCCGGTAGCGGGAGAGGCCAGCCATCTGATTTGCCCCGGACTGACACCGGAGGGGCTCCTGGATGAGCTGATGGAGCTGTTTTCCCGGTATCAGCACCGGGAAAGCCTCATCGACCAGCTGACCTACCGCAACGCAAGCCTGCAGGAGCTGTGCGAGCTGGGCGCTCAGCTTCTGGAAAACCCCGTGTGCATCCATGATGACTGGTTCATTATGATCGGCATGTCCGGTCAGGCCCGGGAGCTGATGGCGCCGGAATATCTGGCCTCCTCCACAGTGGGCTTCGTGCCCAGCGTGATCCTGGATGATTTCAAGTACGACAGTGATTATCTGGAAACCTATTCCCATCCCAACGCCCAGATCTGGCATTCCCCGGGAGGGAATCAGGATTCGCTGTACGTCAATCTGTGGGACGGTACGGTCTACCGGGGACGGCTGCTGGTGCTGCGCCATGGCCGGTCCTTCCGGAAGGCGGACTTCCTTCTGGCGGAGGTGCTGACCCAGCGGGCCATCTTCCTGCTGCAGCGCAAGCAGCTGGGTGAGCACCGGCAGTATCAGAGCATGGATGACATCGTCTTTTCCCTGCTGGAGGGCCGCTCCACGGATGCCTCCGACCTTGCCCATCTGATGAACATGCTGAACTGGCGGAAGAACAGCAGCTATCTGTGCATCCGTCTGAAAAGCCAGCAGCCCAATATGACCACCATGATGACGCACATCCTCCACAGCGACCTGTTTCAGGCCTTTCCCGGCAGCTATATCATGTTCACCGGCCATGAGCAGTGCATGATCCTGCAGCTGGATCAAAGCCAGACCGTTCATGCCCAGGTTCATCAGCAGCTGGCGCCATTGTGCCGGGACTACTGCCTGTACGCCGGGATCTCCTCCCCGGTCAGCGGCATCCGGGAGCTGCAGCTGGCCTATGTTCAGGCCGGTGTGGCTCTGGAGCAGGCCTTCACCCTGCGCAGTGAAAAATGGCTCATCCATTTTTCCCAGTGCGCCCTGGATTACGTGTTCGAAAACCTGCCCGCACCCATGACCCGCAGCCATCTGGTCTGCCCGGAGCTGCAGCTGCTGATCCGCCACGACCGGGAAAAGGGAACCCAGTATTTTGAGACCCTTCAGACCTATCTTACTCTGGAGCGGGACATCCCGAAAACCGCCCAGGCCCTGATCATCCACCGGACGACCCTGCTGTACCGGCTGAAAAAGATCCGGGAGCTGACCCCCATGAATCTGGACGACCCCCAGCTGCGGCTGTACCTGATGCTGTCGCTGTGGATTCTGGAAAAAGAAAACCGAAAAACCGCCGGAACCGAGTAACGGCACACCGGCAATTCCAATCGTAGGGGGCGGCCTCCCGGACGCCCCGGCGGTATTTCGCAGCATTTTCAGCGAGCTGTCGGGGACGCCGGCCCCTACTAAGTTGTAACAGTTAAAAGTATATGTTCCGATAATAGGATGTCATTCTGAGCGAGCGACAGCGAGTCGAAGAATCTACGCATCGGGATAACCTATCCGGTCAAATCGGTGCGAAGATCCCTCCACACGCTTCGCTTGGTCGGGATGACAAAACATAAGTTTTATGTGTTACGACCTACTGCGAATGCTTTTTTAGCACACAGAAAAGGCGCGCTGGTTTTCAGCGCGCCTTTGTTCAATATTTGGCTGTTACAAAACCTTCAGGAACCGGCCGTCCAGATCCAGGCCGATGGGTTCCTGGCAGAATTCCAGCCATTCCGGGTCATTGACCTCCGGAACGGGAGGCTTGGCGCAGGCGGCTTCGAAATACCGCACCGCTTCTGCCAGCAGGGCCTTTTCCTGGGGGCTTTCCCCCTTCTTCATGGTCTGCACCGCGTTTTCCGGAATGTGCAGCAGGATGATACCGGTCTTTCCCTGGAAGGTATGGGTGCCCAGCACCTTGAACAGGGGGTAGCGTCCCGCCTCATGGTGCTTCCAGCCGATGCACTTCTGGGAATAGACCCGGGACTGCATCTGGTTGGACAGGATCAGATACCGGTGGGTGGTCGTCATGCCCGCCACGATGGAGCTGCAGTCGGCATAGCCGCCTTCCTGGAAGATCATGCCCTTTGCATACTTTTCTCCATACCCGGCAGGCAGGTTCACATCCCGGGAAAAGACCTGCAGATCCGCGAAAACCTTCTGCAGCAGCTGCTGTTCCTGGTCTGCATACCCCGTCCGGGATGCGGGAACAGAGCTCTGGGAGGCCGGAGCATCATCGTCAAAGCTCATTTCCAGCGTGTCCGAATAGTCGATCTCCTCCGTCTCCAGTCTTCCCGCCTTCATGTCCGCGCCGCAGACGGCGCAGACGGCGTGGGCCGCGTTCTGCCGGCGGCCGCACTGGGGGCAGGCCAGCTGATCATCGGCTCCCAGGAAGGCGCCGCATTTTATACAGGTTTTGTTTGCGGCATCCTGGGTCTGGCCGCAGGCGGGGCACTTGATCTCCTCCCGGCGGATGGTCATATCCTTGTAATATGCCAGCAGTGCGGGGCCGTAATCCGGCGGGATCTGACCGGTCTTCACCCAGTTGTCCACATAGGCTTCCAGGATCTCCGGTTTGCCCGCGTTTGCCTGGCAGACTTCCAGAATGGACTCGGAAACGCTGGCGCTGATCTGGGTGAACATCACCTTCTGGGCGGGAGAAGACTCCTCAGATGCAGGCTTTGCGTTTTTCTTCTTCAGGAACGCAGCCAGCAGGAAGCCGATGCCAATACCGGCAATGCCCAGCAATGCAAAACTATCCATTGTGTGACCGCCTTTCCGCTATGCTTAGAATTCCTCTTTGTCGATGCTCTCGACTTCCAGATTGCCGTCGGGAACCACGTAGAGGGTAATGCTGATCTTGTTGCAGTAGACCACATTTCCCTCGGTGATGCTGGTGCCGAAGGTGAACACAGCATCGCTCTTGGTAAGGAGAGTGCCCTCACCGAACATGGTCTCGGCGCCGTACCAGTACTGACCGGTGGCGTAGTGGGCAATGAAATCACCGTCGGGCATGCCGACCTGGCCAACCTCGCCGGCCCGGACATAGAACATCTTGTAGCGGGTCTCATCCTCGGGATCGATCAGCTTGATGCAGGCATCCTTATTGCCGGCCTTAACCTCAAAGACACCCTGACGGACGCCGATGTTGTCCACCAGGACATTGCCGGTGGCGGGGCGGGTTGCCTCCAGACGGGCTTCGATCTTCTTCCACAGCTTCTTGTAGGGCTCGGATTCGCCGTACTTGGCCTTGATCTGCTGGGTATCCTTGACGCACTCTTCGATCTTGTTCTCCTGGAACTTCTGCTCCACCAGCTGGATCATGCAGTCACGGGCGCCTTCCTTACAGACCTTGTACTGGGGATGGTTGGGATACTTGCGCACAAATTCCTCATACTTGGGCAGGGCCTGGTCAAACTTGCGCTCGCTGAACAGCTTCATGGCAGTGTCGAACAGATCCTGGGAGTCGATCTCAGCAAAGATCTGCTCGGCAGTTTCCAGTACCGGCAGCTTGTGGACGGCATATTCCGTCAGATTGTCCTTGGCCAGGGCATCATAGGCCTCCCGGGCCGTCAGAATCCGCTTCTCGCTGCCCAGATCCACGGTGCCGATGGCATCGATGGCAGCGATGGCTCTGTTGATGGCGGCCACCAGGCGGTTATACTCAGCCCGGGCTGCCTGCAGCACCTCGTAGTTGCCCACCTTGCCCTTGCGGGTATCGCTCAGGTCTTCGTACATGTCTTCCACTTCTTCAATGATCTCACGGGACTCCATGGTGACAACGCCGATCTTGTCGATGGCCTTTTCCACTCTGGTCACATCATTGAACAGCAGGGCGAAGGCCACGAACACGGCCACCGCCACGATGCCCAGCTTGCCGCCCCAGGCACCGCCGCGCTTGCGCTTGCCGTCGGAGAAGTCGGTATCCGGAATGGGATCGGACTTCACGGGGGCTGCCTGCTTGCCGGCGGGGGCAGCGGGGGGCACGTTCACAGCGGGGATGGGATTGACCACAGGCATGGTCTTGGGCATGGGCATGGGGTCCCGGCGCAGGATCTCCTGGCCTGCCTTCTCCTGCAGGGCCCGCAGATTCTGGGTGATGTCGCCGGGCAGCCGGGAGCTGTAGAAATCCGCTGCGCCCCAGACCTGCAGAAGGGTCTGGGTGGGAACCTTGCTCAGATCCAGCTTGTCCAGGGGGGTGATGCCCAGAACCACGTTCACGTCACGGCCGCACTTGCGCACCGCATCCTGCATGGTAAACCGTTTGCTGCGGACCTGGGGGAAAACCTCCCGCTCGGCTCTTGCAGCGCAGACCTGCACAGAGGGAACCACAGCACCGATGCGCTCTGCCAGAACGCCCAGGGCCTCCACACTGTCCATATTTCCGGGCATATAACGCTTGGCCTTACCGGCCAGATATGCTTTCTGCTGATCATTCATAACTGTATCTCTCCTTTCCGGGCCTTATCCCAGGTATTCCAGGATCAGTCCGGTATTGTTGTCCTGATAGGGCTTCTTGGCCTTCAGGATCATGTCGCGCATCAGCGCGGCAGTTTCGGAAACCTCCAGCTGCATTGCCTGCTCCATCTGTCCCTGGGACAGGGTTCCGAACACGCCGTCGCTGCACAGCAGCAGACGGTCGCCCTTCTTCAGCTTGATGCCCTCGCTGCAGCGGTCCATGTAGGGCATGACACCGATGCCGAAGAAGCTGGTCAGGGCATGGGCCTGACGGTCTGCGCTGACCTGGGCAATGGGTACTTTGCGGTTGATGGCCTTCAGGGCCAGCTCTTCCTGATAAATGTGCTCCCGGTTCAGCTGCAGCAGCAGGCCGTCCCGGTACAGGTAGATGTGGGAATCACCCACGGTCAGGAAGTACAGGTAGCCGTCCCGGATGATCAGGGACACCAGGGTGGAGCCGCTGCGCTTGCCGTCGCCGAACTGCTCGTTGATTACATAGTTGGCGCGGATGGCCAGATCCAGCAGGATCTCCTGGGGCTTATTGTGGCCCTTGACCTCTTCGAAGCCTGCCAGGAAGGTATTGACCAGAGTGGAGCTGACGGCCTTGCCGTTGGACAGGCCGCCCATGCCGTCGGCCACCAAGGCCAGAACGCCCTGCTCATAGTACAGGCCCGGCTGGGTCATGCCGTAGGAATCCTGCTGATCCTCACGGGCACCGATGTGCTGGAACACGGAAGCCTTGATGCCGCCCACAGCGGACACCGCCGTGGTGGGGAGCACCGCAGGTGCCGGGGCCGCTTCGGCAGGGGCCGCAGCTGCAGGAGCCGGGGCGGGGGCGGGAGCGGGGGCAGGTGCGGGCATCTCGCTGCCCTGGATCTCCTTGTATTCCTTGTTGAACTTGTGGATATTCTTATCCCGCTGACGTTCCCGGGCTTCCCTGCGGCGCTTGCGCTTGTTGGCATTCAGCACCACCAGCAGCGCCAGAGCACCCAGCAGAACACCCAGGGCAACCGGCAGAATCCAGCCCATCAGCACATCGCCGATGCCGCTTTCCTTCTCCACAACGGAAGGCTCCGTGGCAACAGTGGCCGCGATGGTCGGTGTGGCAACTGCCTTCTGCAGATCCTCCTCACCCAGAGCAGAGACGCCTTCCGTTTCCGTAACTGCCGCTTCGGTTTCCACAGCTGCGGTCTCCGAGGGCGTGGTCTCCGCATCGACGATATTTACCTCATATTCGTCGGTGATCTCCTGGGTCTGATACTGCGGGGTCTGGGGTACATCGGGAACTCCGGCACCGCCGCCACCGCCACCGGCAGCGCCACCGCCACCGCCGCCGTCTCCACCACCTTCAACGCCTGTGAAGGTAAGCATAACCGGCGTTAGACGGTTTTTCCAAAAAATATCATTAAACATAGTTCGCATCTTCTTTCATGGGAAGCCGGAACAGAAGGACTGTCCCGGCACGGGTAAATAATTTCTTACGGCTGCCGCTGTCCGCGGCAGCCTGAAGGGAATTCTTTATCAGTCCTCATCGTCATCCCGCTTGGGCTTGGCGAAGAGGAACAGCATGCCCACGATCAGGGCGATGGCCAGGAAGAAGGCGCCGCTGAGAGAATCGCTGCCCGGCTTCACGGGAGCGGGCTGGGTGGGCTGCACCACTACCTCGGTGGTCTCGATGGGGGTATATTCCTTGCCATCGTCATTGCCGCCGATCTCGATGCCGTATTCCTGAACGTTTTCCTTTTTGGTATAGCTGGGGCCGGTAGACTCCGGTACTACCGGAGTATCCGACATGCTGGGGGGGCACATGTAACTCATATTGCACAGCTCCTTTCCAAATCAAAACCGGATTCGTTATTCCCACTCAAAGCCATCGCCGCACAGGGGGATGAAGATGAAGGTGCCCTGGCCGATCTTCAGGCGGTCGCCCCGGACGATCTCCACGGTGCCGTCCACGCGCTTGCCGTTCTTGCGGGCGATGGTCTTGCCGTTGACCTGGGTGAAGAAGAACTCATGCTCCTCAGGGTCATAGGTCAGACGGGAATCCTGCTCGAAAGAAACAGTATTGTCGCCCACGATGACCACGTCCATCCGGGGGCCGCGGCCGATGTAGTTGTTGTCAGTGTGCAGGCGGTAGTCCTTGCCCTTCTCGGGGCCGTCGATGCAGACCAGCCAGCCGGTGATGGGCAGTTCCTTTCTGCCCTTGAAGGAAGGCTCCTGGCCTTCACCGCTGTGGTCAACGAAAACCGTCTCGCCGTAGGAGCCCTTGCTGCCTGCGGCAGTCTCGGGATCGATGGCGTCCTCCTTCTGCTTATTGGGAGTCACAGGCTCGAAGGGCTTGAAGCCGCCGCCCAGATTGATGTCGGGAATGGGATCGTCCTCCTCCAGCATGACGGTGCCGCCGGGATAGCCGCCCAGACCGCCGCCCATGGAGCCGCTGCCCACATCCACGGTCTTGTTATAGCCGCCCATGCCGCCGCCCATGTCCACATCCATGGGGTCCAGCATCACGGTATGGCTCAGCAGCATAGCGCACTCGGGGCACTCGGAAGTCAGGGAAGGATCATAACGGTGTCCGTTGGGACAGGTAACCAGTTTCATAGAAGATAACCTCCAATAGATTGAATATCAAAAAAATCAGGTTTGTGTAACATAAAACATTTGTGCTTCGCTTCCCAGGCACACCTGGTCGCCCTGGGTAAGCCGATAGACGGTGCCGGGTTTCAGCCGGATTCCCCGGACAAAGGTGCCGCAGGAAGAGCCGTGATCGGCAATGCACGCCACACCCTTTTCCACCCAGATGCGGGCATGATGGAAGCTGATGCCCGGGGTGTTTTCGGGGTAGCAGAAATGGCAGGAAGCCTTGTCCCGTCCCAGTTCAAAGACCCGGTTGATGGGGATTCTGGTTCCCTTGTAATAGCCCTTCATGCCAACCAGCGCCAGCTGCAGTCCCGCAGTCCGGGCTTGCTCCTGCCGGGAATTCCGATTCGGAACAGGTCTGTCCTCAAAGCGGGAATAGCCGATCTCGCTGGTGGTATAAACGCCGTTGGTGGGCGAATACCCGCCGGAGCCGGTATTGCCGGTGGCGGCAGACAGATGGCTCCAGAACACATCCGCGCTCTGATACCGGTCCTGGACCCGCAGGGCCATGCCCTTGCGCAGAACCTGCTCCCACTGCATGGAAGGAATGGGAACGCCCAGCTGGGAAGGCCAGATGGTTCTGTCCCTGGTCAGCCGCTCCTTGGAATCCTGGGGCATTTTTCCGGTGGATGCCCAATAGATGGTGACCGCCAGGGCGTAGACATCCGTCCAGGGGCCGATGTTGCCGTTGGAGATGGTCTGCTCCGGCGGGGCAAAGCCGGGCTTGAGAAGAACGATGGATGTATCGTTCTTGAATTTGCTTTTTACGGCGCCGAAGTCAATGAGCTTCACCTGGCCGTTGGTCTGGATAAAGATATTGTCGGGGCTGATGTCGCAGTGGGTCCTGCCCGTCCTGTGCACCGCTGTCAGCGCGGAGCAAAGCTGGCCCACGACAGGCTTCAGCACCGTCCAGGACAGCCGTCCGCCGCTGCGCTCCGCCGCGTGCTTCAGGTCGTCACCGGCAATATATTCCATGACGTAATAGGCCGTGTTGTTGCCGTGGAACAGGTGCCAGACATCCACGATATTGGGATGATCCTTAAACTTGTAAATTGCCTGTGCCTCGTCAAAGAACATATCCAGGAATTTCTTGTAGACCATTTCCTTTCCCGGTATGGGTCTGACCAGTGTTCCACCGGCACTGCGCACAGCAAGCTCGTCCGGCATGAATTCCTTCATGGCGGCGATCCTGTTCTCTTTCAGGTCTGTCACAAGATAGGTAACGCCAAAGCCGCCTTCACCCAGGGCACGCTCCACCTGATAGCGATTGTGAACGATGGTACCGGGCCGAAGCGCCCGTTCGCTGACGAATGCCATGGCTTATCGGATCTGGATGCGGAACTGGCAGTTATCGTCAGCCAGCTTCAGCAGGGAGCCGTCCATTGCGGTAACGGATTCGTTGGGGCCCAGCTTCAGGCCGTTGACATAGGTGCCGTTCCGGGAGCCCAGGTCGGTAACCGTGACCCGGCCGCCGTTGAAGTCCACACGGCAGTGAGTGCCGCTGACATGCTTGCACTGGCTGACGCACACATCGTTTCTGCCCTGATCGCGGCCGATGGTGAAGGACTTGCCCTCTCTGCACTTGAAGCGCTCGCCCTTGTGGGGGCCTGCATCGCAGTACAGCTTCACTTCACGGACAGCAGAAGCCACGGGTGCGGGATCGGGGGTGTATACGCCGCCCTGATGGGAAGGCTCGTCATACACAACGGCACGGGTGAAGCTGTGGCCGTGGTGACGGATGCCGATGGAGATGACCTGGTTGACGCCGGTGCGCAGAACGCTGGCCAGCAGGCCCAGAGCAATGAGGGCAATGACCAGATACTCGCAGCGCAGGAAGCCGAAGACCACAGGCAGGCCCAGATCCACGCCGTAGTTATGCAGGGCGTGCAGCAGGATGGAAATGCCGAAGTAAGCCAGGAAGGTGGGGTTCACCAGATGGGAGGGATTCAGCTCCTCCTTGCCCTTGGCCTTCACCAGAGCGAAGCCGTACAGGGCAGCGAACACGCCATGGCCGGAAATGGCGGTGCAGGCACGGGCAACTGCAGTGCCCAGACCGTTGCCAACGCCCACAGCCCAAATAGCGGGGAAGGTGTCCAGAATCTCCAGCAGGCTGGTGCCGTCCACAGATACGGCCATCAGTGCAGCCAGGATGCCCTGCTCCAGGTAAGTAAAGGTATAGACGATGGACTCGATAATGGCAAAGCCGGTGCCCACGGCAGCGCCGATCAGGGCGCCGTTCAGGGCGAAGCGGTAGTTCTTCTTTCTCAGATAGAGGTAGACCAGGATCAGCTTGGCAGGCTCCTCCACCAGACCGGCCCAGGCAGCCATTTCAGGGCTGACATAGTTGGAGATCACAACGGTAGCCACGATGGACAGCAGGCCGCCCACAGCCGCCATGCTGATGACTTCATACAAAGAGATGTTTCTGGGGATATTCATTTCCCAGACCAGCAGCAGCAGGGTCACGGGAACCAGGAAGGGCACGCCCACCATCAGCAGATAGTAGCCGCCCATATGACCCAGCAGAGAGCCCAGGAAATAGGACACCACCAGGAAGGCCATATAGCTGACGAAGAATCTGGCAAACAGGAAGGGCCGCTGCCAGGCCTTCAGGATGTCCGCTTCCTCAGGGGTGGTCAGGGCAGTGCCTGCGGTCAGGACACTGGCCATTTCCTGGGAGGAATGACGGATGGCGATGTCGGAGAAAATGTCACCCAAGGACACATTTCCCTTTTCCGCGCGCATGAAGAATGTTTTGTTATTGTTGCTCATAACGTTTTTGCTCCTCTCTGTTTCTTGCAGAAACACTTCGATCCTCGTTTTTTGGGGGCCGAACGGATAATCAAGGGTATACTTCTTGATTATATGAACCGATTATAACATGTCCACTTTTCCTTTTCAATCCTATTCCCGGAATTTGTGAATTTTTTCTTAATATTTATCATTTACAAAAAAGCCTCGCAGAGTTTTCCGCGCAAGCGGAAAATAAAGTGAAAAATATTTTCTGCCGGGGCGTGTACCTGGCAGAAAATACTTCTCAGGCTGCAAGTGTGGAATTTGTTCGCCATAGGCGAACAAATTATGCGCGC
>JAFQHF010000169.1 GCA_017398105.1 Oscillospiraceae bacterium | reverse complement strand
TGGGCTTCTCTGTTTCCTTGGAGCCTATCCCTTCCTAATACTTTTACCCATAAAGCACAAGCCCAGCTCCTGTTGGGAGCTGAGCTCTTTTGGCATGCTTTAAGGGTACTCTTCTGCTAATTGTTTTCAGGGCAGTCTGGGGGCGGATTTTCAATCCGCCCTGTTTTTATATCCATACAGTGCGGGCAACGATATTTGCGAAAAAATAAGAAAAACTTAACCTTCCCACAAAGATTTCCTAAAAAGAATGTGCTATAATACCTCCAACGCAGAAAGGAAAACTGTCTGTAGGGCGGGGGCATGCCCCCGCCCTACAAAGAAAGTGTACAGAAAGGGAAAAGTATGAAGACAAAGAAACCTCTGATCGGCTTATTGTGCATCCTGGCGCTGCTGCTGACCGCATTGCTGGGGGCGAAGCCTTTGTATAACCTGTACCGGGATCTCTCTTTTTCCTGGGAGGAGCGGAGCGAACAGGCCTGGGAAATCAAGGCCTTTGCCGAGAGCCGGAATATCTCCATCGGTGAATACCCCTGGGAGATTATTGCGCTTTACGAAAACAATCCCGAAACCCGGGACTTTGTCCTGAACTATCCCTTCCGGGAGGACGTAAAGCAGGATCTGTCCGCTTATGAAGGAAGCACCACCGTTCCGCTGTTCCTGCAGTGGGACAGCATGTGGGGCTACAGCGATTACGGCTCCTCCTGCATTGCCGTCACCGGCTGCGGGCCCACCTGCCTTGCCATGGTGGGGTATTACCTGACCGGAGATGACAATATGAATCCCAGGGAGATCGCCAAATTTGCCCAGCGGGAGGGCTATTACGAATCCGGCTACGGCTCCTCCTGGACTCTCATCAGCGAGGGAGCAGGAAAGCTGGGACTGACGGCCAAGGAGCTGCCTCTGGTGAAAAAGAAGATCACCGATGCTCTGGCAAACGGAAGTCCGGTGATCCTGGCTCTGGGAAAGGGAGACTTTACCTCCTCCGGCCATTACATCGTCCTCACCGGATACGAAGACGGAGCCTTTACCGTCAATGATCCCAACAGCCGCATCCGTTCTGAAAAACAATGGACCTATGAGCAGCTGGAAAGTCAGATCCGCAACATCTGGGCCATTTCCAAATAAACAAAATGAAGTGTAGGGCGGGGTCATGCCTCCGCCCTACAGTTTTTTGGACACTTCTTTCGGAAAAATATGCAAAAAAAGATAGAATTTCCAGTCCCAGTATGGTATGATATAAGGTATAAACAAAAATGAAAAAGGAGAGCGTTTATGGAAATTCTGAAAAGAACCCTGTCTGCGCTTCTGGCGCTGATCCTGGTGGTCGGCATGGTACCCGTACCTGTCTCTGCCAGCGAGATCGCAATCGAACCCGCTGCGGTGGAGACGGTAGCTGCCGAGGCTCCCGCTGTGCTGTCTGCGGAGACCACGGCTCCTGCGGAGACCGTTCCTGTGACCACGGCTCCTGCGGAAACGGTTCCTGAGACCACCGCCGCTGCGGAAACTGTCCCGGAAACCACCGCCGCTGCGGAAACCGTTCCCGAGACCACAGCCCCCGTGGAGACTGTCCCCGAGACCACGGCTCCTGCGGAGACTGTCCCGGAGACCACGGCCCCTGCGGAAACTGTTCCCGAAACCACTGCCGCAACCGAGCCTGAGGAGACCCTGGCAGAGGAGACTGCTTCCGAGCCTGCCATGGGCACTGTCACTGCCTCCGGTATCTGCGGCGATGACCTGTCCTGGGTCTATGACGAGGTGACCCGGACTCTGACCGTTTCCGGCACCGGCGATATGTATGATTACGAGTGGTATGAAGCCGAGAGCCGCACCACCGCCAACTGGTCTGCCTTTGCTTCCCAGATCCGTTCCGTGATCCTGGGCGAGGGTGTGTCCAGCGTGGGCAGCTATGCCTTTGCCGGCTGCTCTGCCCTGACCACCGTGGTGCTCAATGAGGAGGTTTCTGTCCTCGGCGCAGGCGCTTTTGCCTACTGCCCCAATATCAGCTACCTGCGCATTCCTGCCTCCGTGTCCGACATTGGCTCCGAGGCCTTCCGGGGAAGCTTCACTTCCGCTCAGGAGCAGCTGCGCTTTGAAGGCGATGTGCCTGCCCTGGCTGAGGATGCTTTCGCGGGCATCACTGTGACTGTCCGCTATCCTTACAGCTATAACGATGCCTGGGTCACCGCCAGCGAGGAAAGCTACGGCGGCACCATCACCTGGAAGCCCTACAACGACAGCGAATTTATCACCGAGGCCACGCTGCAGCAGTGGATCGAGGAGGGTGAAACCGAGCTGTTCATCGACAGCGACGCATTCCTGGAGGGAAGCTTCACCCTGCCCGGCGATGTGACCCTGACCATTCAGGGCGGCAGCCTGACGGTCTACCCCGGCGCTGCTCTGACCATTCAGGGCCGGCTGGTGGTGGACGGCGGCAGCCTGACCGTCCAGGAGGGCGGCTCCATGGCCGTCAACGGCACGCTGGTAAATCAGAATTCCGGCGTCGTCACCGTGTCCGAAAATTACACCGTGGGCGCCAACGGCCAGATCTGCAATGTCTACGAGGGCGGCAACTACGGTGAATTCGTGGGTATGGCAGCATCGGAGCTGAAGCTGATCGTCAATGCCTACTCCGACTCCGATTTCACCGGCGGTCTGGAATTTTTGGAAGAGCAGGGCTTTGGCTCCTGCGAAGTGTATGTTCTGGATGCGGTGACCGTTTCCGATGATCTGACCATTCCCGAAAACTGCACCGTCTTCATCACCCTGGGCAGCCTGAGCCTTGAGGGCAGCGTGATCCAGGACGGCAATATCCGCATTGAAGACGGCGAGGATACTGCCCTGACGGTCTCCGGCAGTCTGGATGTTTACGGCACCATCGAATCCGATGCCAGAGTGTACAACTACGGCTCCATCGAAGTGAAGAGCGGCGGCCGTGTACATTCTGATTACCTGGGTGTTATGAACAATCATGGCCAGATCACCGTCAACCCCAACGGCACCTTTGAGGTGGAATACAACTGGTACGGCACCGATCCTGTGGACAACGGCGGCACCATCGGCGGCGATGTGTTCGAAATGAACGCCGCCCTGCTGGAGCGCAGAACCAGAGAATTCTTTGCCGAGGGCGAAGTCTATGTTCTGTGGCGGCCCTTTACCGCGGATGCGGATCTGACCGTTCCCGCAGGCGGAACGCTGACTGCTTACGGTGAGATAACCGTTCCCGACGGCGTGACCATGACCGTGAACTGCGATTTTGAGAGCCAGTGCGCGGATGATGCGGAAACCGAAGAGGAAGAGGTTTTCCTGACCGTGGAGGAAGGCGGCCATTTGATCCTGGGCGAGGATGCCCGGATGACCATCAGCGGCTGCAATGCTGAAGTTTACGGCACTCTGACCAACAACGGCACCGTGGACGATGATGCTGACGAAAAAATGCTGGTGGTCTACGGCACGGTAAGCAACAATGGCGCCCTCAGCGGCAACATGGCCATTTACGGACAGGTGCGCAGCAGCGGCATCCTGTATAACATGTGCCCTGATACGGAATGTTATGTAACCTTACATCAGGGCGGCAGCCTGGTCAACGATGGCAATATTGACACCGAAAGCATGGTTCTGACGGTGGAGACCGGCGCGACCCTGACCAACAATGCTCTGATCGAAAATGAAATGGGCACCATCACGATCGACGGCAAGTATGTCCATGCGGACGATGCCCGGCTGTATCAGGTGGTTACCGGGGACGGCATCGGCACCATCACCGGCATTCCCATGGATCATCAGATCCTCTATGCGGAAATTTACGATGACACCGATTTCGGAACCGTGGCGGGCAATCTGGCATCCGAAATGGAGAACGGCTATCCCCGGGGCATCATCAACGTCTGGGGCGATGAGATTTCCCTGTCTGACAGCATCACGGTTCCTGCCAATGTTGCCCTGAACTTTGAATCCGGCACCACCGTCATCGACGGCGGCATCAGCCTGGAGGGCGGCGTTGTGTATGTTTCCGAGGATGCCGCACTGGAAAACAACGGCTCCATCGACATCAATGAAGGCAGCACCTGGTATCATGGCGGCCAGCTGACCGGAACCGGCAGCATCACCGTCAATGAAAACGGCGTACTGCGCATTGACGAGTTTGCCTATCTGGCCAACGGCAGCACCCTGGATATCAATGAAGGCGGCGTTGTGATCAACGACGGCACTCTGGAAAACGGCCCGGAGGGCATCCTTACCGTCAATGAAGGGGGCACCCTGAGAAACAACGGTTCTCTGATCAACGCACAGTTTGTGGATGAAGAGGACCCGGAAAATGTGCTGAATGGCACCATCGACATCAGCGGTCTGGTGATCACCTACGGCTATGTCCAGAACAGCGGCGTTGTCACCGTGTATGAGCCCGGTCAGCTGCTGATCTACGGCGAGTGGGAGGGCAATGGCCCTGTTAATGAGGGCGGCACCATCGTGGGCGACACCGAAAATGCTCCCATCGACCAGGATACCCTGGAAGCGCTGCTGGCCGAATCCACAGATATGGAGGAGCCCTTCCTTCTGAACGGCCCCGCCATCCTGGACCGCAACTTCGTGATCCCCGAGGGCGCGGTGCTGGAGATGGGCAACGGCGGCAGCTTCGTGATTCCCAAGAATGTTACCTTCACCGTCAACGGCACCCTGGTGCTTTATCCCGGTGCCCAGCTGGATATCCCTGAGGGCAGCCGTCTGGTGAACGCGGGCTATATCGCCGTGTACACCAACCACGAATCCGACGGCCACCTGTATGTGGAAGGCAGCTATACCCAGCGCAAAAATGCCGTAACAATGGCTGACTACACCCATGACAGCGTGGATACCATCACCGGCATTGCCAGAAAGAATATCACCCTGCTGTGCGAGACCACGGATGAAAGTACCCTGACCCGCTGCATCGACCTGACCAAGCGGGACGGCTTCGCCGGTGCGGAGATCTATTATTCCGGCTCTGCCTTCTGGAGCAAGGTGTCGGTTCCCAAGAATGTAATGATCACCCTGGTCTATCCCTACTACGGTGATGATCAGGAAATGGATTATGAGTATACCCATACGGTCACCGTCAGCGACAGTGCATCCGTCAGCATTTCCGGTACCTTTGTGGTGCCCGAGGGCATTGCCATGACCCTGGAGGGCAGCATGAATGTGGCCTCCGGCGGCAAGCTGTATTTCTACGGCGACCTGGCTGCACCCAATGAAGAAGACCCCACCAATATCCCCACCAACAATGGCGGCAGAATTTATGCCGGTGTTTCCGGAATTTCCATCGACAGCATCAGCGTGGGTGAGATCATCGGCACCACTGCCTATGTGGACAAGCAGACCCTGGAAGAGGGCTATGTGGAACTGACTGTGTCCGCGGAAACCAACGATGATTACTACAGCGCCCTGCCTCTGGTGAAGTGGACCTCCGACAAGGGCAACATTGTGGATGCCAACAAGATCACCTACCATGGCGGCGGCGTCTACCGGGTGCCCGTCAAGGAAGGCGGCTTCGGCCCGGTGAAACTGACTGCCACCTCCATCGACGGCAATAAGAAGACTGCCGTCATCACCCTGAATGCCTACTATGTGGATCCCGCCAAGAAGCTGACCATGGAAAGCACTGTTCCCGAGATCGGCCTGCAGCAGGGCGATGAGGCACAGGTTTCCGTCTTCGGCGACGGCTGGATCAACCCCGAATATCTGGAATTCACCTCTTCCAATGAGGATATCCTGACCGTAGACGAGGAAGGCGTGATCATCGGCGGCGAGAAGACCGGCACGGCAACCGTCACCGCGACTCTGGTGGATGATCCCATGAACCGTAAGGTTTCCCTGAAGGTAAAGGTCATCGTTCCCCAGACCCGTTCCCTGACCCTGGCCCATGACGAGCCCAACCAGGAAAGCGAAACGGCCCTGGCTCTGGATCTGGCAGACCTGGACGGCGAGAGCTATACCTTCTTCATCTACCCCGAGGCTCACGACAAGGACGGCATCATGGAGCTGACCGGCAAGAGCCTGAAGTGGACCTCCTCCAATACCAAGCTGGCCACCGTCAGGGGTCTCAGCGACGGCACCGCCGAGGTCACCATCAAGGCTAAGCAGGACGGCATGGCAGCCATCACCGCCGAGACCACCGACCTGGCAAAGCTCAAGGCATCCTTGAGCCTGACGGTCATGGACTACAGCCCCCGTCTGGCTTCCACCAGCCTGACCCTGAACCCCAATAAGGAGGACAGCTGCCAGGTGGCTCTGATCCCCAGCTACGGCAACGAAATCCTGGATGTGTATTTCGAGGATGAGGACCGGCTGTATGCATCCTATGACGAAGGCGTTCTGACCATCGTTCCCAATGACGAGCTGAACAACGGCACCATCAACGCAAAGCTCACCGTCCTGTGCGAGCGGGAGACCGATGACGGCGACTGGAAGGAAACCGAGTACACCTTCAATCTGAAGATCTCCGTGCGCAAGTCCATGCCCAGTGTCACGCTGAAGCAGGTGGGCAGGTTCGAGCTGTTCTATACCGACAGCACCGTGCAGCTGCAGGTCACCGCCAAGGATGCCCGCATCAGCGATATCTACATGGAGTCCGAGTTCTTTGACCTGGACTACGATGAAGAAACCGGTGTTGCAACAGTCTATCAGACCGGTTATGCAGATACCCTGAATGACATCTCCACCAGAGTCAAGGTGTATATCGGCTTTGAGGGCTACTATGAATATGTGGAGAAGTCCATCAACCTCAACGCCTCCAAGGCAAAGCCCAGCCTGACGGCTGATCCTTCCTCCAGCGTCATCAATACCCGCCTCAGCGGCGATTACAAGACCTATTTCAAGATCTACAACAAGACCACCAAGTCCTTCATGGCCCTGACAAACAGCAATATCAACGGCGAATATGTGGACAGTGTCTCCAGCAACGGTCTGGTGTGCCTGGACTTCGGCGGCGACTTCCGGGGTTCTGCCTCTGTGGATGTGCAGCTGGACAACTGGCTGGAGCCCATCACCGTCAAGCATTCCGTGAGAGTCAGCGACAGCCTGCCCAAGGCAAAGCTGGGCAGCTCCAATGTGAAGCTGAATACCTCCCTGGCAGCAGGCGAGGTGGTGGAGATCCCCGTGACTCTGGCAGCCAACGTCCGCATCACCCGGTTCCTGGGCCTGAACCAGAACAGCACCTTCGTGACGCTGACCTATGATGCCGACCGGGGCGTCCTGCTGGCAAAGCTGAACAGAGGCTATACCGGCAGCTACAAGTATGAGCTGACCCCCGTTGTTCAAAACAGCGCCGGTCAGGAAGTCCGTCTGGACCCCGTGAAGCTGACCGTCCAGGCCAAGGATGCCAATGTCACCGTCAGCCATCGTACTTCCGGCAAGCTGGATGTGCTTGACCCCAACAGCGCCATCACCTATACCATCACCAAGATTAACAATGCCGCAGGCAAGGTTACGAATGTGGCCCTGAGCGGCGCGGACCGCGACATGTTCCAGCTGACGGAGCTGAGCACCGATGCCTCCGGCAATCAGACCTTCCAGCTGAAGCTGGTGGAGCAGAAGCGGGAAGCTGGCGAGTATTCCACCAAGGAAACCTATCAGGTAAGCTTTGTCTATACCATCTGCGGCAAGACCATCCCCGCATCCGCACTGCGGATCAAGGTCACCCAGAGCAAGCTCACCCTGGCAGCGCCTGCCGTGACCTTCTACCAGAGTCAGTCCACGCCCATGTCCGCAAAGCTGACCTCCGATGTGCCCATCGCCCGGATTGGCATCAACGGCAGCAAGACCTCCTCCGAGATCGTGGCAGCCCTGGGCAGCAGCCCCAGAGCCACCATGACCATCAGCGAGGATCGTAAGGAAGCCCAGATCAATCTGGTGATCGCCGTTCCCGGCCATCTGGTTGCCGGCAAGACCTACAAGCTTGTTCTGAACGTCTACCCCGAGGGCAACTGCGCAGACACCGCAGCCACCCAGATTACCGTCAATGTCAAGGTAAACAAGTAACCAAAATCCAAACCGGCGCAGCTTCGGCTGCGCCGCGTGTCTTTCATTCGGCTGCTGTGCGTGCCAAATCGAATATGCCAAAACCGTAGGGGAGGATTTTGAATCCTCCCTGATACTTGCGGCTGTGAACCTGCGCGGAAAATACGAAACCGGGTTGCTGCCGGTTCGTTTCGGGCGGATTGGAAATCCGCCCCTACAGGCAGGCGAGGTGGAATCGGAAGTGATTAACAAAAACCAGATGACAATTTTGTCGAACCGTGCTATATTGGTTCCAGAATATGACAGGAGGTATTTCCTATGAACTTTTTAGAAGAGAGAATCGCAAAGGACGGCATGGTGAAGCCCGGCAATGTGCTGAAGGTGGACTCCTTCCTGAATCACCAGATGGACATTGCCCTGATGAATGAGATCGGCAGGGAATTCCACCGCCGCTTTGCAGACAAGCCCATCACCAAGGTGCTGACCATCGAGGCTTCCGGCATTGCCATTGCCTACCCGGTGGCCAACGAGTTCGGTGTGCCCATGGTTTTTGCCAAAAAGTCCAAGTCCATCAACATCGAGGGCGAGATGTACGTGGCAGAGGTGGAATCCTTTACCCACAAGAACAAAAATCAGGTCATTGTGTCCAAGAAATTCCTGAACGAAAATGACCATGTTCTGATCATCGATGATTTCCTGGCCAACGGCTGCGCCCTGCAGGGACTGATCTCCATTGCCGAGGCGGCAGGCGCCACCGTGGAGGGCCTGGGCATCGCCATTGAGAAGGGCTTCCAGATCGGCGGCAAGGTCATCCGGAATCTGGGTTATCACCTGGAATCTCTGGCCATCGTGGATGCCATGGACGCGGAAACCGGCGAGATCACCTTCCGCAAGCAGGACTGAATTTTTGCGTTCCGATACAGGGCAGGGTCATGACCCTGCCCTGCGGTTTTTCCGGCAGGGAAACCTGTTCGCAGACTGCATAAAAATATGCTGAAAAGCCGTCAGTTTTTGGATTTTTCTTCAAAGAATGTTTGATCTTATTGACTTTAGCACGATATTGTGCTATGTTTTTCCATGCAAAAATAGGTGGTATTCCTAATTTTTCGCTGAAAACACGGATAGTCGTGTTTCCATAAACCCAATATTTTTACAGGAGGAAAAACAAATGAAAAAGATCATCGCACTGCTGATGGCTGCTGCTATGGTTCTGTCCCTGGCTGCCTGCGGCGGCAAGACCGAGGCTCCCGCCGAGACCAAGGCTGCTGAGACCGCTGCTGCTGAAGCTCCCGCAGAAACCGCTGCCGCTGCTGCTGACTTCAAGGTCGGCGCCATCTACATCAACAGCAAGAACGACACCGCCGGCTACACCTTCGCTCACCACAACGGCATCACCACCGCTATGAATGAGCTGGGTCTGGACACCGCTACTCAGCTGGTCATCGTGGACGAAGTCCCCGAGGACAAGGAGCAGGTCCTGGCCGCCATCGACACCCTGGTCGGTGAAGGCGCCAACATCATCTTCGGCATCTCCTTCGGCTACATCGACGCCATGGAAGAGGCTGCTGCCGAGTACACCGATGTGATCTTCTCCCACGCCACCGGCTACAAGTCCAACGAGACCAACTTCAACAACTACTTCGGCCGTGCTTACCAGGCCCGTTACCTGGCCGGTATCGCTGCAGGCATGAAGTCCCTGGAGCTGGGCAACAACAACGTTGGCTACGTTGCCGCTTACGGCACCGAGTACGCTGAGACCGCTTCCGGTATCAACGGCTTCGCTCTGGGCGTTCAGGCTGTGAACCCCGATGCTACCGTCTATGTCAAGAACCTGGGCGCATGGGCTGATGAGGTCAACGAGTCCGCTTTCGCTGTGGAACTGATCGAGTCCTACGGCTGCGGCGTCATCTCCCAGCACTGCGACTCCGCTCAGCCTCAGATCGCTGCTGAGAACGCTGGCGTCTTCGGCTGCGGCTACAACTCCGACATGACCCCCGACGCTCCCGCTGCTCACCTGACCGCTGCCATCTGGAACTGGAATGTCTACTACCGCACCGCTATGGAGGCTGCCATGGCCTGCGGCGATGCCTCCAACTTCGTTGCCACCATGGGCACCCCCGCTTACTACGGCGGCCTGGCTGAGGGCTTTGTTGACGTCTCCCCCCTGTCCGACAACTGCGCTGCAGGCACCCAGGAAATCATCGACACCGTCAAGGCTATGATGGTCAACGGTGAGTGGGATGTCTTCTCCGGTGTGAAGCTGGAGATCGTGGACGGCGTTGTGTCTCAGGTCGAGGCTCCCCTGATGGACAATGCAGGCAACGAGATCGTTGCTGCAGGCGGCGCTTCCGTTGAGGACGGCGTCATCACCGGCACCATGAACTACTTCGTGGCCGGCGTTCAGGAAGCATAATCTGATTTCAAACTGACCCGATAAGCAAAGGTTACCGGGCCGGCCCATACCGGCCGGCCCGGTTTTTGCCCTTCAAAGGCAGGAGATAAGGAATAAAAAAGCCTTCCCCCGGGGGGAAGGTGGCACGGCGAAGCCGTGACGGATGAGGGATGGCGAAATCTTTCACAGTGGCATGCAGCATAAAAAAACGTGCCATTGTCTGTTTCTATGGAACCCTGTACAATTCGTTACTGCACGCCACCCCTCATCAGTCAAAAATCATAGATTTTTGACAGCTTCCCCCCGGGGGAAGCCTTTGGGCACTACCGCACTTGTTTTTATTCCCTGTCTCATGTCTTTGAACGATACATAATAAGGAAAGAAGGAGGAACTCTCCATGGCTTATGAATATGCCATCGAGCTGAAGGGCATCACCAAGACCTTCGGCAGTGTGGTTGCCAACAACAATGTGGAGCTGAATGTCCGTCCCGGCGAGATTCTTGCGCTGCTGGGTGAAAACGGCTCCGGCAAGACCACGCTGATGAACATGCTCTCCGGTATCTACAAGCCGGACAGCGGCCACATCTTTGTGGAAGGAAAAGAAGTTTCCATCGATTCTCCCGAGGATTCCAAGAAACTTGGCATCGGCATGGTGCACCAGCACTTCAAGCTGGTGGACGTGTTCTCCGCTGCGGACAATATCTGGATGGGTAAGGAGAAGTCCGGCTTCACCCTGAAGAAGGACCGCTTTGCCGAGATCGAGGAAATGGCCAAAAAATTCGGCTTCGAGATCGACCCGAAGAAAAAGGTCTACAACATGTCCGTTTCCGAAAAGCAGACCCTGGAGATCATCAAGGTGCTCTATTACGGCGCCAGGATCATCATTCTGGACGAGCCCACCGCCGTTCTGACGGTGCAGGAGATCCAGAAGCTCTTCGGCGTGCTGCGGCGCATGAAGGAGGAGGGCCATTCCATCATCATCATCACCCATAAGCTCAACGAGGTTATGGAGATTTCCGACCGGGTGGCCATTCTGCGCAAGGGCGAATATATCACCACCGTGAATACCGCCGAAACCAGCGAGCAGGAGCTGACCGAATGGATGGTGGGCCGTAAGATCGACCTGAACATCGAGCGTACCCCCATGAGCAAGACCCGGCCTCTGCTGGAGGTTCGTGACGTTTCCATCCGTTCCGATGAAGGCGCCACCGCCATCGACAATGTGAGCTTCTATATCCGCGGCGGCGAGATCCTGGGTGTTGCCGGTATTGCCGGCTGCGGCCAGAAGGAGCTGTGCGAGGCCATTGCCGGTCTTCGTCCCATTGAGAAGGGGCAGATGATCCACAATGGCGAGAATATCGTGGGCCTGTCCCCCAAAGCCATTCTGGACAAGGGTATCTCCATGTCCTTCATTCCGGAAGACCGGCTGGGCATGGGTCTGGCGCCTTCTCTGTCCATTACGGACAATATGATCCTGAAAAAGTATTCCGATTCCAAGGGCATTTTTGTGGACCGGAAAACCGGCCGCAAGGATGCGGAAGAGGTCATCCGGAATCTGGAGGTGGTGACCCCCTCCACGGAGACGCCTGTGCGCCGTCTGTCCGGCGGTAATGTGCAGAAGGTGCTGCTGGGCCGTGAGATCAAGGCCGGCCCCAACGTCATCATCACCGCTTACCCCGTCCGGGGTCTGGACATCAATTCCTCCTACGCCATTTACAATATCCTGAACCAGCAGAAGGCAGCCGGTGTGGGTATTTTGTTCGTGGGCGAGGATCTGGACGTGATGATGGCCCTGTGCGATAAGATCATGGTGCTCTGCCACGGCAAGGTTATGGGCGTTGTCCATGCCCACAAGACCACCAAGGAGGAGCTGGGCCTGATGATGACCGGTGCTCTGGATCTGATCTACAAGTACGAGGACAAGCCTGCGGGCATCGCCAAGGATACCCGCTTCGGCGAACAGCAGCAGGAAGAGGAGGCATGAGGATGCGCTTTCATATTGTAAAACGGGAAAACTGCCCCCTGTGGAAAAAATGCTGCTTCTACCTGGGCGCGGTGCTTCTGGCGCTGCTGCTGGGTGCGGCTCTGCTGACTGGCCTGGGAGTTGACCCTGTGGCCTACTACACCCGCATGTTCACCATGGGCACCATCGGCAACAAGATCGCCTACAAGGTCTGGATCAACTATTTAAAAGAGCTGGTTCCCCTGGCCCTGACATCGGTTGCGTTGTCTCTGGCCTTTAAGATGCGGTTCTGGAACATCGGCGGCGAAGGCCAGTTTATCCTGGGCGCCATTTCCGCCGCCTTCGTGGCCTTCAAGGCAGGCCCTGTGCTTCCCAATGGGGCAACACTGCTGCTGATGTGTCTGGCGGCCATGGTGGTTGCCGGTCTTTACGGCCTGTTCGTGGCTGCCCTGAAGGTAAAGTTCGGCACCAACGAGACCCTGCTGACGCTGATGCTCAACTACATCGCCCTGTATATTCTGACTTTCCTGGGCGAGACCAAGGCGGAGTGGAACTTCTTCCTGGATGAAGGCTCCCAGCGGCCTGTGTTTGCCAGCTTCGCCAAGCTGGTATCCTTCCCCGGCATTCCCATGGGTGAAAAGTTTACCCTGAACATCTGCGTGATCCTGACCCTGATCATCGGTGTGCTGGTCTTTGTTTACCTGCGCTATACCAAGCAGGGCTATGAGATCTCCGTGGTGGGCGACAGCGCCGGCACCGCCCGGTATGCGGGCATGAAGGTCAATACCATCGTGCTGCGCACCGTGTTCCTGTCCGCCGCCCTGATCGGTCTGGCTGCCGCCTTCAAGGTGGGCACCGCCGGCATCCTGTCCACTGCCATCACCGATGATGTGGGCTGGACGGGCATCATCGTGGCCTGGCTGTCTCAGCTGAACACCGCTGTTATTTTTGTGGTATCCGCCCTGATCTGCGTGCTGCACTACGGTTCCACCGTGGCTGCGGCAACCTTCTCCCAGGTGGATTCCAGCTTTGCCAATATGCTCCAGGGCGTGATTCTGTTCCTGGTGCTCTCTGCAGATTTCTACACCCGTTTCCGGGTGGTCATGGTTAAGAAAGGAGGCAAGTGATCATGGAACTGGATAAGCTGGGAGTGCTCACTTCCTTCGTTCACAACATCGTGGTCTACAATATCCCTCTGCTTTACGGCACCGTGGGTGAGATCGTGGTGGAAAAGTCCGGCAGCCTGAATCTGGGCGTGGAGGGCATCATGGCTGTGGGCGCCATTTTCGGCTACATCTGCGGCTGCTATGCCAATTCCCTGATGGTGGGCATTCTGGTGGCCTTCCTGACCGCCGCCCTGTGCGGCCTGCTGTTCGCGGTGATGACGGTTTCCCTGCAGGCGAATCAGAACATCACCGGCCTGACGCTGACCACCTTCGGCCTGGGTGTCTACTTCTTCGTGGGCAACGGCCTGAAATCCGTGGCCTGGCCTATCATGGGCGAGTATGCCAACATCAAGGCCGGCTTTGCTGACATTCCCATCCCTGGCCTGTCTCAGATCCCTCTGCTGGGTCAGGGTCTGTTCAGCCACAACATTCTGGTGTATCTGGGCATCGCCATCGCGCTGGTGATGTGGTGGTACTTAAACCGCACCACCCCCGGCCTGAAGCTGCGCTCCGTGGGTGAGAATCCCGGCGCGGCAGACTCTGTGGGCATCAACGTCAGACGTATGAAGTATCTGCACATCTGCCTGGGCTGCGGCATCATGGGCATCGGCGGCTACTACATGGGTCTGAATATGTCCGGCTCCTTCAACAGCAGCTGCTGGATCAACGGCTACGGCTGGATCGCCGTGGCACTGGTCATCTTCGCCAACTGGAATCCTGCCCTGGCCATCGGAGGCACCTTTGTCTTTGGCTTCTTCAATACCCTCCGGGTATCCGGCAGCTCTCTGGCAGCAGCCTTCCCCGGCATCTTAGGCTGGCTGGCAGCCATTCCCACCCAGCTGTATCAGGCACTGCCCTTCATCATCACCGCCATCGTGCTGGTGGCAACGTCCATCCGCAGCAAGCGGGGCAGCGGCCTGCCTGCCTCTCTGGGCGTCAACTATTTCCGCGAGGAACGCTGAAAATACGCTATTTCTCCCCGGTCCCGGACTGCACCAAGCAGCCCGGGGCCTGTTCCGTTATAAATTTTGTAGGGGCGGATTTCCAATCCGCCCACAACGTAACGATAACAAAGCACCTTCGTATTTTCATACCGGCTTCATAGACGAAAGCATAAGGGAGGATTAAAAATCCTCCCCTACGTGCTGGGTATAAGCAAACTTCAGGTCGGGCTCTGTTCCGTTATAGATTTTGTAGGGGCGGATTTCCAATCCGCCCACAGCGTAGCGATAACAAAGCACCTTCGTATTTTCATACCGGCTTCATAGACAAAAGCATAAGGGAGGATTAAAAATCCTCCCCTACGAATGGGTATGGCAAAGACGAAACCTTAAGGTTTAATTAAGAAAAACTTAACAATTGATTTTGTTGCAATCGGTGCTGATTTATCGTATAGTAAGCAAAAGGAGACTTTCCGGATTTTGGAAAGCCTCCGAATGTTTCGTTCAGAGAAAGAGAGGGAAATTTTATGAGAAGAGTTCTTTGCCTGTGGCTGAGTCTGGCGCTGCTGCTGGCTCTGGCGGTACCGGCCTTTGCTTCCGAGACCGGGGAAGCCCCCGCACCCGCGGCGGAAACCCCTGCAGCCGATCCGGCACCCAGCGCACCTCCGGCTGCGGAGCCTCCGGTCACAACGCCCCCTGCCACAAATCCTCCTGCTCCCACGGAGTGTACACATGCCTGGGATAACGGCGCGGTGCTGGCTTATCCCGGCTGCAAGACACCCGGCTCCATCAAATATACCTGCACCCTCTGCGGTGCCACCAAAAACGGCGAGCTGGCTGCAACCGGCACCCATGTCTGGGCCGGCTGGCAGAATGTGGACGGCAGCAATCATAAGCGCTCCTGCACCGACTGCGGTGTGGAGGAAACCGCCGGACATACCTGGAATCTTGGCCAGGTGGACAAGCAGCCCACCTGCAAGGATACCGGCATCAAGAGCTATACCTGCACCGGCTGCGGCACCCGGAAGGAAGAGACCATGCCCGTGTCCACCACCCACACCATGGGTGACTGGGCTTTGACGGAGACTACCCACAGCCGTTCCTGCATCCACTGCGGCCACAGCGAATCCGGCGCCCATGCCTGGGACGGCGGCACCGTGTCCGTTCCCCCCACCTGTGCGGAGGAGGGCGGCTTCATCCATCTGTGCACCACCTGCGGCGGCGCGCTGATCGAGGTGATCCCCAAGCTGACCACCCACACCTGGGACAATGACTGCGATACCGACTGCAATGTCTGCGGCCTGACCCGGGAGACGGAGCATAAGTACGCCACCATCTGGAGCAAGAATTCCAAGGGCCACTGGCACGGCTGCACCATCTGCGGCGACCAGAAGGACTTCGGCAAGCACTATCCCGGCCCTGCGGCCACCGAGGAAAAGGCCCAGATCTGCCTGACCTGCGGCTACACCCTGACGGCAAAGCTGAACCACACCCACAATTACGGCAAGACCCTGTCCTCTGACGAGACCGGTCACTGGATCGCCTGTGCCGGCTGTGAGGAGCAGAAGGATTTTGCCGAGCATGTATACGACGATCCCTGCGACCCGGACTGCAACGACTGCGGCTATGTGACCCCCACCGCCCATAATTATGACGGCGGCTGGTTCTATGACGCAGGCGGCCACTGGGCCGACTGCACCCTCTGCGGAGAATCCTGTGATAAGGCCGAGCACGAGCCCGGCGAGGAAGCCACCGAGGATACCCCTCAGCTGTGCAGGATCTGTTCCTATGAGATGGCCCCGGCCCTGGAAGCCCATGTCCATGAATTTGCACAGCAGTGGCAGAGCGATGCCGAAGTCCACTGGCAGGCATGTGACTGCGGAGAGCTGAGCGAGGCAGAGCCCCATACCTGGGACGAAGGGGAAGAGGGTCCGGAGGATTCGGTTCTGTACACCTGCACCATATGCGGCGTGCAGAAATCTGAAGGAAAGGTTCCCGCCGCAGAAGAAAGCGGCTTTGCCTGGTGGAAGGTGCTGTTCTTTATCACCATTGCCTGCGCCATCGCCTGCACCGTGGTGCTGGTGATCATCCTGAAAAAGGGCAGCAAGGGCAAGTACCGGAAATAAGCCGGGAAAAATATTGTAGGGGCGGATTTCCAATCCGCCCACAGCGTAACGATAACAAAGTGCCTTCGTATTTTCATACCGCTTTATGGACGAAGGTATAAGGGAGGATTCAAAATCCTCCCCTACGAATTATGATGACGGACGAAAGACCGCCTCCCTCGGGAATGAGGGAGGCGATTTTTTGCGTTATACCAGAGCGATCTTGTTCAGTTCGGCGTTCAGGTCCATCAGCATTTCCTTGGTGACGGGCATGCGCATCATGCCGGTGATGACGTTGATGGCCCGGAGCACGGTCATGGCATCCAGCATACCCACGCCTTCTTTCCGGGCGGCAGGGCCCAGCAGAGGGGCCAGCAGACGGCAGGTTTCGTCCATGCCCGCAGCGGCCACCACCTTGCTCAGCTTGGTGTTCAGGTCGGCATAGCCGTCGATGTGGATGATGTCCCACCAGTTCAGCACAGCGCCCTTTTCGGTGAGGATGTAGGCGGGATTGGGCTCGGACACCTTGCGGATGACGCTCTCGTCACGGCAGTCACCGGCCACGGCCACCAGTCTGGTTTCTCCCACATTGGGAACCTGGAAATAGAAGAAGTGGTCGGCTGCTTCCTTCTTTCCGACGGAAACGCCGTTTGCAAACAGCTCTACCTCAGGCAGGTTGGAGTAAACGGTGACCTTGGTCACATCTTCGGTGCGGTCGACATAACGTTTGGAGCACAGGTGGACGAAGGGCTCGTCAGACAGCCATGCCTTGTAGGCATAGAAGGCATCCTTCTTGTACTTCCGGTCAAAGGTCACCAGACCCTTGTGGTTCTGACCGGCCTCACCGCCTTCGTTGCGGGCATCGGCAGCAAAGTCAAACATATTCCAGCAGTGGGTGGCCCACATATACTTCCGGGTGAACAGCTGCTTAATCAGGGACTCGTGGTAAACAGCCTGGTATTCTTCGGAATAGTCACCGGCTTCGGGATTGGAATTGTGCCACCACAGGGCTTCGCAGCCGTACTCGGAGATGCCGATGGGCTGATTGGGATGCTCGGCGTGGAACTTGTCGAACCAGGGGCCGTAGGTCTCAATGGTGCCGCCGTACCAGCCGAAATAGTGGTTGTAGGAGACGGTATCGGGGATGGAAATGTAGGGATGGTCAGTGGGGCAGGGGGAGACGGCAGCCATGGTGGTCAGGCGGGTCTTGTCCATCTCATGCACCAGAGCGTTCAGCTTTTTGTGGTTGTCGATCACATCTGCTTCGTTGACACCGTTGGCATCGATCTCGTTGGAAAGGCCCCAGACCACGATGGAGGGGTGGTTGTAGTTCTGGGTGATCAGCTCGGTCATCTGCTGGATGGTGTTTTCCTTGCCGTTGGGAAGATGGGTGGTGATGTAGGGGATCTCAGCCCAGAGCACCAGACCCTTTTCGTCGCACAGGTCGTAGAAATACTGGTTGTGCTGATAGTGGGCCAGCCGGATGGTGGTGAAGCCGCCTTCCATGATCATGTCCACATCCTCTGCATGGTGCTCGGGAAGCAGTGCGTTGCCCAGGCCCAGACGGTCCTGGTGGCGGGCCACACCCCGCAGGGGGTATTCCTCACCGTTGAGGATGAAGCCGTTGTCGGGGTCGATCACATAGGAGCGGCAGCCGAAACGGGTGGAAACGGTATCGAAGCTTTCCAGCTTGACAGTGGCGGTGTACAGGTAGGGGTCCTTCCGGGCCTGCCACTTGTGGACGTTTTCAATAACGAAATTGACCTTGGTCTCGGCGGTGGTGGTCTCGGCGACCACTGCGCCTTCTCCATCGGTGATGATGTAGGTCAGCGCCTTGCCGTCTGCGTTCTTTGTCCAGACCTCAATCTCCACGCTGGCGTTATCGCCGTCAACGATGGGCGTGACCTTGATGCCGGGGGTGCCGTAATGCTCCAGCTCGAAGTGGCTTTCGGGCACGCAGATGAGATTCACATCCCGGTACAGACCGCCGTAGAAGGTAAAGTCCGCGTGCTGGGGATAGACATTGTCCACAATGGAGTTGTCCACTTCAAAGACGATGAAATTGGAGGAAGCCATCACATCGGTCACGTCCACGCGCCAGGTGGAGTAGCCGCCCTGGTGATAGCCAACCTTTTGGCCGTTCCAGTAAACGGCGGCGGTGTGGTTGGCACCGTTAATTTCCAGGAAGTAGCGCTGGCTTTCGGGAAGGTCGATCTTGTCGATGGTCTTGGCATAGTAGCACTTGCCCCGGTAGTAGTCACCGCCGCCGTCCTGGCCGTCGATGGCGTTCCAGGTATGGGGCAGATGTACCCAGTGCCAGTTGCCGGGCATGGCAGCAGGAACAGCGGTGCATTCCTTGGAGAAGGCCCACTTGGTATTCAGGTTTACGATTTGACGCATATGATGTGCGCTCCTTTCGTCAGAAATCCGATTTTCTTTAACATTTTCATTATAAATGGCAGATGCGCAAAATACAATGTTCAAAACTGCGCACCTGTGCAGGTTTGTGCAGAAAAGAACCCCGGGCTTTTTGGTGATTATCCTAAAAGGCCGGGGAAAATGATAATGGTACAATGGTTTTTGTAGGGGCGGATTTCCAATCCGCCCTGATCCCTCCGAAGAAAAAAGGGAGGATTTAAAATCCTCCCTTGTAAATGGTTTGCATAATTTCACTTTACCAGCGGCGTTGTCAGAATCCGGGCTACGCAGGCGGCCATGTATTCGGGGCTTTGCCGGAATTCCCGGGCGCACCAGTGCAGCAGCGTATAAAACACGCTGGTGATTCCCAGCAGCATACTGACGGAGCGTTCCTCCTCCGTATAATCGGCAACCAGCTGTGTCCATTGCTGTTCCGAGCTGACCCATCTCAGGCACCGCATGATCAGCTCCTGCTCCAGTCCGCTGCGCATCAGCACCGTCAGCTCCCGGCGGCGGCAGTCCCGCCAGTAGCGGAAGAACCGGGTAAGGCTCGGCGCCAGCTCTTCCGGCCGGGAGGTGCGCAGCATGGATTCCAGAGCGCATTCTTTCAGCACTCCGTCCAGCAGGAAGGACAGAACATCTTCCTTGCTGTCAAAGTAGTAGTAAAAGGTTCTGCGGGGTATGTCCGCCTGGACGCAGATGCCGCTGACAGAAATCTCGCCGTAGCTCTGCTTCTCCATCAGAGCCACCAGAGCCTGGCAGATGTGGGCCTGCTGCTGGGCGGCCCGTTCGGTTTTGAATTGCTTTCCCATCTTAATAGAACAGCAGGGAGATCCAGGTGACAACGTTGGCGCCGAACTGGAATTCCAGCCCCCGGCTTTCCAGCACGGGGATCACGTTGATGCCGTGGCTTTCCACGCAGGGGTGCATCTTCTCCGGAAACCGGCAGGGCTTGCCCTCCGCAATGGCGCAGTGCTCGCAGATGGTGCAGGCTTCTGTGGACAGAACATAGGGCTCCACACCTAGCTCCCGCATGGCATCGCGAACCTGGTTGGTGATGTCCTCGTGCTCCGGCCGGGTGGCCAGGGTCTCCTCCAGGTCGGCAATGTCGGAAACCTCCACAATGGTGGAGATCATCAGGCAGTTTTCGTAACCCAGGCATTTGGTCTTGCACCGGTTCACGCTGCCCACGCCGGGAGGGCAGGCCCAGGATTTTCCATACATGGGGCATTCGTTTTCACAGATCCAGCGAATCCGCTGGGAGAATTCCAGCTCCTTCGGATCGATCCAGTCATAGATATACAGCGGAAGCTGTGCCAGCTTTTCTTCCAGAAGTTCCCGGTTCATGCAAATTCCTCCATAATTTTCTCACATCCGGCCAGGATATCCCGCCAGGTTTCTGCAAAATCCCCGGTGTACCAGGGGTCGGCCACATCGTGATCCAGCAGGGGCCGGATCTTGTCCGGGTCCTTCGGCAGCATCCGGGAAAGCCACCGGGCATTGCTGGCATCCATATAATAGATCCGGTCAAAGTGGTGGTAATCCTTCATGGTCACCTGCCGGGCAGCATGCCCCTGGCAGGAAATGCCGTGCTTACTTAGCTCCCGCCGGGCAGGAGGATACACCGGATTCCCAATCTCCTCCCGGCTCACTGCCGCAGAAGCGATCTCAAACCGCTCAGAAAGTCCGGCCTTTTTCACCATATCCTTTAAAACATATTCCCCCATAGGACTGCGGCAGATATTGCCGTGGCAGACAAATAGTATTTTTATCATCGTCTTATATCTCCAAATAAGTCTTGTATTTCTTCTCAAATGCCCAATATTGCAGGGTTTTTCGGCATTTTCTTGTTTCTGTGTTTTCGGGATATCTTCTCAAATCTTCCCGTGTTTTCTCATGCTTTTTCCTGCAATATTGGTAAATCCGTTGGTAAATAAATGCGCTTTACCAACGGGGTATCTCAGGCTTCCGCTACTCGAAGCAGCTCTGCCTGTGCGTCATCGAACTGCACATGGGTGTAGACGTTCAGCGTCACGCTGATGTCCGAATGGCCCATGATATACTGCAATGTCTTAGGGTTCATTCCGGATTTCGCCATATTGGAACAGAAGGTGTGTCTGCATACATGAGGGGTTACTTTGGGCATCTGGATGCGGTAGATCTTGTTGTACTTCTCGACAATGTGCTGCAGGTATTTCTCCCAGTGCAGCGCAACCATCGGTCTGTCGTTCTTGTCCAGGAACAGGAAGCCGGCATATCCATCCACCATCGGCTCCACTTTCGGTGCCACACGATTGGCGAGAATACGGCGGAAACACGCCACCACTTCCTCACTCATCGGCACATAGCGGATACCACTTTCCGTCTTGGGGTCCTGGATCACATACTGCATCTGCGATGTTCTCTGCAACTGATGGTCAACCTTGATGCGATTCTGATCGAACTCGATATCGGAAAAGGTCAATCCACAAAATTCCGAGATACGCAGCCCTGTGTTAAAGAGAATATAAATCGCATCGTAGTATCGGCAGAAATGCTTATCTTCCTTGATAAATTTCAGAAGTTCACGCTCCTGCTTTCGAGTGATTGCTTCTCTGGTAACAGAATCATTTACGATCACCGATGCCAGTTCAAATCCAAAGGGATTCTTACGGATCAGGTCATCATCCACTGCCAACTGAAAAGCCGGTCTCAGAACACCTCTGATGGAGTGAATGGAACTGTACCCTCTGCCATCCACCTGCTGAAGCTTAATCAGCCATGCTTTCGCATCGGACAGGCGAACCTTGTCAATGCGCTGCTTTCCAAAAGCTTCTTTCTTCAGGATATTGATCACGGTCTTATATCCTGCACGGGTGTTGTGGCTCACTCCGGTTTTCAAAGACACATACTTTTCTACCAGTTCAACTACCGTATAATTACCACCATTGGTAACAATGTGGTCAAACAGATCTGCCTGAATCTGTTTTTCCTTCTCTCTCAGCGAAAGCTCTCGCTTCTTGCCCTTGGGTGTCGGATCGTTCTTGTCCAAACGCCAACTGTATACATTCTTTTCCTTGCCGTCCTCGTCAATATATCGGTAACGATACCTCCCATCTGTACGCTGGTATTCGCCTTCACGCAAAATCCGGTTTCGATTGTCTCGTCTTTTTTCGCTCATGGAATCTCTCCTTTCAAGAAAGGAGAGCCAGACTTGCGATAACATCATATCACAAATTTGGCTCTCCGTATAGTTGTATCATGTGAAAACGGCAGGTCTGCCGTATTATTTTTTACACAGCGGTAGCCTGATCCAGATACCGCTCGAACTTCTCCCGCTTGATCAGCGCCCGATTTCCGTTCATAACATAGAAATCTTCATGTGGATTCTGGTCGATCAGCATCCGCAGTTTCCCTTCACCGATGTGATAGTAGCCAGCGGCTTCTTCAATGGTCAGCGTGTATCTGCGCCATACCGGAATGTCAAAATAGTTCTTCTCACTTGCATTACTCTTGCTATTCGCCATAGGCATTTACCTCCATATATCAATTCGTTGTGCAGGGATAGGTCTTTCCAAACCCTGCGTTTTTCTGTGCTGCGTTCATTTCAATACCTCCTAAAGCCGGACAAGGGAGAACCGGAAACAGAAACCGGAAACTGACTTCTAAAAATCAGATTTCTCCTTGCGGCAGTTGTCTTAGCTATTTTGGTTTTTCTTGAATTTCTTTGTTGCTTTCGTTTCCAGAGAAGAAAAAGCCTTGCAGAACAAGGCTTTTCCCGGAAACCGATATGGCAACGGATTGGATATAAAACAGGAAACCAGTCTCCTTTCTCAAAACGGCAGTTCCATTTGATTGCATTCTTCCTCGGTCAGTTCACGAAAACCATCTAACGGGCTTGTCCCGGTTTCCACCGTTTCGTTTCCACGCATCCAGCCCCTTTGCTTGCCATACTTCTTATAGCTTCTGGGATTGGGATAAGGAATCCAGCCTGTCACGGACTGGTTCATAATCTCGTTGATCTCCCGTATTTCCCACGATTTCGGCTCGTCAAAGCGTCCCAGAGCTTCGTGATGGAGAAGTTTGGAACAGACCATATCTCCATCAAAATCATCCAGAAATGCCTGTATCACGCCCACCTTGGTGTCCTCCGGCATGAACTGCTTTTGCAGGAGAACCAGCTGCTCGTTCATTTCTTTAGACAGCTTCAGCTGTACCTTTCCTCGCCGGTAAAGGGTCATGGCTTCTGCCCACAGCTGATCCATATAGCGCCGGGATGCTGCTTCATCTTCCAGAATGTGTACCTCTGCCTGTTCGGGATGTACCATGACGGGCAAAAAGCGGCGGTTTCCGCTGCGGTCAAGGGGCAAAAAGTCCAGCGCATTGGATGTGCCGCCGAACACACATTGCCGAAGCCTGTCCTCTGGCTCCGTTGCATAGGGAACCTTATAGGTTTCCTTGGATCGGCTCAGAAACGATTTAATATCCTCGATGCTCCGTGCGTTTGCTGTAGCAATCATCTCCGACATTTCTATGATCCAGTGTCCCTGCATCTTACGGAACACATTGTCGTCATCAATCTTTTTCAGGTCATCGGAAAACCATTCATCTTTACACGCCAGAAAGCGAAAGAAAGTCGATTTACCGGCTCCCTGTCCGCCTACCAGACAGAGCATCAGTTCAAACTTGCAGCCCGGTCTGAATACCCGGTGAATGGCTCCCAGCAGAAACAGCCGCATAACTTCGGTGCCATACGCACAGATTTCTGCGCCCAGGAAGTGATGAAGCACATAGGGGATGCGCTCTTTTCCATCCCATTCCAGGCGGTTCAGATACTCTCGAATCGGGTGGTACTGGTTCTGGTGCGCAACCACCGTCAGCGCCCTGCGAATGCGGTTTTCGTTGTTCAGCCCGTATCGTTTTTCCAGATACAGCATAAGGTAGTTGAAATCCGTGTCGCTCATGGCAGATGTGGTGCGTTCCCACCACAGGGGCTTGCAGATGTCAATGCGCCCGGTGAGGATGTTATAGCCGATAGCTCCATGCAGTACCGGGTCAGACTGAAAGACCTGATACACATTCTGCATGGTGTTTTTCACCTGCCCTTTATCGTTCACCTCCAGAAGCTCCCTGACTTCCTCCGGGGTCTGGCAGAGCCGGATCTCTGCCAGCATCTTCAAATTCTCTCTCAGCTCCGGTGCCAAGTTCTGATAATCGCCGTTCAAGTTTCATCACTTCCTTTCCGTAATCTTTTATAAGCGCCGCACGCTCCTCGATGGAATCGTACAGCAGTACATCCAGTAAATATTCAATGTGGTCTTTCTTTTGCAAGGCTTCCACAAACAATGGATGCCATGTTTCATCCTCCGGTTTCGGGGCGTATGCCCGTTCCCAATGCCGGAGCAAGTGAAAATAATCTGATAATACCCAGAAGCACCTGGCTTCCAGTTCCCGGTACATTTGCTCCTCCGATTTTTCTCTGATAGGCCTTATCACCATTTCCTTTCTCTTGTGATGCGTGTAAGGGATTTGAAAGTCCACAGCCAGTTTTTCGGCGGCGGACTTTGCATCTAACCCGTATAACTGTGCGGTAAAATCAATCACATCTCCATCGGCACCGCAGCCGAAGCAATGGAACCGCTTGTCCACTTTCATGCTGGGTGTCCGATCATTGTGAAAAGGGCAGTTGGCTTTTCCTGCCCGGTTGACATGGATGCCGTAATTCTCTGCCGCCTGTCGGGTTGTAACGGTCTGCTTGACCGCTTCAAATACATTCATCGCATCCTCCTTTCGAGGAACAACAAAGGCACCTGACATTTTCGCAGAGAAAACAGCAAGTGCCTGTTAGAGTTCCATATTCTGATTTTTGTGCTGCGGAGATTTCTGCTCCTGTTTCTGCTTTTCCTGTTCCTGATAGAACTTGATTTGCTCAGACGGCGAGTGCTTCGGTTCGGACTTCTTCTCAACTTCCTGTTCTGGCGTGAGGACTTTACCGACCCAGTAGCGAATATCTCTCATTGGCTGCAATTCCTCTTTGACGGTAGCAAGCTGTCCGGCAAGCTCGGCGTGGGTCGCTTTCAGACCGTCGTATTCTGTTTGCAGGGCATCCAGATTTACATTCAAATCAACACCATGCTTTTTCAGAGTGCGGTACGCCTTGTTGTAGGCAGTCAGCTCGTCCTTATGCTTTTCGACAAAGGCAGCTTGTCTTGTTTTCCAACCGATTTTGATATACTTGTCGTGGACTGCTTTGTGGGTCTGGCAGTCTGCCACGGCGGTCTGAATGCCGGTAATGACTTTCATACGGGCAGATGCTTTCTTCATATCAGCATTGATGGCTCTGGCTTTCTCGTTCACGCCTTGCAGGGCAGTGTCCAAATCTTCCAGAGTAAAAAGTTCATGCTCCTTCAAATAGACCACAGCCTTGGAGACAGCTTTCAGATCATCAGATGCGCCTTTCTGCTGTCCATACCTCGACCAGTCACTGCGCTCTACCTTCCGCAGATTCATATAATCACGGAGCAGATTGGAGAGAGCGGGCGAAGCATTTTTCTTTTCGGCTTCCATTTCTGCAAAGGCTTCTTTGGTAGCTTCCAGAATATCAGAAATCCAGTTTCGCAGATTTTTGATGGTGCTACGGATAGCGTTCATCATGCGGTTTGCGGCTTTGATATCCCGGTTGAGATTGCCGATGTTGGTTTCAATGCCCTTGCGTTCCAGAGCAGACACGGCGGCTCCCATGTGTACTGTCGGGATCACATCAACGCCCTGCCGTTCATAGGAACGCATATCCACACGCTCGGCACTTCCGGCAAGCTCCAGATATTTATTCTGAATGACTTCCCATCCGTGTCTCCATTCTTCGGCATGATACTGTTCGTTCCAATCAACAGTATCTTCCTTGTGACTTTTCCATCTGCCAGACGGTAAGCGGATGCGCTCGCCGTTCTCGTCAAGGTCATAAACCTTTCGGCTCTTGGGCAACCACTTTCCGCTTTCATCAATGGCTCGCATGGTCAGCATGATGTGACAATGGGGATTGTGTCCGGGAGGATCTGGATTATGGATTGCAAAATCACAACACATTCCTTTGGACACGAAATGCTCTCGGCAATATTCCTGTAGCATCTGCGGACACATTTCAAGAGGAACTTCTTTGGGCAGGGCAACGACAAATCGCCTCGCAAGCTGCGAGTTCCATTGTTTCTCTACCTCCTCGACAGAGTTCCAGAGTGTTGCCCGGTCTGCATACTCCGGTGGTGCATTTGTAGGAAGCATGATTTCCGTGTAAACCACTTCGTGTTGTTTTCTTCGGTGATCTTTCGATTTCTGGTCATACTCAGAGAATAACTTCTCTCCGGCTTGGTAGGCGGCTCCGGCAACGGCAGAGCTGCCTTTGCTTCTCTGAATAATTCGTATTTCCAGATGGGGAACCGGCATTTCGATCAAACCTCCTTTCGATGAAATATCAACTTGTTGCCCAAGAATGATTGCACCTGCAATCGTTCCTGGGCGGCAAGTCCACAAAGGGGTAGCTGGCAAAGCCAGCGCAGGGGAAGTGCAGCTTCCTCTGGATGATTTCAGCAAAGGACTTTTGCAGAAATCATCATACTCCCGGTAAGGGGCTTCCGGCAGGACGCAATCACCATCTTTAGGTGGTGTATAATTGCGCCCTATTCAAGAATAGGGTTTTAGCCCCCGTCCAGCTGCGACCTTTCCTTTCGATTCTCAATCAGCAAATTCAGCTTCTTTTGCACCGCTTCGCTGTGGAAGATGAAAGTCAAAAGCTCCATCACATCATCATCGGTCAGAACCGTTGGTTCTCTCAGAAAAGTTTCCAACATACCGGCACGGGTACAGAGTCGATGGGTTCTCTCACTCCGGGTCAACCGCTTCAACTCATGCTGTAATTGCTTCTCCCGGTGCTTGGCTGCGGTCAGCTTTTTCTCGCCTACATATTTCTGGTGCTTCAATTTTTCCAGCTGTTCATTCGGCAACCGCATCACCCCCGCTTGACCCAAACAATGTCATAACCCACAGCATCGGCCAACTCCACGGCTTCGCCGTAGCGCAGGCTCCCACGCTTCAACTTTCCGGACAGATTGGGAACGCTGCTACTCCATCCGTACTCGTCCGCCAGATAATCCACCACTTCACTCATAGTCATACCGGCCCGGACAATGTAGGACTTGATCTCGTTTCGATACTTTTCAGACTTTTTCTTCTTCATATTCACATTTCCTCCATTCTTTTTTATTCGTGATATGGTATAATTTGCTTGTTAAACAGCAAATGCCGTACAGTGCTTCGTGACAGAAGCGGAGAATCAGCTTTCCGCTCAGAATTTCCGTAACAATGCTCTGTCCATAAGGAGCAGTATCCCTTTTCACTGTTTAATGCGGCTTTTTGTGAAATAACGAAAACCTTCATTTTATGCGGTACCCTGTGCGCTGTTGAGTGCATCACTCATTGGTATGGATAGCAACACAAAAAGAGTGGGTTTTTCGCTGATTTCACATGGTTTGAATTTAATCCATGATTTTTGAGTGCCGTTCTGCCCGAATGTCGTTCCTACCCGGAGATCTTCCCGGCGTTTTCTCCCCGTTGGTACGCTCGTGCTTTTCGCAGTTGTGGCGATACTTCGCTGGGGGACATATCCCATTCGGACGGTCATTCAGTTTTCAAGGTGCATTGGTGATTTACAAGTACAGTTTAGCGAAAAAAGACGCTCTCTCCCGTATGTCCAAAAGGTAGGAAAAGAGCGTAAAAAAGCGTGGATTTCCACGCTTATGGAATGGAGATGAAATATGCAACCGAAACTCACTGTTCAAGAAAGATTGAAAGACCTGCGTGTTGTGGATTTTAAGCTGACGCTGGAAGAATTGGCAGAGCGCACCGGCCTGTCCCGTTCTGCACTCGGAAAATATGAATCCGATGAAACCGCAAAAGACATCAGTCCTTTTGCAATCCTGACACTCGCCAAGTTCTACGGAGTTTCCACGGACTATCTGTTGGGTCTGACAGAAAATAAAAATCACCCAAACACAGAGCTGGACGCTCTGCATTTGAGTGATGATGCAATTTCTGTATTAACTTCCGGAAACTTCAACCACCGGCTGCTTTCTGAAATGATCTGTCACAAAGATTTTCAGCGCATGATGCTGGATGCGGAAATCTATGTTGACCGCATTGCAGATATGCGGATCACCGACATGAATGCTGTCATGGAAGCTGTTCGGCAATCTGTGATTAAGAAAAAAGGAAACGATCAGGAGGACTTGTATCTGCGCACATTGGAACTGGCACAGGTGCAGGAAGATGAGTATTTCGGTCATGTAGTCTCCAAAGACTTGACCAGCATCCTCCGTGATATTCGTGATACACACCGCAAGGACGCAACCACAGCTGACGAGAGTTGCGCCGCTCTGGAAGTGCAAAAACAATTACAGGATGCCATGGACTACAAGGGCAGCGCCCAAGAAAAGAAGGCCCGTCTGTTCCTTGCCAATCTTGGCATTGACTACGATACGCTTACCATGGAGCAGTTTACAAATCTGATTGAAGTGCTGAAACTGTCCAAGCACATGAACAGCCCGATCAGCCAGCGTGGCAAAGGCAGCATGACCCATGGCAAGGGAAAAAGAAAACGAAAGTAACTTTTGTAAAAATCAATCACCGAGGAGGGGCGCACATGTCAAAGAAAACCAAGTTCCTCGTAGCATTAGGAGCTGTTTTCCTGGTTGTTGGAGTTCCAATCATAATCAATGAATGTTATAAGGCCAATTGTGGCTACATAACTGTATGGGATGGTTCGGACTTGCTGGGGTATTATGGAACAATACTGGGTTCAGTGATTGCCGTGATTTCAATCATCGTAACAATTGCGTTTACAAAAAAGCAAATCCAAAGAGACTCCTTTCTAAAAAATGAAAACGAAAAATGGGACAGGCTTAAGTCGATTTTTCTGCAAACCTTAAGCGATATCAATCCCATGAGGATTCTTAAAGATGTGATGGATAACGGATTTACCGACCCAACAAAAGCTATTACCCTGCTTCAAAGGTATCAACTGGATTGCAAAATAGCCAACGATCTATTGAATGCCCATTTGAACATGAACGATTATCCGAAATTCAAGGAGCTAATTGATAGTATAGCAACAACCGCAGAAGTGTTCGTGGATATTAGCCAAAAAGAAATTGATCAGTATTCCGATTTTCGACTTTTGCAACACAAGGATACGGCCCTTGAAATGCTAAACATCGAAAAAGAGCGTCCGGGATCTTTCTCTAAGGAGAATATTGCTTTCAATAAAGATATTTTAGAAAAAATAAAAACTATCAGTCACGAAAGTATTAACCGGCAGATAACGCAGCTTAATACCGAATTTATCCAAGCCTATGAAGAAAAATATCGGGCGTTATTGCAACTCACGGGATCGACATTTGAAACAATCGCTATAGAAACACAGCGGCAGGCTGACAGCATGCTGTCTTTCGGTAAAGCATGCAATGGAAAATAAATTAAGCCACCGAACTGTAAATGCAAAAAAGAAAACCGCTGCAACTTCCATCCTTCATCGGGATGAAAATTGCAGCGGTTTGTTTACATAATTTGACAGACAATGACTGGCTTTTCTGATTTTTGCGGCATACACTCCGATTCTTAGAACGGCCACTCCTCTGTGTCATACTCGGATTCAAGAGCGCTTGTCCCTTGATCCGGGGACTCCGAAAGCACTGAAATCAAGTCCACAATACGCTGATAAAGTTCATCGAAGGTTAGTATCAGCACATTGCTCAGACTATTACGGAAATTTTCAAAAGCCGCAACTTGCCCTGGGGTTAGCGAAGCCATTTTCCCGATAATTACAACGCATTTGGGGGACAGAACTTCAAAAGGCTCCGAACCCTGGTGACACAGAGAATAATAATCTTTTGTAAGCTTATCTCTGTAATTTAGAACTTGATTTACGGCTCCGCTCAATTCATAGCTAAAGCTGTATGTACCTCTATACTGGTTTCCGATAAGCTCGGTACATGGTGTTTTAATCTCGATCAATGCCACATTCTGAGACAGACTGTTCTGATAAATAAAGTCGCATAGATTTCCACCGCTATTGTTAATTCCTTTGCCGCCGACATACGCTTTATCTGCAAATATCGTACAAGGACAAGCAAAGATTTGAGCCAATACCCATTGATGCTCTTTGAAAACAGTGGTCTGCCAAAACTCCTCACTATCATTTTCGAGATTGTCTTCCATGAGCTTTGCAACTCTTTGGAGTTTTTCGATGTTCAAAGAAGTTGTTAGGTGTTGCAGATTTTCATCTTGCAGCTCTGTCAAGCTTCTTTTCAACGATTCCAAAGAACTTGTCTGAGTAATAAGACGGAGCAGTGTTTTTACAAGGTCATAGTTTTCTTCATTGCCAATCATCCGAGCTGCGGAAGGGTCGTTTTGGATGATCGAAAGGAATTGACGAAAACTGCTGTCTACTCTGGTGTAAGTAGCTGAACCATACGGGATTTCGCCCATGTCTTCATACAGCGCATACAGCCGCTTCAAACCTTGGTAAAGCTCATATGTTTCACTTGTGCTTAGATTGAGTTCCATCCAATCTCCGACTTTGACAGAGCCACGAGAAATCTTCACTGCTGACCCGTTGTCATCGCTCGGAAAGGCGGCGTCGTTTTTCCGTTTCTTTTCATATAGAAATTTTCCAGAAACAGATTTATGGGGTTCTTTCTCGTTATCTACCAGCGTTGGACAGAACTTGAACCGGATCATTTCTGTCTGGCTCAAGACTACCGGTGACGCATCCGCTGTGACAGCAGAGGTGGATATAACATCAACTGTATCAGTTGTCATATCATGAACTTTCGGTATATGTAGGCCGATTTTCAAATCAATTCCACCCTTCACAGCTTGATAATAGCATTTGTCATCCTCTTCCTAACCGGCGTGTCTGCATCTTTTTCCAGATAGCACGGCATTTACTGCATATCTCAGGAGCGATCCCCAATGTGTCTACAAGCAGTTCTTTGTCAACAACGTCCAGCGCAAGTTCAATGTCTTCATCATTGCGCACTATAGCGTCAATATGCTCAAGCAGCTTGTTCCTAAGCTCAGGATCAATCCTTTCCACTTTGGGAATCAGAATATTGCCCATCTCACCGGGTAAGATTTCAAGCACACCGCCACCATAGCTCCGTCCACAAATTTCGGTGAAAGCGAAGGAGATGCTGTTATAGTAGGCAAGAAGGATATTCTGCGGATCAACGCCATCGTTAAATTTCATGCGGTGCATTGTGTCTGTTGACACTGCATCACATTCATTCAACACAAACTTAGGGTAGAAATTATTTCTTCGCAAGAAAAATGCGTCTGGAATCCACACAGAAGGAACAATATACCATCTATCCCGGATAGAGCATTTGTAGCCCTCGTGTTCACCGTTTGTTTCACCCAGCAAAATGTACTCTTTGTGCTTAGTGGGATATTCATCATACGGAATCTCAGGGAAGCTGATTAGGCGTGCTCGTTTTCCTGATGCTTTATTATCCTCCCAATCTTCCGATGTGAAATATATTCCATGAGCATGAGAACTTCTGCCAATCAGAGGAAGTGTTACATCGCTCAACTGATATTGTTCGGAGGTTTCTTCTGTTATGGAAAAGTAACCATTGTTGCCTGTTGTAATTCCAACATTGATAATTCCGTATTCGGAGAATTTGGCAAATCGCTTGTCTGCACGAAGTTCCTGAACAAGAGCCATTTCTTCTGCGTTTACGAAATATTTAGTCCATTTTTCCTTGACGTGCTGCAACTTTTGGAAGCCATTTTGAGATAGATCCAATTGTGCAAAACCATTAAGGTCATTCATTTCAATGATGCGAATACCCTTTTCTTCTTCGCCTTTCTCGCCAATAAACACAACGACTTCTTGCTCGATGTCAGGGAACACAAGCTGTTCAAATGTGATTAGAGTAATTTTCGCAAGATTATTGGCCAAATACAGGCGCAGATCCTCCGCATACGCTACTTGAAGTATCTCAGCTGGAATAACAAACGCTATCTTACCTTTTTCGGACAATAGTTGTACACAAGCTACGATAAATGCAACCCATGCATTTATCAATTTATTCGCTTTCATACCATGCGAAGTCAAAATTTGAGATTGCATTTCTCGCTGGCTTTCTTTCAGATATTGATAGCGAATATAGGGGGGATTGCCCAAAATCAAATCGTACTGTTCCTTGCCAAGAACACGATTATAGAAGTCGAAAAAGTCTTCGGTGCATACTTCGATTTGTTCAAATTCAGAATACCTATTACGAACTTTCTCGGCTTCGTCAGGTTCGATTTCAACAGCTGTTAGTTTATCCACCTTATTCAGAAGATTAAGGTTCTGTAGCGCATCAAGAAATACTCCATCACCGCAACTTGGTTCCAAGACGGTAGAGATATTTTGAGACGCAAAAAGCTCCACCATTGCATCTGCAAGCTGCAATGGCGTATAATACGCTCCTCTTAGTTTCTGCTCTGAACTATCCTTTTTGAGTCTCATCGTTAATACCTCGCTTAATAATCGAGTCTATATACCCGATCAATCAATCCCTGAATCTCAGAGATAAGTGTTTCTTTCTGTCTCTGCAACAGATTTGCAATGCGCTTTGCGGGACGGCCAGACAGTGCATCATTGATTTCGTAAATCTCTCGACTTGCTGCTACCACTCTGTCGTGAATGGCTTTTTGTTCTTCTACGGCAAAATCCAACTCAACAAAGGGTAATGTAGAGAGAACGAATGTACCACGAGCAGTAAATCCGCCTTCAAAATCGCTGCCTACGATCTCCAAGATTCGCTCTGTAATGGGATTTGACAGCCATGCCTGGATGTATTCAAGTGCGTACGGACTACCATCTTTTTTGCTAACTGCACAATATCCAGCAGTACCACCTGACGCAATTAGAATATCATTCGTATCCATCGCATACATGGGTTCTTTGCTCAACACGCCAACTATCAATTTGGGTGTGTTAATAAAGGCGGTCAAGGCTTGTGTTCTGCCATACTGGTACCATGTATCTGCGGTGGCGTTTGGAACGTCACGAGTTCCATCACGGGAAACACACTTAGGAACCAAACGATCATAATGCGCTAAGAGATAAGCGTATGTTCCCGGATAACTGCTTTGCATCTCATCTATGCGGATAAGATGTCCGTTGTTATCGTAGGGGAAAATAATCTGCTTGTCAGTCGCAAGAATACTATACGAATTCAGGCCCTTCTCGGCTTTTTTGGTTGGCTTAAAATAAGGCCGAAGCAAGGCCTTCTCAATAGTATAATTATTGCCATCCCTGCTGATTTCAACAGTATCGGCATATTCGGACACAATTTCATCTGAGGAGAACCAATATATGGGCGTTGGCCTTTCTGCACTCGTCTGAATGCCGTTAAATATCTCTGCGTGTTTTGTAATGGGGACAGATACTTCATCCAACCTCTGGAGCATTGTCAAAAACTCAAAGTCAGTTGTCAATCTCCATGGCAGCTTGTTCAATACGGAAGAATTAAGCTCAATGGAACTCACTTCTTCTCCTGCCCACAGTTTGTTAGCAGAATCAACGCTGCTGTAAACAAAACTCGTCTGCTTCGCCTTGGAAAGTAAAATGATCGAGCTGTAAATGGTTTTATCCTCAAACAGCTGTGCATCTCCAAAGTCATCCAGACTGACGAGCATCCGTTCTTTTGCAATCAGGTTGCGCAACTTCTCGCCGGCGCCAATTTTGAAGAATTTATTAGGTACAATATAGCATACCAAGCCATTTTCGTTGATCTTATTGATTGCCTGCTCTATGAAAATAAAGTACTTGTCAAATTGCTTATGCGATGTCTTGTACTTCTTTTTATAGACTTCCACTTCTGCACTCGGCAACAATGCGTGCATTCCCTCGGTATTCACATACGGAGGATTGCCGATAATTACATCAAATCCGCATCCGTTGTTAATTCCGTTCCAATCAAAAGGGACAATCTCCATCAGCTGATGGTTGGCACCGCTAATTCCATTCAATTCGGTATGGCTGACAAGGGAGTTTCCAAATTGGATGTTGTCACCCAAATCAGGGAGAATCGGGACAACCTCCGCCACAGAAGGTGCAGTTTCATCTTCAATTAGCTTAATTAACAAAGAGAACTTAGCAACTTCGACAGCATGGATGTCAATATCTATGCCGAAAATGCAGGAACAAAGAATGTCTTTTTTCTCTTGGAGGGGCAGTTTATACAAGTCAATGCCCGTCTCAATTAAATGATCTGTCTGCCCGTTGCTGATATACCATTGCACGCAGTAATCCTGCAAATAGGCAAATGCTTCTTCCAAGAAAATACCAGAGCCGCAAGCAATATCAGCAACACTGACATTCAAAATCTCAGAAGGAGTTTTTCCTTCACACACATTGGAAAGTGTTTTATCGACCATATATTTGACGATTTCCGTGGGTGTCGTAACAACAGATCTGTTCTGGCAATCTTTCTTCTTGCCAAGACCAATGGTATTATTTTCGAGCAGCACTAATTGTTCGGTTAAGAATATCTCGTAAATCTTGCCAAGCAAATTCGGCTCGATAATATTAAACAAATAAGGACTCTGGGGATAATACAAATCCTCGATCATGTCCTTAATAACTTCGCAGGAAAGATCGAAAATAATGTCTTCACCGGAAAACATACCAGAATTGTAGCGTCGATCAGCAGAACGGAACAATTCCTCCAGTTTGGATTGCAGTTGATCGGCATCTGTAATGGTATCTTTCAACTTGTGATACAGCGGCAGATTCTTATCTTCACAAATTCTCAGGAAAACGATTTGGTTAATAAACTCCTGAACAACATCGTTTAACACTTCTAACGACGCATAGCGGCCACCCTGAGCATACAGTTCGTTGCTAAGAGCCACACGCCATTCGTTGATTTGAGAAAGAAACAGTGTATCAACCTGCTGGGTTTGTCCTCCGGTTGCAGGGAAGTTTGCATCCAAATAAGCATCAAAATCACCAGAGTAAACGGTGTCTCTTGCAATCAATCCTACAATTTCTTCAATCTTTTCTACATACTCAGTGTAATGATACAGTCGATATCTTGCTACAGCACATCCGTCATCTTCGTGAGCAATATGGCAGGTATCGTAGATTGCCAGATATTCAAAATTCGTGAGAACAGCCAGACGATGCTTTGCGTTCCAACCGTACTTTCTGGTCTGGATTGCCGGATCTGCATCTCTGGTAATATCCACCGCAGGCTTCTTTGCTTCTACAAAGAATTTAGGCACACCCCTGAGCGTAATGGTATAGTCAGGGCGATCAGTTCGGGTAGAATAATTCTCCGCAATAACTTCTCGATATTGGGGTGCTAATCCTTTTTCGTTTGCAACATCCCAACCCAAGAGTTTTAACAGAGGATCAATGTATTCAATTCGGCAAGAATGCTCATTATAGGCATTTCTTGCATCCTTATAGAAGTTGATATTAGTATGAAAACGATCTACAAGGTTCTGTAGTTCAGTCAGGTTAGTCATTGCTGTACGCTGCCTTTCTTTTGTCGTTTGTCGGCTTTTCTGCATTTTCTGGAATGATCCAAATTCTACTCATGCGAGTAGCACCGTCAATACGATTCGACTTGCACAGAATTTGAACTTGTCTGGGAGTGATTCCCCACTTTACAGCAGCTTCCTGGACTGTAATATATCCATTCATAACAAACACCTCGCAAATCACGATACAAAAAACCATTATAATTATATTCGCTTAAACGAAATAAATCAAGTGGTTCCATAAAAATAACACGCCGTCCATAGGGGATTCCTATAGGCGGCGTGTTGCTCAACTATCTAAATATTCGATTATTCTTCCATGACTTCCAACATCATCCTGGCACCCAGCTTAAAGCCGTTTTGGAATATCAGGCAATCCGTGATGGTCTGATACTCCCGTACACAATCGGTGTACTTCTCAAACAATTCTTTCTGCTCGTCCGTCATGGTAGCTTTGAGCTTTTCTTCATTCCTGCAGATCAGCTCCTGCAACTTTTTGTACTCCTTAGAAGAAGTATCGTACTCTGTCGGCTCGATATTGCCGTACCAAAATTCTTCAAGGATCCTCATACCGCATCCTCCCCGTAGATCATTTCCCGGAGGATGATTTCCTCTGCCCGGTTGCGGATGCTGTTCATGGCTCCAACCCATGCCATCTGATTAGACGCTTTCAGTTCCTCGGTCACGCCCTCAGCTTCCTTCATCTGATCGATGATCAGAGACAAACGCTCCTGCGCCTGTTCGTTCAGATCTGCGAGGTATGTCCAGAGCTGACCACTGAGGATCAGGTCGTTAAAGAGGATCGGACGATGCTCTTTTATGTAGTCCCGATGCATCCGTCCCCATTTGCCAATGGGGCGCTGTTCCTCGGAGGACAGGGAAAGAACCGGAATATAATAATCGCCAATGAGTTCATACCAAAGGCCATTGGTTTCATCATAAATGTGTTTCTTCATCTCAGTCATAGTATTGATCTCCTTATTCTGGTATTAGAATCCGCAAGTCTGACTCTCCAGAAATATTGGTAAATCTTTGGTAAATTTGAGATCGAAACACAAAAAACGCTTAAAAACGGGGCTTATGAGACGATATGAGACTTTTCATCATGCCCGGCAAATCCTGCCGTGGCAACAAAAAAGGATTTTTATCATCTTTTAAAACCTCTTATAACCTATTATTTGTTAGAAATCCGAACTTTTCAGAAAGTTTTAGATTTCATAAATTGGTGTAAATTCACGTAACTTCTCGGCCAAATGGTGTAAAATTGGTGTAAATCAGTGTTTGTGTGTCAACCCGACTTAAGCGCCTTTTCCGGCAATTGGAACTGTAATATCTTCTGCATGGACTGCTCTGCGTGATCGTAACTTGCATGGGTATAGACGTTCATGGTGACTCCTGCATCGGAGTGACCCATGAGG
>JAFQHF010000168.1 GCA_017398105.1 Oscillospiraceae bacterium | reverse complement strand
GCCATCTGCTCCAGCATCCGTTCGATATCAGCTGCAGCACGGTCATTATGCTCCCGCTGGTAGTCAGAATCATATTCTGTTTCTCCTCCGACGGGCTCGGAAACCGAATCGGTCTGATGAAACGGGATTCGTCCGCCTTCCTGATCTGTCGTTTCCTGCTTACCGGAACCGGTACCGGAGAAGTCTTCAGAATTTAGAATTTCATCTGACCCTGGAGTGTTCCCAGACTCATTTTCGGATTCTTCCTGGTCAGGCTTATTATCTTCTCCAGCTGCACCACCAGACTCATTTTCATCCGTGCCTGAATCAGACTCTTCAGCCATCGCACGGGTTTTTGCCCGGGCTGCAGCATTGGACCCGGAGGTTTTGATCTTCTCAGACCCCGGTACAGATGTACCAGAACCTTCGCCCTGGGCACTGGAACCGGATATAGCCTGCAGCATACCGGAAAGTACATCCCCTGCTGCACTGGATTCACCGGAAGCAGCCGCTTCATCCTGATGCTGCTTGCACAGCTCGATATAGTCCTCAATATGGGGCCAGAGCCGTACAAGGATCAGGCTGACGATCTGCCAGCGTTCCTTTGCCGATGTCGTTGTTACAGCATTATCAATCTGGGGCAGCAGCTTGAAAATGGTCTGAATGCGGACATCGGACAGAGGGGTTTCTCCATACTTGATCTCACCGAACAGTGCATAGGAAAGCATGATCTGCAGGATCGACTGGAAGATGTGGCCGGAGCCATCATCTTCCGATTCGATCAGCTGCGTGACCGTTTCCATATCCTTGAACTGGTGGTCCCGCATTACCGTCAGGTTATATCCCAGGACACCAGGGAACTGAGAAAGCATCCGGCTTTCAATATAGCCGTCCTCCAGAACATTCGCGATAAAGAACGCAATCTGCATGGCGAACTGCATATTCCGCGGATCTGCTTTCACATAATCCCAAAACGCCTTCTCATTTCTGGCATCGCCAGAGTCCTTCAGCACCGGAGGCGCCGGATACCATTTGTAAGCGGATAAATAATTCATGTAGGTCTGCTTCGCCAGAAAATCAGTATAGAGAACATGTCCAAGCTCATGGGCAAACAAACCGGAGATCATCTCATATCGGTTCATCCGTCCGCGAATTTTCGTCACGGACGGATGGCCGGCATTGATCCGGATGGAGGTGTTATTTGTACAAGCTCCATTGCGGTCTTTCGGTGCCCAATAGATGTTCACATGGACTCTGCGGTTATACCGATACCGTTTTGTCTGTGCCGCAGCCACATCCTCGAAATGACCCGCTAAAATCCGGGAGGTAAAAAACTGCCTGTCCGTGATCTTGCTTCGCTTTTCATTGAGAAGCTGCTTCACTTTCTTATGATTCACCCTTGCCATTTCAGGTACCTCCTTTCACATATGATCAGGAGGCCTTGCGGCGGCTGGGCGTGAAGATCGGATCGAGCACAGTTGTCTTCAGTGCCTCTCTGTCCTCTTCATCGGCAGTTGCCTTACTGATGACCGTGCTGAGTGCAGAACGGTATACATCACCGGTGATCTCTGCGCTGTTGACCCAGTCGATAAGGCTTCTCATACCACAGGTGCCATCGGTAATTCCGTTCTTTCTCAAATAGTCAGCCATGTCATTGACAACCTGAACCATCTGAGAAACCTGGTATTCATCCGTTGCTCCGGTGACTGCCATCACACGCTGAACCATGACCTCAGGACTGGGAAGCTCAATGTCTTCCACCAGACTCATTCTGTCAACAACGGACTGGTTGAGCCCACGGCAGCCTTCATAGGTCACATTGGTTGTAACCACTACGACAGTATCCGGATGACGCTGGATGATCTCACCCGTGGGCAGTGTGATGGAACCACTCTGCTCCAGAAGGGAGTTCAGGCCGACCAGCACACCGGGCTGAGTAATGACGGTCGGCTCCTGAATTTCCACCAGGTATCCGTTCTTCAGTGCCTTGATAAAATCAGTCTCCACATAGGTGTAGGACTGACCGGAACTGGATTCTTTCTCAGCAGGCTTACTCAGCGCCTTGATCTTTTCTGTGACCATATCCATAACAACGGCCATGCAGTCACGGGATGTTGCATCATCGTTCGCAACTCCGGTCAGAGTTTGGAACACACCGGCAGGATCAAAATCCATATCCTCCAGATCAGGCAGGTTCATGATCTTTGCCACATTGGCATAGTTGATACCACCCATGGACATGAGCATTTCCCGTTCCTTATCCAATTCAGCGTCGCCTGTGGTCATG
>JAFQHF010000100.1 GCA_017398105.1 Oscillospiraceae bacterium | reverse complement strand
CTGTTTCCGCACCATCCTCGGTCACATATACCTCACCATGCTGGTAAGGGCTCATGGTGCCGGGGTCTACATTGATATAGGGGTCCAGCTTTTGGGCGGCAACCTTCAGACCTCTGGATTTCAATAACCGGCCCAATGAAGCGGCAGTAATGCCTTTGCCAAGACCCGAAACCACACCGCCTGTTACAAATATATATTTTGTCATGTTTATCACTCCACAGTTACGGATTTTGCCAGATTCTTTGGTTTATCAATGTCGCAGTCATTCTCTCGAGCTACATGATAGGCAAGCAGCTGTAAGGGGATGATTTCCACTGCGGCACTGAACAGCGGATCGATTTTGGGGATATACAGCATATCATCGGCAAGCGAAACGATCCTGGCGTTGTCCCGGAAAGCGACTGCCAGAACCTCTGCGCCACGGGCCTTTACCTCTACAATGTTGCTCATGGTTTTTTCGGAAACAGAATCATTGCAGCACAACGCAACCACAGGCTGGCCCTCACAGATCAGTGCAATGGTTCCATGCTTCAATTCGCCGGCAGCATAGGATTCTGCGTGGATGTAGGAGATCTCCTTCATTTTCAACGCACCTTCCAGCGCAACCGCATAATCGGTATTCCGGCCAATGAAGAACTTGGAGCAGGTGCTGTGATACTTCTTTGCAAGCTGTGCAATTCCCGGATTCATGTCCAGCGCCTGCTGGATTTGTTTGGGTAATGCCTTTAATGCACTGAGAAGTTTTCGCCAGGTGCTGTCATCAACGGTTTCCACCTTTTTTGCTGCATAGAGGGCGAACAGGTACAGAACAGTTAACTGTGTGGTATAACCCTTGGTGGTAGCAACTGCGATTTCAGGGCCTGCCCAGGTGTAAAGACACCAGTCTGCAATCTTTGCGATGGTGCTGCCAACCACATTCACGATGGCCAGTGTTTTGGCACCTCGTCTTTGACATTCCCGCATGGCGGCAATGGTATCAGCTGTCTCGCCGGACTGGGACAGGACGATGAGCAGGGTGTGTTCATCAATCAGAGGATCTGAATACCGTAATTCACTGGCAAGCTCTGTGATAACGGGAACGCGGCACAGCTTTTCGATGGCATACTTTGCCGCACAGCCTGCGTAATAGGCCGAACCGCAGGCAGTGATCATGATTTTGTTGACTTGCTTCAGATCAATATCCACATCATCCAGAACGATCTCACTGCCCTTGATCCGGGGTGCCATGGTGGCTTTGACCGCTCTTGGCTGCTCCATGATCTCCTTGAGCATGAAGTGGTCATAGCCGCCCTTTTCCGCTGCCTGGATATCCCAGGTGATGCGGCTGACCCTTTTCTGGATGGTATGCCCGGTGCAGTCAAACACGGTGACGGAATCAGGGGTCAGCTCCGCAAATTCGCCATCTTCCAGATAGATTGCGTTTCTGGTGTGGGCAACCAGTGCGGTCACATCCGAGGCAAAGTAGTTTTCTCTGATTCCCACACCCAGAATCAGGGGACTGGCTTCCCGAACCGCAAAAATCTTTTCCGGCTCGTCGGCACAGATGATACCCAGTGCATAGGAACCTCTCAGCCTTGCGGCAGTACGCATGACCGCCTGTTTCAGATTGTCCTGATAATACATCTCCACAAGATGAACTACCACCTCCGTGTCTGTTTCACTTTCGAAATGGTATCCTTTACGTGTCAGTTCCTCCCGAAGCTCCATGCAGTTCTCGATAATGCCGTTGTGTACGACCGCAAAACGGCCATCATTGCTGGTGTGGGGATGGGCGTTGGGCTCCGTCGGCGCACCGTGGGTGGCCCAGCGGGTGTGGCCGATGCCGGTCACACCGGGCAGCAGTCTGCCATCCTCTGTTTTTTCCGCCAAACCGGCAATCCTGCCCGTGACCTTGCTGATGGAAATACGGCCATCATTCAGGACGGCAATACCGGCTGAGTCATAGCCCCGGTATTCCAGCTTCTTCAGTCCTTCCAGCAAGACCGGAGCAGCATTTTGCGTCCCTGCATATCCGACAATTCCGCACATGATACTTCCTCCTCTACTCCCATTCCACGGTGGCTGGCGGTTTGGATGTAATATCAAAAACGACCCG
>JAFQHF010000167.1 GCA_017398105.1 Oscillospiraceae bacterium | reverse complement strand
ACGACTTCGCTGCATGACACCTATGGAATTCCATTATGCCTATGCGGCATGAGAAATTCCCACCCTGCTGCACAGCAGGGTGGGATCACACAACAGAATATTTTGTTTTTTCTACTGTCTACTTGACAGGGGGCACTTCATGCCGACGCCGGGGAATGTATTACTTGTAGGAAACAACGCTCTTGCGAACCAGAGCCCGGTGGAGTCTGGCCTCAGCCAGGGCGATATCCGTATCGGAGGCACCGGAATCGTGCAGGACTTTATCTGCACGTTCATAGGAACGTTCTGCACGCGCCAGGTCGATTTTGTCGGACCACTCGAAGGTGGTGGGGACAAGCGTGACCTCTCCGTTGGAGACGCTCAGCATGCCGCCGATGCAGGCTGCTGTGCGGCGGTTGCCGCCGGATTCCACAACGGCGCGGCCCATACCCAGAGGAGCAACATAGTCGATATGGCGGGCCAAAATGGCAACGTCACCGGCATTGGTGCGGACGATGAGCTTTTCGGCTTCGCCGTCAAAGATCAAACCATCGGGCGTGACGATCTTCAGCTTGAAGGGGGTCATGCGTTCTCACCGCCCCGGAACTTGGCGACCACCTCGTCGATGGAGCCGGCGAAGAGGAAGTAGGACTCGGGGATCTCGTCGTGCTTGCCTTCGATGATCTCCTTGAAGGAACGGATGGTTTCCTTCAGAGGCACATACTTGCCCTGGTAGCCGGTGAACTGCTCGGCGACATGGAAGGGCTGGGACAGGAAACGCTGCACCTTACGGGCGCGGTTAACGGTCAGCTTGTCTTCCTCGCTCAGTTCGTCCATACCCATGATGGCGATGATGTCCTGCAGTTCCTTGTAGCGCTGCAGAATGCTCTGCACGGCACGGGCGGTCTCGTAATGCTCGGTGCCCAGGATCTCGGGGGACAGGATACGGGAAGTGGAGTCCAGAGGATCAACGGCGGGATAAATACCCAGAGAGGCAATACCACGATCCAGAACGGTGGTGGCATCCAGGTGGGCAAAGGTGGTAGCGGGAGCGGGGTCGGTCAGGTCGTCAGCGGGGACGTAAACTGCCTGAACGGAGGTGATGGAACCGTTCTTGGTGGAGGTGATACGCTCCTGCAGGGCGCCCATTTCCGTTGCCAGGGTGGGCTGGTAACCGACGGCGGAGGGCATACGGCCCAACAGTGCGGAAACCTCAGAACCGGCCTGGGTGAAACGGAAGATGTTGTCGATGAACAGCAGAACGTCCTGATGCTTCACATCACGGAAGTATTCTGCCATGGTCAGACCGGACAGGCCCACGCGCATACGGGCTCCGGGGGGTTCGTTCATCTGGCCGAAGACCATGGCGGTCTTGGAGATAACGCCGGACTCGGTCATTTCGTTGTACAGGTCGTTGCCCTCACGGGTACGCTCGCCGACACCGGTGAAGACGGAGTAGCCGTTGTGAGCGGTTGCGATGTTGTAGATCAGCTCCTGGATCAGAACGGTCTTGCCGACACCTGCGCCGCCGAACAGACCGATCTTACCGCCCTTGGCATAGGGGCAGATCAGGTCGATGACCTTGATGCCGGTTTCCAGGATCTCGGTAGCGGGCTGCTGCTCTTCATAGGAAGGTGCGGGGCGGTGGATGGGCCACTTGGCATCGCCGTCAACAGCGGGCTTATTGTCGATGGGCTGGCCCAGCAGATTGAAGACACGGCCAAGGCAGGCATCGCCAACGGGCACGGAAATGGGTGCGCCGGTGTCGATGGCCTCAATACCGCGCTGCAGACCGTCGGTGGAGGACATAGCGATACAGCGGACAACATTGTCACCGATGTGCTGAGCGACCTCAGCAACGATGGTGTTGTCGCCTGCGGGGATTTCGATGGCGCTCAGCAGCTGGGGCAGCTGATCATCAGCGAAACGAATATCAAGAACGGGACCCTGAACCTGGATCACAGTTCCTTTGTTATTGGCCATTGGGGATTCAACTCCTTTGTAGTGTCATTCCGAGCCAGCGCACACACTGGCGTGGGAATCCCCCGAAATTTCCGGGGTGCCTGGTAAACGGGGGAGATTGCCACGTCGCTGCGCTCCTCGCAATGACATGGGATGATTTTTAAGAACCGGCGACGATTTCGGTGATCTCCTGGGTAATGGCAGCCTGACGGGCCCGGTTGAACTTCAGGCTCAAATCAGCGATCATCTCATCGGCGTTCTGGGTTGCGGAGTCCATGGCGGAGCGGCGGGCAGCCTGCTCAGCGGCACGGCTCTCGCACAGGGCACCGTAGAGGATACCGCCCAGGTATTCCGGAACGATGGCGGCGAAGACTTCCTCCGGCTCACCCTCGTAGACAGTAACACACTGGCGGGTCTCAGATTCCTGTTCTGCCTCGGGCTTCTTCAGAGGAAGCAGAGGCATGGTTGCGGGAACCTGGGACAGAACGGAAACGAAGTTGGTGTAAGCAACATGGACCTCATCAAAATCTCCGGCCAGGAAAGCCTTGCTCAGCTGCTTGGAGATGGAGAAGCAGTCACCGATGGAAACGGCAGCGGCTTCGGCATAGGCAGCGGTCAGAATGGGGATATTCTTGCTCTTGAAGAAATCCACAGCCTTCTTGCCGATGGGAAGAACCACGGCATCCTTGCCCTGAATTTCAGAAAGAACCATTTTGAGGATGTTGCTGTTATAGCCGCCAGCCAGGCCGCGGTCACCGGCGATGACGATATACATCACCTTTTTCACTTCCCGTTCCTTCAGGTAAGCAGAGGTGAAGTCCCGGTTTGCGCGGGTAATATCCTGGATGGTGGAGTAGAGAATTTCAAAATAGGGGCGGGAGTTGGAAATCTGAGCCTGAGCACGGCGCAGCTTGGAGGCAGCCACCATTTCCATGGCCTTGGTGATCTGCTTGGTAGACTCCATGCTTCGGATGCGGTTTTTGATTTCCTTGGTGGAAACGCCAGCCATGGGTAACCTCCTCCCTTATGCGAACTGATTTACCAGCTCGCTGAGTGCGGCCTTCAGACCGTTCTCGGTTTCGGTCTCCAGCTTACCGGTGGTGCGGATGGCCTCGAGAACGTGAGCGTGATAGTTATCCATGTGCTCTTCCAGACGCTTTTCAAACTCAGGGATCCGCTCAACGGCAATGCCGTTCAGATAACCGTGGGTGACAGCGTAGATGATGCACACCTGCTGGGCGACTTCCTTGGGGGCGTTGTTCTTCTGCTTCAGAACAGCCACGATACGCTCACCCAGAGCAAGTCTGCTCTTGGTATCAGCATCCAGGTCAGAGCCGAACTGGGCGAAGCTCTGCAGCTCACGGTACTGGGAGTACAGCAGCTTCAGGGAGCCTGCGACCTTCTTCATGGCCTTGATCTGGGCGTCGCCGCCGACACGGGAGACGGAGATACCGGGGTTGACTGCGGGCATAACGCCGGAGTTGAACAGCTCGGATTCCAGGAAGATCTGACCGTCGGTGATGGAGATGACGTTGGTGGGAATGTAGGCGGAAACGTCACCGGCCTGGGTCTCAATGATGGGCAGTGCAGTCAGGGAGCCGCCGCCCAGTTCGGGGGACAGCTGTGCAGCACGCTCCAGCAGACGGGAGTGCAGATAGAAAACGTCACCGGGATATGCCTCACGTCCGGGAGGACGGCGGATCAGCAGAGAAATGGCACGGTAAGCAACCGCGTGCTTGGACAGGTCATCGTAAATGACCAGAACGTCCTTGCCCTGGTGCATGAAGTGCTCGCCCATGGTGCAGCCGGTGTAGGGGGCGATATACTGCATGGGAGCCAGCTCGGAAGCGGTAGCGGAGACCACGATGGTGTAGTCCATGGCGCCGCCGGCGGTCAGATTGTCAACAACCTGAGCAACGGTGGAGCGCTTCTGGCCGATGGCCACATAGATACACAGGCAGTTCTTGCCCTTCTGGTTCAGAATGGTATCGGTGGCGATGGTGGTCTTACCGGTCTGACGGTCACCGATGATCAGCTCACGCTGGCCGCGGCCAATGGGGATCATGGAGTCGATGGCCTTAATGCCGGTCTGCAGGGGGCGGTTGACGTGCTGACGCTCAATGATACCGGGGGCGGGCATTTCGATGGCCCGGTAGCCCTCGGAAGCAATGGCGCCCTTGCCATCGATGGGTTCGCCCAGTGCGTTGACGACACGGCCGATCAGGCCTTCGCCCACGGGGACGGAGACAACGCGGCCGGTACGCTTGACGGTATCGCCTTCCTTGATGCCCTGGTCAGATCCCAGGATGACGATGGAGACGGTGTCCTCTTCCAGGTTCTGCGCCATGCCGTAGGAGCCGTCGGGGAATTCCACAAGTTCACCGGCCATGCACTTGTCCAGGCCGGAAGCCTTGGCAATGCCGTCGCCAACCAGGATGACGACGCCGGTTTCACTTACTTCGATTTTGTTTTCGTAATTCTTGATCTGATTACGAATAATTTTTGTTATTTCTTCGGGTCTAAGTTCCATACAGTCCCTGCTTTCTCGTCAGAGTACGGTTTTGTTCAGCAGATCCCGGATGGCATCCAAACGGTGGGATACGGTATCATCCAGGCGCTGACCGTCATAGTCCAGGCGAATACCGCCCAAGACTGCGGGGTCGATCCGGTTCCGCAGCGCAATTTCCTTGCCTGTGATCCGGGAGAGCTTTTCGGTGAGCTTGGCGGTCTGCTCCGGGCTCAGAGCCACAGCGCTGACGGCGCTCACACGCAGAATGCCATTATCCTGATCGTAGTGCTGGGTGTAAGCATCGCAGCAGTCGGAGAAGTAGCGCATATAGCCCTTCTCGGTCAGGATCTTCATAAAGTTCAGAAGATACGGATGCACGCAGCTGCGGAAGCTGCTGTCCAGGATCTGGCAGCGTTCCGCCTTGGTCAGGTTAGGCGAAGAGAGGAGGCGGATAAACGCCGGCTCCTGATGGAAGCTGGCCTGCAGAACTGCAAGCTGCTCACCAATGAGCTTGGTCAGGGTTTCGTCCTTTGCCAGCTCATACAGGGATTCGCCGTAAACACTTCCAACTTCTGTCATACGTTATCACCCAATTCGTCAATGAAGCGGTCGATCAGAGCAACCTGATCGGAGGTGTTCAGCTCCCGTTCCACGACCTTGCCGGCAATGGCCATAGCCAGGCCGGAAATCTCGTTCTTGGCATCGTTGATGGCTTTTTTCTTCTCCATCTCGATGTCGGAAGACGCTTTGGACTTGATCTGGGCAGCGGCAGCCTGAGCCTGGCTGATGATCTCCTCACTGCGCAGTGTAGCGGTTTTCTGGGCATTCATGAGAATGCCGTCTGCCTGTTCCTTGGCTTCCTTCATATTCTGCTCGTAGGTTGCCTTGATGGCGGCAGCCTCGGCGTGAGCAGCCTGGGCATCGGTGATCTCCTTGTCGGCAGCTTCCCGGCGCTGATCCAGGATGGCAAGGATCTTATCCCAGAAGAACTTCTTGAATACGAACAGCTGGATGAACAGGTTGCAGATCTGGGCAATCAGTGTTACTGGATTTACCGCCACCAGGGACTGATAAATT
>JAFQHF010000166.1 GCA_017398105.1 Oscillospiraceae bacterium | reverse complement strand
GTTATGGAAGTCGGCAAGAAGTACTTCGAGGCTCTGATCGACGAGATGAAGGAAGCCAAGGGCGTGACTCAGGACGTTGACCTGACCGCTGAGGACCTGAAGGAGCTGGCAAACCAGTTCAAGGCCGAGTACAAGTCCAAGATCGGCACCGACTTCCCCTCCGATCCCAAGGAGCAGCTGATGGGCGCTGTCCAGGCTGTCTTCCGTTCCTGGGACAACCCCCGTGCCAACATCTACCGCCGCGAGAACGACATCCCCTACTCCTGGGGCACCGCTGTCAACGTTCAGTCCATGGCCTTCGGCAACATGGGTGACGACTGCGGCACCGGCGTTGCATTCACCCGTGACCCCGCTACCGGTAAGCGCGGCCTGATGGGCGAGTTCCTGACCAACGCCCAGGGCGAAGACGTTGTTGCCGGCGTCCGTACCCCCATGCCCATCTCCGAGATGGCTGACAAGTTCCCCGAAGCATTCGCTCAGTTCCAGAATGTCTGCTCCATCCTGGAGAACCACTACCGCGACATGCAGGACATGGAGTTCACCGTTGAGGCCGGCAAGCTGTACATGCTGCAGACCCGTAACGGCAAGCGTACCGCTCCCGCCGCTCTGAAGATCGCCTGCGACCTGGTTGATGAAGGTATGATCGACGAAAAGCAGGCTGTTGCCATGATCGATCCCAGAACCCTGGATACCCTGCTGCATCCCCAATTTGACGCTGCCGCTCTGAAGGCTGCCCAGCCCATCGGCCGCGCTCTGGCTGCTTCCCCCGGCGCCGCCTGCGGCCGTGTCGTCTTCACCGCTGAGGACGCAAAGGCTTGGGCTGACCGCGGCGAGAAGGTCGTCCTGGTTCGTCTGGAGACTTCCCCCGAGGATATCGAGGGCATGATGGCCGCACAGGGCATCCTGACCGTCCGCGGCGGCATGACCTCCCACGCAGCTGTCGTTGCCCGCGGCATGGGCACCTGCTGTGTTTCCGGCTGCACCGAGATCAAGATGGACGAGGAGAACAAGAAGTTCGTCCTGGCCGGCAAGACCTTCTCCGAGGGCGACTGGATCTCCCTGGACGGCTCCACCGGCTGCATCTACGACGGTGTCATCGAGACCCGCGATGCTGAGATCGCCGGTGAGTTCGGCCGCATCATGGCCTGGGCTGACCAGTACCGTACCCTGAAGGTCCGCACCAACGCTGACTCCCCCCGGGATGCCCGGAAGGCCCGCGAGCTGGGCGCAGAAGGCATCGGCCTGTGCCGTACCGAGCACATGTTCTTCGAGGATGGCCGTATCGCCACCTTCCGTGAAATGATCTGCTCCGACACTGTGGAAGAGCGCGAGGCTGCTCTGGCCAAGCTGCTGCCCATGCAGCAGGCTGACTTCGAGGGCATCTACGAGGCTATGGGCGGTTACCCCGTAACCATCCGTTACCTGGATCCCCCTCTGCATGAGTTTGTTCCCACCACCGAGGAAGACATCGCTGCACTGGCTGCCACTCAGGGCAAGACCGTCCAGCAGATCAAGGACATCATCGCTTCCCTGCATGAGTTCAACCCCATGATGGGTCACCGCGGCTGCCGTCTGGCCGTCACCTATCCCGAGATCGCCGCTATGCAGACCCGCGCTGTCATCCGTGCAGCACTGGCTGTCCAGGGCCGTCATCCCGAGTGGAAGCTGGTTCCCGAGATCATGATCCCCCTGACCGGCGATGCCAAGGAGCTGAAGTTCGTCAAGGACATCTGCCTGAAGGCTGCTGAGGAAGAGATTGCTGCCTCCGATGTGGCTCTGACCTACGAGATCGGCACCATGATCGAGATCCCCCGCGCCTGCCTGACCGCAGACGAGATCGCCAAGGAAGCTGAGTTCTTCTGCTTCGGCACCAACGACCTGACCCAGATGACCTACGGCTTCTCCCGTGACGATGCCGGCAAGTTCCTGGATGCCTACTACGCAGCCAAGATCTTCGAAAACGATCCCTTCGCCAAGCTGGACCAGACCGGTGTCGGCATGCTGATGGAAATGGCAGTGGCAAAGGGCAAGAAGATCCGTCCCACCATGCACACCGGCATCTGCGGCGAGCACGGCGGCGACCCCATGAGCGTCGAGTTCTGCCACAAGATCGGCCTGGACTATGTCTCCTGCTCCCCCTTCCGTGTCCCCATCGCCCGACTGGCTGCCGCCCAGGCTGCTATCAAGGGATAATCACGCATTACTGCGCCCCGGTTCTTCGGAACCGGGGCGTTTTCTGTTTTGCTGCAAAAAAGATGATTCAAAGCATAATAAAACCACCTATTCAACTCAGATAGGTGGTTTTATGTCATATTTTTGACCAGATTGGCATTTGGAAGAGAAGACGGCGAGAACTTACTAGGCTGGGAAACGCCCAAAGTCACTATTTTTAAATTCTTGCAACACCTGTTGCTTTTGCAGCCTCAGCAACCGCCTTGGCAACGGCGGGGCCAACTCTGGGATCGAAGGCTGCGGGGATGATGTACTCCTCGTTCAGCTCATCGTCAGAGATCAGATCGGCCAGTGCCTGGGCGGCGGCCATCTTCATTTCCTCGTTGATGTCGGAGGCGCGGACATCGAAGGTGCCCCGGAAGATGCCGGGGAAGGCCAGCACGTTGTTGATCTGGTTTGGGAAGTCGGAGCGGCCGGTGGAGATGACTCTTGCACCGCCAGCCTTGGCCTCGTCAGGATAAATTTCGGGAGTGGGGTTGGCGCAGGCGAAGATGATGGCATCCTTAGCCATGGTAGCCACCATTTCCTTTGTTACCATGCCGGGTGCG
>JAFQHF010000013.1 GCA_017398105.1 Oscillospiraceae bacterium | reverse complement strand
TGACAGCTCCCTTTACACAAGGGTAAGCGAAGCGCAGTCAGCGGAAGTGAATGACAGCCCGGTGGGCTGTCAGAGCCGCTGACCGGGCTGCCCGCAGGCAGCCTTGGGCGCTCCCGCGCCAGAGGTTTTTTGACACGCTGAGGGCACGCGTTATGCGTGCCCTTTTTCCGCCGAACTTTTCGGCGGTTTTTTGCGTTTCCGGGCAGGGTTCTGTGTTGCAATTCAAAATCCGGTGTGTTATGATACTATATTATGTATTATGCCAGATTATTGGCATTTTCAGCAATTTCGAAAGGGGCTTTTCTATGGCAAAGAAAGAAAAGAAAGCCAAAAAGAAGAAGGCGCCGCTGAAGCTGCGGACAGTTTTTCTGCTGATCACCCTGATCGCCGCCATTTACGGCGTACTGGGCTATACCTTTTACATGTACTGGCGGGACAGCCAGGAGGTTTTCCACGATGTGACCGTGGAGCTGGGCACCGAAAGCTTAAGCCTGCGGGACTTTATGAATCCCAACGCCATCCCGGAGCGGTCCCATTTTGTTACCGACCCTGCCGGGGTCGACCTGAGCCGGGTAGGCACCACCCAGCTGACCCTGCGCCATGGCGGTGAGGAATCCACCGTAACCCTCACGGTGCTGGATACCACCGCTCCGGAGGCCACCGTGGAGGAAGGCCGCACCATCGCCGTGGACGGCAGCTTCCCCGGGGCCATGGCTCTGGTAAGCAATGTGACGGACGAATCCGATGTCCATGTGTCCTACGCCACGGAGCCGGTGATCCCGGAGGACTACAGCCCGGTTTCCGCCACCGTGGTGCTGGAGGATGTCCACGGCAACAAGACCGAGTATTTCACCACCTTCACCTTCACCGGCTGGCTCCATGAAAGCATCATTCTGGAGCTGGGCACCCAGCTGACAGCGGAGATGGTGCTGAAATTCCCGGAGAAGGACAGTTCTTATGTAAACCAAGAAGATCTGAAGACCGTCAGCTCCGCTGTGGGTGAGCATACCCTCACCGTCAGCACCGGCGCGGCTGAGGAAAGCTGCACCGTTACCGTCCGGGATACCACGCCTCCCGTGCTTACCCTGAATACCGTCCGGCTGATGCCCGGCGACACCACCGATCTGGCCGCCTTCGTATCCTCCGCCACAGACCTGTCCGGCACCCCCACCGTGCGGATGACCCACGAGATGCCCGACTGCTCCAAGCAGGGCACCCACACCATCACCGTGGAGGCCGAGGATGCCTACGGCAACAAGACCACCCGGGAAACTACCCTGTGGGTCTCCTCCAACCTGAATCCCCCCGCCATTTCCGGCACCACCAAAACCCTGACCATGGAAAAGTATTCCACTCCGGATTTCCTGGCGGGTGTTTCCGCCCGGGATGACATCGACGGCGCCACCACCGTCACCGTGGACACCAGCGAGCTGAACAACGCGGTGGCCGGCACCTACTACATCACCTATTCCTCCATGGATTCCTCCGGCAACATCGGCCAGGCCAAGCGGAAGGTGGAGGTCCTGCCCAACGAGGAGGACACCGCCGCTCTGGTGGCCCAGATCGCCGACACCCTGCCCAATGATCCGGAGGCCATCCGGGACTACGTCCGGGATACCATCGCCTACAGCAGCAACTGGGGCGGCGATGACCCCACCTGGTACGGTCTGACCAAGAAGACCGGCAACTGCTACGTCCACGCCAATACGCTGCAGGATTTCCTGGAATACAAGGGCTACGAGACCCAGATGATCTGGGTCTGGAACGAAAGCCACTACTGGCTCATTATCAAGCTGGACGAAGGCTGGCGGCACATCGACTCCACTCCCAGTCCCCAGCACCAAAAGGTCAGCCTGATGACCGACCGCGACCGCTACCTGAATCTGAACGGCAGAGACTGGGACCGCAGCAAGTGGCCCGCCTGCGAGTGATACGCCTATGATGATTACCATTCTTACTTTCCTGGCCGGCCTTGTGATCTACGCCGGCTACGGCATTCCGGGACTGCTGTTCCTGCTGTGCATGACCGCCGTCAGCTACCTGTGCGCTCTGGTTACCCCCCAGCACAGATGGTTTTTGTGGATCAGCGTTGTGTCCACCGGCTTTTTCCTGATCGCCTTCAAGCTGCTGCCCCTGACGGGCCTGGAATTCATGGCCCCTATGGGCGTGTCCTATTTCGCCCTGCGGATTTTGTCCTACAACATCGACATTTACCGGGGCAAGTACGAGCCGGAGGAAAACCCGCTGAAATACGGCCTGTACGTGACCTACCTTCCCAGCATTTTCCTGGGCCCCATCGACCGGTATGACAGCTTCTGCACGGCCTTCTATGAAAAGCGGAAGATCACCTGGAACAATCTTTCCTTCGGCGGCGCCAGAATTTTGTGGGGCCTGTTCAAGAAATATGCCATCGCCGCCCGGGCGGGCGTGCTGGTGGGCACCATTTCCGGCGATACCGATGCTTACCGTGGCGGCTTTGCACTGCTTGCCGTGGTTCTTTACTCCATTCAGCTGTACGCGGATTTCTCCGGCGGCATCGACATCATCCTGGGCGTTTCCCGGATGCTGGGCGCAAGGCTGAGCGAAAACTTCAATGCCCCCTATTTTTCCCAGTCCGTCCAGGAATTCTGGCGGCGCTGGCACATGACCCTTGGCTCCTGGCTGAAGGATTACATCTACATTCCCCTGGGCGGCAACCGGAAGGGCAAGGTGCGCAAGGTCATCAACAATCTGCTGACCTTCCTGGTCTCCGGCTTCTGGCACGGCGTGCACTACCTGCTGTGGGGCCTGTTCAACGGCATTTTCGTGGCAGTGGGGGAGAAGCTGAAGACTCCCGTAAAGCTGATCAATCAGGCCGGCACCTTCCTGGTCATCAGCCTGCTGTGGGCCTTCTTCGTCTGGCCGGAAACCCTGACCGCCCTTTCCATGATCGGCTCCATCTTCACCACCTTTAACTATGAGGAAGTCTTCTCCTCCATGCTCAGCCTGGGACTGAACGGCGGAGAATGGATCGTGTTCCTGGTGTCTGTTTTGCTTCTGTGGCTCTATGACTGGAAGCAGAAGAACCTGCGCAGGGCATTCCGGAAGATGGCCCCCTGGGCCCGGGTGGCTGTGATGTGCTGCCTGGCGCTGGCGGTGCTGGTCTTCGGCATGTACGGTATCGGCTTCAACGCCGAGGAATTCATCTACAGCAGATTCTAAGGAGGCAGACATGGCTAAAAAATTTGAAACCATCCTGTCGGTGCTGGCAGTTCTGCTGGTGTTCGTGCTGGTGCTGAACTTTGTCACCATGCTGCTGCAGCCCAAGTATATGACCGATCTGGTGGAGGGCAGTATGCTCAGCCAGTATTATGAGGAAGCCGGCGGCCATGACGTGATCTTCATCGGCGACTGCGAGGTTTACGCCAATTTCTCCCCCCTGGAGCTTTGGCGGGAGGAGGGCATCACAGCTTACGTCCGGGGTTCCTCCCAGCAGCTGATCTGGCAGTCCTATTATGTTTTGAAAGAGACTTTCAACTACGAAACTCCAAAAGCTGTGGTCTTCAACGTCAATTCCATGCGATACTCCGAGCCCGTCAGCGAGGCATACAACCGCCTTACCATCGATAAGATGAAATGGTCGGAGGAAAAGGTGGGCATCATCCGTGCCTCCATGATGGAGGAGGAGACCTTCGCTTCCTACGTGTTCCCCATCCTGCGCTATCATTCCCGGTTCGACGAGCTGACCCAGGAGGATGTGGATTTCCTGTTCCAGCGGCAGAACACCACCTGGCTGGGCCATCTGATGAACAAAGAGGTCAACCCTCTGGGCACCCTTCCCACCCAGCGGCTGCTGGCAGACTACCGCTTCGGCGACATCTGCTGGGAGTATCTGGACAAGATGCGCCTGCTCTGCCAGGAGCACGAAACCCAGTTCATCCTCATCAAGGCCCCCAGCGTATACCCCTTCTGGTATGACGAGTATGATGCCCAGATTCAGGAATATGCCGACAAGTATGACCTGGCCTTCTACAACTTCCTGGATTCTGCAGAGGAGATCGGCATCGACTATCAGACGGATACCTATGACGGCGGCCTGCACATGAATCTGGCCGGTGCCCAGAAGCTCAGCCGCTATTTTGCCGGCATTCTGGCAGAGGCGCACGGCATGGAAGACCACAGAGGCGACCCGGCTGTTGCAAAAGCATACAACGACCTGCTGACCCTATACAACGCGGCGGCTATGGAATGAGGTTATAACCATGAAAAAGACAATTTTCCTTTCCCTGTGCCTGGCAGCCCTGCTTCTGACCGGCTGCAGCAAGGGGCAGCTGGCGGACGAGCGGATGATCACCCGGCCTCCGGAGGAGAGCATTGCCCTGTCCGGTGATGCCACGCCCCAGCAGATGCCTGCAGCCCCTGAAGAAGCTCCGGAGCCCATCGTCATTGCGGCCCAGGGCAATTACACCTTCTTCACCGGCGGTGTGGAACTGGTGCCCGGCGCGGCCTTTGACCCCTCTGTGCTGCCGGAGGCCCAGTCCGTTTACGAAGTGCCCAGCTGCGCCATCGTGGGCACGGACAACCTGTATAACTACGGCACCTTCGAGCTGACCGCCTTCGATGACGGCACCGGCGAGGTGATCTACTCCATCCTCATCACCGACCCCAGCACCCCCACCACGGAAGGCCTGAAGCTGGGCGACAAGAAGGAGGAGGTCACCGCCCTGTACGGCGAGAACTTCACCGAGGAAGGCACCCAGCGGATCTACTCCGGCGATGCCGAGCTTTTGATCCTGATCTTCCAGGGCGACCGGGTGGCCAGCATCGAATACCGGATGATCGTAGCCACAAAATAATTCTGATCATTCCGCAAAGAGCATATGTAGGGCGGAGGCATGCCTCCGCCGGGCAATGACAGCTACAGAGCGTTTGTACCTACCGCTCAGGTTTCGATACTGCCCGGCGGGGGCAAGCCCCCGCCCTACATAAATCTAATAGTAAGGAAGCTTATCTATGGAAAAAGCATTTCACATCGGAAACCGCAAAAACCTGTACACCATGCTGGAAAACAACTCTCTTCTGGTGCTTTTTGCAGGCAATGAACTGCGCAAGTCTGCGGATGCCTTCTATCCCTTCTATGCCGACCGGAATTTTCTGTACCTGACGGGAATCCGGCAGAAAAATTCCATTCTCATGGCCCACAAGAGGGCAGATGGTACCGTATCGGAATGGCTGTACCTGCTGCCCAAGGATCTGATGGCGGAACGCTGGACCGGGACACGGCTTGGCACAGAGGATGCAGAGGCCCTTTCCGGTATTTCCGACGTACGTTCCCCGGAGCAGTTCCAATCCCAGTTCCATGCCCTCAGCGCAAAATGCAGCCGGGTCTGGCTGGATCTGCACCGGCAGGCTCCGGAGGACATTGACAAATGCGCCCATGTCTTCGCCCGCAGGGTTCAGCAGCTGTACCCGGGACTGACCATTTCTGATGTAAATCCCTTTGTGCGCAGGCTTCGAACCATCAAGCAGCCCTGTGAGATCCGCGCACTGCGCAAAGCGGCGCAGATCACCCGGGAGGGCATTCTTGCCATGATGCGTGCCTCCCGGCCCGGCATGTATGAATATCAGTATAAGGCAGAGTTCGACTATGTGCTGGGGCAGTACGGCCCTGCCGAGCCGGGCTTTCAGTCCATCATCTGTGCTGGACAGAACAATTTCTGCATCCATTACGATGCCTACACCGGACAGGCCCGGGACGGTGACATGATCCTCAACGATGTGGGCGCCCGATGGGATGACCTGACGGTGGACGTATCCCGGGGCTGGCCCTGCAGCGGCAGATTCACCGAAAAGCAGCGGCTGCTGTACGAATGCGCCTTAAAGACCTCCGACTATCTGTTTTCCATCATCCGCCCCGGCATGAAAATGGCGGATGTGGACGGCACTATCCGCCGGTGCAACGCGCAGCTTCTGGTGGATGCTGGTGTTATGGAAACCACCGATGCGGTAGGAACCTACATGTGGCACGGCGGTGCCCACCATATCGGCTACGATGTCCACGATGCCATCGAGGCCCCGGAAATCCTGGCCCCGGGCATGGTTTTCTGCGTGGATGTGGGCATTTACCATGAAGAATGGGGCATCGGCTTCCGGCTGGAGGACAACTGTCTGGTAACGGAATCCGGCTGCGAAAATCTTACCGCTGCCATTCCCAGAACCATTGCCGAAATCGAAGCCGCTATGGCAAAATAAACGCAGACACCCCCTGAATCCGATTTTTTCGGAATCCAAAGTAGACAGAACGGCTGAGTTCTGTTAGAATAGGGTCGAAAGCTGTCAGATTGGAGGGCTTATCCCTTATGAATATGCAAGGAAAACGTGATTTTCTGACCAATGCCGCCTATTGGGCTGTGGTCATCGGACTGGTGTATCTGGGTTTTGAATATCTGATGCCCATTTCTGTGCCCTTCCTGCTGGGTATTCCTGTTGCCTGGCTGGTGGTATGGCTCTCCCGGAAGCTGCACTGCACCCACAAGCTGTTTCGTATCGGTCTGACCATCCTGATCTACGGTCTGATTGCCCTGCTGATCACACTGCTGGCCGCCCGTGGCGTGACCACCGTTACTGCCATCATCAAATGGCTGCCGGAAGTGTACGAAATGAAGCTGCTTCCCTTTATCACATTGTGCTATAACTGGTTCATGGACACCCTGCACCGGCTTGATCCGGAGCTGCTGGAAACCCTGGAAATGCTGCTGGATAGCCTGGTGGACGGTCTGCTGGCAGCGCTGAAGGATCTGATCTCCGTTCTGTCCGGCTCTGCCGTCTCCATTGTTTCTGGCATTGCCGTGGGTATCCCTGACATGATCCTGAGCCTGCTGGCCATGATCTTCTCCACGGTTTTCACCGCCATTGACTATGAAGGCATTTCCGCCTTTGCTGCAGAGCATCTGCCCCGGAGCGTAAAAACCGTTCTGGGCAATGTGCGTATTTACCTGACGGAAACCCTGTTCGTGGTGATCCGCTCCTACGTGCTGATCATGCTGCTGACCTTCGCGGAGCTGGCAATTCTCTTTAAGCTCTTCGGCATTGAAAGCGCTGTTCTGAAGGCCTCCGTCATCGCCCTGCTGGACATCATGCCCATCCTGGGTACCGGCGGCATCATGATCCCCTGGGGCATCATTTCCCTGGCCCTGGGCTACACCAAGCTTGGCATCCAGCTGCTGTTGATCTATGTGATCGTTACGGTGATCCGCAATTATGTGGAGCCCCGGATCGTGGGTGTCCAGCTGGGCCTGCATCCTATCATCACCCTGGTTTCCATGTTCATCGGTCTGCGGCTGTTCGGCTTCTGGGGATTGTTCGGTCTTCCTGTGGGCATCAGTTTCCTGTGGAAACAGAAGCTGGAGCGGGATGCGCAGATGCAGGCTGCGAAGCCGGAATGATTTCTTCCCTGTTGCATCATTTGCAGGGCGGAGGATTCACCTCCGCCCTGCATTTTTCTATTCTGCTTTACTTTTGACAATAAATCTGCTATTGTATACACTGGAAAGGCGGTGAATTCCGTGAATATCCGAAAAATTACACTGCTTGGACTGCTGTCCGCCATTGCCCTGACCATTTTCATGGTGGAAGCCCAGATTCCGTCCCTGGTACCCATTCCGGGCATCAAAATGGGCCTTGCCAATATCGTCACCGTTTTCGCTGTGTTTGCCATCGGCCCCAGGGAGGGTGCGGCGGTTTTGTTCGTCCGCATTTTTCTCGGTGCCGTGTTCGCCGGAAATTTCAGCACCATCTTTTACTCTGCCGCCGGCGGCGCCTGCGCCATTGCCGTGACCATTTTCTTGAAGAAGATCCTGACACCGAAGCAGCTGTGGGTCGCCGGTGCCCTGGGCGCCATTGCCCATTCCATCGGACAGATGGCCATGGCCATTACCCTGACCGGAACCCCCGGTCTTGCGGCCTATCTGCCGGTGATGATCGGGGTCAGCATTATCACCGGAACCTTCACCGGCCTGTGCGCCCAGTTTTTGGTGAATCGAGGAGACATATGGAAAACTATTTCAAAATGAACCTGTCCAAACAGGAAATTGATGCCATCTCCAATCTGGGTCTGGCCCATATGGGAGACTGCGTGTTTGAAATTCTCTGCCGGGGCTATCTCTGTGCCAAAGGAGAAAAGACGGTTGACCGGCTCCACCGGGATACCATCCACATGGTCAAGGCCACCTCTCAGGCCAAGTTTGTGGATAAGCTGCTGCCGCTGCTGACAGAGGAAGAGCTGGCCTATTACCGCCGGGGCAAAAATGCCCATGTCCACGCGGTGCCCAAATCTTCCACCCCTGCCGAGTATGCCAAGGCCACCGGCCTGGAAGCCCTGTTCGGCGCCCTGTATCTGTCTGGCAAAACCGACCGGCTGAATGCGCTGTTCAAGGCGGTTATGGAAATATGAGATATCTGCTGGGGAGGATTTTCAATCCTCCCTTCCTGCGCGAGATTGACTGCGTACCGAAAAGACCGCGGGCGGATTGAAAATCCGCCCCTACATGTTGCCTTTTCATGATTTTTGGAGGTTATGTATGGCCTTTGATGCCTTTTTCTTATCCGCTGTGCTGGATGAGGTTCGGGAGAAATGTATCGGTGCCCGGATCGACAAGATCCATCAGCCCAGCCGGGATACCCTGATTATACACATGCACAGCCGGGAGCACCGGACGAAGCTGCTGTTCGCCGCCAATCCCACGGCCCCCCGGCTGCATCTGACCACCGCATCACCGGAAAACCCGGCGGAGCCGCCCATGTTCTGTATGCTGCTGCGCAAGCATCTGATGGGCGCCAAGCTGTCCCAGATCACCCAGCCGCCCATGGAGCGTGCAGCCACGTTTACCTTCGACTGCACCGATGAAATGGGCTTCCCCGTTCAGAAACGGCTGGTGGCTGAGCTGATGGGCAGAACCTGCAACCTGTACCTGCTGAGCCCGGAGGGTCGGATCATCGATTGCCTGCGGCGTATCGGGCTGGATGAAAGTGCAAAGCGCGCGGCTCTGCCCGGACTTATGTACCAGGAGCCGGAGCCCATCACCAAGCGCAGTCCCATGTCCGAGGATGCCTTTGCCGGATTTTTTGACGGCCCCGGTGCGGATGTGATTTCTGACCGACTGATGGATACCTTCGGCGGTCTGTCCCCCCTTGTCTGCCGGGAAGCCGCGCTGTTCGCAGCAGGAAGTACCGATGCCAGAATCGATCCCCGGGATGCAGAACAGACTGCCCAAAAGCTGGGGATCTTCTTCCGGGAGCATTTGAACCACCCCAAACCCTGCTGCTACGCCCTGGCTGACGGCACGCCGAAGCAGTTTGCCTTCTGCCCCATCCGTCAATATGGCGGGTATCAGGAGGCAGAATCCTTTGCAGCCCTGCTGGATATGTACTACACGGTTCGTGACCGGAAGGATGCCATGCGGCAAAAAAGCCAGGCTGTCCGCAAAATGGTGCAGAACCTGTGTACCCGTCTGACCCGGAAACTGGCCATCCAGGAGAAGGAACTGGAGGCTACCTACGACCGGGAACGTCTGCGTCAGCTTGGTGATATTGTGACTGCCAATATCCACAAGATCGTAAAGGGACAGACCGTTGTTTCCTGCGAAGACTTTTATGACGAGGAAATGAAAGTCATCGACATTCCCATTTCCCCAATTCTCTCTCCCCAGCAGAATGCGGCGAAATTCTACAAGGATTATACCCGCATGAAAAACGCAGAGCGGGAACTGACCAGGCAGATCGAACTTGGCGAACAGGAGCTGAACTACCTGAAAAGCGTTCTGGAAGAGCTGTCCCGGGCTCAGACCGATGCGGAATTGGACGAGATCAAACGGGAGCTGCAGGAGGTGGGCTATCTCCGGGTGGAATCCGGCAGACGCAAAATGAAGCAGAGCAAGGTTCCGCCCATGCGGTTCGAATCCACCGACGGCTACCCCATTTACGTTGGCCGTAATAACCGCCAGAATGAAGAGCTGACCTTCAAGCTTGCCCGGAAGGACGACATCTGGTGCCACGCCTCCAAGGTTCACGGTTCCCACGTGATCATCTCCTGCGGCGGCACCACCCCGCCGGATGACACCATCACCCAGGCTGCCCAGCTGGCTGCCTACTACTCAGAAACCAGCGGCGGACAGAATATTCCCGTGGACGTTACGCCTGTGAAGCAGGTAAAGAAAATCCCCAACGGAAAGCCCGGCATGGTGATCTATCACAGCTATAAGACCGTCATCGCCAATCCCTATGCGGACATCGTTGTGGATGCACTGAACGCAGAAAAGAAAGACGGATAACAGAAACTGCCTCCTGATACCGTTCAGGAGGCAGTTTTTTGACGGAAAAACCCCCTGTGCATTGCTGCACAGGGGGAATGTTTCTTTTGAAGCTCACTTACCCATTACAGGATGGGGTTGGAGTAGCCCCAGTTGCCGCCGCCAGCAGCGCCGCCGCCGGGAGCGTAGTAGCCGTCGCCGCTGCCGGAGGAGGTGCGGATCTTGGTCTCGGAGACCTTATCCTTCTCGATGTAGCCGATTTCACCCTCGAACTCCACAACATAGCAGTTGGGCAGCTCGTCGATGACGGTCATCTCCTTGTTGGTGTACAGCTTCTTGTGCTCGTTGCGCAGCTGGTACTCTTCGTAGATGATGCCGTTCCATCTGGAATAAGCGGTCCAGGGCTCGTATTCCTCGTCGCCCTCCAGGTGCAGCAGGAAGCGGGGCAGCTTTGCGGTCAGCTCGCCTTCCAGCCAGATGACAGCAAACTCATCATCATACTCAGTGACCTTGACTTCGTCATCACGGAACAGCAGGGTGATGTAAGCTTCGGTGCTGTCGGCCAGGATGGTGCCTTCGTCAGCTTCGAAGTCCGCTTCCTGCTCGGGGCCGTAGTAAGCACCCAGCAGCTGCAGCTTGACATCAACATCAGCAGCAGCAACATCGCCCAGGTTGACACCGGTGCCGTCGCCGGGGGTGCCTGCGCCGCCCACAGCATTGCCATAATAGGCGCCGCCGGAGCTGGACTTGTTCTGGATGAACCACTTGCTGACCATGTTGGCAGCAACATAGCCCTTGCCTTCATCCCATTCGATCAGCAGCCAGTTGCCCTTGCCTTCCAGCACGGTCAGCTTGGTGTTTCTCTTCAGGGTAGCGATTGCTTCGCCTTCCAGCTTCACATTGTCGAAGACTTCAGTGTTGGACTTGGCATAGCCATTCCAGCCTTCGAAATCCTCATCGCTGTCCAGACGGACATACTCATTGTAAACCAGCAGGTCAATCTCTTCGCCCTCGATGACATAGTAGTCACCATACTGGCCGATGACATTGACTTCGGTACCGGCATCCAGGTAAGCATAGACAGCTTCACCATAGTTTGCACGGGAAACGCCGGGCTCCCACTCAGGTTCCCCGGAGGGAGCCTGAGTTTCAGGAGCGGCTTCAGTAGCTTCAATAACGGGTGCTTCAGTAGGTGCAACAGTGGGTTCTGCTTCCTTCTTACCGCAGGATGCCAGGGTCAGCAGGAGCACAACAGCCAGTGCCAAAGTAATTACTCTTTTCATAATGCTTCTCCTTTACTGCGGTATTAGGGGTTGGTTGCGGGGTATTCCCAGTCAGGATCGACAACGTAGATGATCTTGTTCCAGATGTAGTCGCCGAAGTCGGTGCCCTTCTCGTAGGCGGGAACGTTCTGGACGCCGACGTAGAAGACGGAACGGATGTAGGAGCCGCCGTAGATGGTGATGGTCTCCACATTGCCTGCATCATCAGCACGCTCCAGAACCATGTAGGGACGGGTCCAGATCTGCTTGATCAGGTTGTCTCTGTCTTCCAGACCGCCATCGATCAGGCCGGTGAACCAATTGACATTGTTGGTGGGGCTGACCTGGTTGGGATCGTTGTAGGTCTTGTCGTCGTGCAGCCAGCGGAAGTTGGTCAGGGAATCGGCACCGGTAGCAGTGTCCTTGCCGTTGTAGACCAGGGACTTCTGAACGCCCTGGGTAGCCAGGCTCAGGAATTCAGCCTCGGTGGCATTACGGAACAGAGTACCGACCTCGATCAGCTTGTAGCCGGCCAGTCTCTCGTGCTGTGCCAGGGTGTCGCCTGCGATCAGTGCATCGCGGTCATCCTCGGTCAGCTCGGTGATGAAGCGGATAGCGTTGCCGTCCTTATGGTTCAGACGGATGGAGGTACCCATGTACTTCATGATATCATGCAGTTCGGTGACTTCAACGGGCTGATACTCGCCGGCTTCCTCGTCCCAGATCAGTTCCCAAACGCTCATGGTGTTGGGATACAGGTAGAAGGAATCGTGGATGTTCTCATCATCGATCTTCTCGCTTGCACTCTCAGCGATCTCATAGCTGGTAGCCAGGATGTAGTCGCCGTAACGGTAGCCAGTTACGGGGTCTGTAGTATCATGGAGAGTATCCAGAATCTCGGTACCCATATCGGCATTTACAACGGGAACACCTTCGATTTCCAGATATTCGGGCAAATCCCAACCCTGAGAGTTGTCAAACAGCTTGACAGAGATCTTGACCTTGACGAACTCAACGTCGTAGTCAACGAAGTAGCCGCGTGCGCCCACATCGCCGGAACGCTTGACTTCGCGCTCCAGGACATAGATCCGGTCGCCGTCCTCATCCAGAGCGCCCAGCTTAGCGTTCATGCCGGTAATCTCCAGAACCTCCAGAGCCTTGCCGGATGCGCACAGAACCAGGTGGAAGATCTCTTCCAGCTCAGCAGCCTGGGTGCGCTCTTCCATACCCAGGGAAGCGACCATCTCTGCGAAGGAGACATTTCTGCTCAGCTTCTTCAGAGCATCGAAGACTTCCTTAACGGTGGTGTTGTCAACAGCAGCCTTCAGGGCCACATCATCGCGTGCTTCCAGAGCAGCAACGATATTGTCCTTTTCAGCGCAGCCGCCGTAAGCCAGGATGACGCCGATGACGGTGTCGTAGGGCTTCATGGTCAGGTCGGAGAAGGACTCGAACTGGCCGTTGCCGGAGATGCTGACGGTGTTGGAGCTGCCGTCGTAGGTGGATTCGTTCAGGGTAACGGTTGCGGTAGCAGTGGTGGTCTCAGCCATCTCTGCGATGATCAGCTTCAGCAGATCCAGGCGGTCGCCGCCGACGGAAACGCTGACGTTGAAGTTCTTGGGCAGGTTTGCATTGGGAACGATGCCGAAGTCGATGTAGTCCTCATCTGCGATGTATTCCACATCAATAGTCCAGGGGTAGGTGGACATTGCGTAGGTGCCGATGGTCTTCTCGGCGGTGTTCAGCTCAGCATTCAGCTCCTCGAAGTTCAGCAGGTCAGCCAGAACAGCGTTTGCGAAGCTGGTGATGCCGGGCTCACCGACGAAGCCGACGATCTTCTCGATCACGTGGTCGATTCTGTCGGAGCCATCCAGCAGAGCCAGGATCTCGGTGAAGTTGACAGCGTACATTGCCTGGCCGTTGTAGTTCAGAGCGGCAGCAGTGTAGTAGTTCATAGCCAGATCGAAGGCCAGGTCAACAGCCATGGTCTGGACGAAGGGAGTGTAGCCGGAGATATCAGCGTCGATGACGTTGGAATCCAGGACAACGTTCACATTCTTACCATCGTTGGACTTGATGGTGTACAGAGCGTTGCGGACATAGCCGTTCTCAACGATGTAGCCGGGCTTCAGGTAGGAGGTCACATCGCAGCCGGGGAAGTTACCGCCGATGACGATGACGCCGTTACCGGAAACACTGCCGGTGACAGTGCCGTCGGTAGCAGTCTCCAGACGGGAATCCAGGATCATCAGCTTGCCGCCTGCGGAGACGGAGCCGTTAACGCGATAGCCGTTCAGATCCAGAACAGTGGTGCCGGGGAAGTTCAGGTCGCCGTCAACATTGCCCAGCAGGACAACAGCAGCAGCGCCGTTCATCTGAGCAACACGGGCGGGCAGGTCGGTGGTGTAGTCGAAGGCGTTAGCCTTGTGCATCAGGGTAGCCTTGGTGCTGCCCTTGCTTTCCTTAATGTTGTTGGGCTCCAGAACCAGTGCCTCGAAGGGGATACCGGTGTTGCCCAGAGTAGCCTCGACAGCGCCGTACAGCTCGCCGCCGTCCTTGTACTCCTTGATCATGGACACAGCCTCAACCTCGCCAACCATCAGGGAGGAAGCATCGAAGCCAGCCACATTCAGGACAGCGTCGATAGCGGACTTGCCCTTGGCACGCAGATCAACGCGGAAGTTGCCGTTCTGAGCGGAGGCAGAGAAGCCTTCGTTGGTCAGAACCTTCTTGACCATCATGTAATACTCATTGTAGTCGGTCAGATCAACGGTTTTGTCGGAACCGACAATGCCCAGAGCCTTGTTAATGGTGTTCTCGAAGGAATCGGCATCAGCATCAGACTTGACGATCTCGTCGATGTAGTCCCACAGGAACATGTAGGCGATCTCGTTGTTGATGGCGGTGATGTCATTCTTGTCAGCCATGCCGGTACCCAGCAGGGCAGTCAGATAAGCCTCGTAAACCTTCTCGGGCAGGTTCAGGGTGAATAGCATGCTGTCGCCGGTGGAGCAGAAGTCCACATAGCTCTTAACAGCCTTCAGGCCCTTGGCAACGGTAGCCATCTGGGAAGGAACGCTGTTCAGGTTCATGATCAGATCCAGAGTGCGGGAAGCAGAGCCGTCGCCGAAGGTCATGTCGGCAGTCAGCAGAGAGCCCTTACCGGTCTCGCCCAGGGCGATGACACGGTCTCTGTTGAAGCCTTTGTCAGCCAGGATGGCGTTGATCAGAGCCTGCAGGGAAACTTCCAGGGTGTTCTCGCTGTTGGTGTACAGCAGAGGCTCACCATTCAGCTCGATGTTGGAATAGCCGGAATTGAACATGCCCATAGCAAAGCTCATCAGGCCGTTCTTGGAAGCGGAAACATTAACAATCAGCTGACCCAGGTCGCCCTGAACGCTGTTGTTGACCAGGGCACCGTTCTCCATGTAGATCACGGGGTCGCCTGCGCCGTTGGTAACAATGTAGGAGTCACCGGCAGGTGCGCTCTGTACGAAAACCTCCAGCATGTCAGCCAGCATTTCGTCAGCCTCGTTGACCTCGGTACGGGAAACCACGAAGGATTCACCGCCGTTCAGACGGGCCAGCTGTGCAGGGGACAGTTCATACACACCGTCAATGCCGCGAACCTCGATGGTCTCGCCATCCACAATATAGATGTAAGCCATGCCCTGAGTTTCATGTGCAGGCAGGGTGATGGTGGGATTCTCAATGCTGACGGTCTGGTTTTCGCCGGCAACACTGACAGCAAAGGTCTTTGCGGTGTAGATATACTTGCGGGTCATGTTGCTGGTGATATTACCGACAGTCAGTTCACCGACAGCATTGTTATCACCGTCAACGACAGAATAAGTGTAGTATGCAACATTCTCGCCCAGGAGCTCTGCAGCCATTTCGCTGCGCCAAGCTGCGATCTCATCGATCCGTTCCTGAGTCAGAGGAGCGACACCGTTGGTGCCCTGAACAGGCCAGGTCTTGCTCTTGGTAGAACCCTTAGCCTCCACGTTGGTAACCAGACGGAAGGTAACGGGAACTACAGGAGGCTCAGTGGGAGCAGAGGGCTCATCGGGATCGACGGGCTCAGAGGGAGTAGTGGGGGGAGTGGGAACATCGGAGGAATCCCACTGGGTCAGAGGCTCGGAAACCAGGTAGGGAGTATCGGCCGCCTTAACCTCAACAGTGCCCTCGGAGGACAGCAGGTTGACCAGAGCGGTCAGCTTGTCGCTGTTCAGGTTGATAGCAGCGTTGGGAGCGGTCAGACCGGACTGTACAGTAGCCATAGCACCGTTCAGATCTGCGATCTTGTCAGCGTACTCGGGGTAACCGGCAGCGCCGACCATGATCTCCAGTGCTGCAACCTTCTCCTCGTCAGCCAGCATTGCAGCCAGCCGGTCAGCCAGAGAGTTGATCTCATTCAGGACAGCTGCGCTGTTGATATAGTAATATCTCAGGCCGCCAGCGTTGTACTGACCCAGAATGTTATAAATCTTCAGCTTGTTGTTGGAGTCCAGGTTGTTGGCAATGATGCCGCCGACCTGGGACTTGAAGTAAGCACGCAGTTCCAGGTTCTTCTCGTCGTTCTCGTTGTTGTCGCCAGGAGTGAAATCGGTGACATCGATAACACCATTCAGAGCGCCCAGCTTGGTCTTGTCCAGCTGGCCCATGGTGTCGTAGTAACTGGCAAAGGCATCCAGAACAGACTTCTGGTTCTCAGCCTCGGTCTTCAGTGCAACGACAGTATCCAGGATCTCGTCAACTCTCTCGACAGTGAAGTTGGTCAGATTCAGGACGTACATTGCATTGACTTCGTCCTCAGACCAGGAAGCGGTGTTGCCGGAGAACTTGTTCTCATCGCCGTTAGCACCGTAGGTGTAGGGAACCCACATCAGGCCCTGGTAGTCAGAGGGATAGGTTGCGGCAGCAGTCAGGGTGCCATCCTTCAGGGTCAGCAGAGCGTCTGCATCCTCGGGGTCGGGCTTACGAACGCTGACATTCACATCGTTCTTCAGAGCGCCGGACTTCAGGATGGACTTTGCCAGGTCGTTGCCGCCGAAGTTGTCAGCAACGATGGTGTACAGGGTGGTGTTGGTGTAGGCCTTGCCTTCCTCACGGGAGACAGTGGTGTTGCCAACGACCTTGTAAACAGAGCCCTGAGTGTAGGCCGCACCGTTGACGGTGTAGTCATAGGACAGGCCTTCGGTGGCATGGTTGGGCAGAGTCATCTGATAGCCGTAGGGAACAGTCATAGCCTCAGACCAGTTGGTGGAAACTGTGTAGGTCTTGGGGCTGTAAGTAATGACCAGAACAGCGTCCTCAGTCAGAGACTCGGGCAGCTCGCTGTATTCCACATTGAAGTGGCCGTCAGCGTAGGCGGCACCCCAGGCTGCGATGGCCTCGTCAACGATAGCCTGTGCAGCGGCGCGAACCTCAGCAGGAGTCAGGCCCTTGTTCAGGGTCATGGCCTTGCTGATGACAGCGTCATGCTCAACCAGGTTCATGGAGTCAACCACGTTCTCGACCATGTTCAGCTTCACGGTGACATCGACATTGATCATGTCCATGTTGACCTGAACAACAGTCTCAGCAGCCTTCAGGGGGCTGGTGGTGGTGACAGGGGAAATGGTGGTCAGTGCAGCGACCATGGTATCCAGAGCTGCGTAGTCAACAGTCTCGCTGACCAGAGCAGTACCTCTGTTGGCAGCAGTCCACTCAGCAGCAATGATGGGAGCAACTGCAGCATCCCAGTTGTTCAGGATGTTGTTCAGCATCTTGACCAGGTTCAGGGAAGTGCCGTCCACAGAGCCTTCGCCCAGGCTGTCAACAAAGCCCTTGATGGTGGTCAGGGCGCCATTGATAGTCTTGATGTTGGCGGTGGTGGATTCCAGCTCTGCCTTCAGGGCAGTGCCGTTGTTCAGCAGGTAGTTGGTCTTGCCGGCAGCGTAAGCATCCAGCATGTTGACCAGAGTCAGGTGACCGCTGGACATCTGAGCATTCAGAGCATTGACAGCGGTAACGACCTCGGGTGCAAAGTTGACAGTGGTACCGAACAGCTTGTAGCCGTTGGTAGCAATCTCAACCAGCTCGGGCATAGCCAGCTCCATGGTGGACAGAGCGCCGGATTCAGCAGCAACAGCGTCCACATAGGCAACACCCTGCTTCAGAGCGCTGATTGCAGACAGCATAGCGTTCTGGGCATCGGTGTTCACGTCCAGGTACAGAGCGTAGGTGACCTTGACGGAGAAAGCATTGCCATCGTGGGTGTAGGTGCCCACGCCGTCGGTCAGAGCGACGGTTTCGATTTCGGTCTCGCCATTGACCAGCTTGGCGGAAACAGCCTTCCAGCCGTCAACGCTTGCAGCGGTAATGGTCTTTGCATCGGCATCGACAGTCACCTTACCTTCTACGACAGCAGGGTCATAGGTGTAGGCGGTATCGCCTGCCAGATAACCGGACTTGAGAATTGCCTTTTCGGCATCGGTCAGAGCGTAGGTGTTAGCCATCAGCTCGCCGGCCTTAACGGAGCTCTCAGCCGCATTGGCCTGAAGAACGATGCCCAGGTTAGCATTGGACAGAACCATCAGCAATGCCAGAACCAGAGACAGACCGCGCTTCAGAAATGAGGTTCTCGGTTTCATCATTTGTCCTCCCGTGTTCCGTGTGATAAAATCACACTAAATTTCTTCGCCTCCGCAGAACGTACCCCGGCTCCCGGGCATGAACCCGGTGCTGCAGATTACAGAACTGCCCGTTGCCGGAATAGTTACACTTCGGCCATAGCGATTCATGATTAGTCTAACATATTTATTTCGGTAATGCAACTACTTTTCTTCCTGAAATGGTACAATTTTCACTTTAAATTTCTGTTCCTTTTCGACAGATTTCTGCTTAAACGTTTCCTTTATACAATGTTTTCCAGGTATACCTGATATATCGAAGACAGCAAAAAACCAACCACAATATGTTGTGGTTGGTTTTTGTTATCACTCATAATCCTCTTCACTGAGGTCAGGCACATAGCCCATTTTCAGTCTGCGCTTGTTCCATGCGTACATGACAAAGCCGACAATGACGATCATGCTGACCATGACCACCGCCAGGATTGTCATGACCGTTCCCAGGCCCATGCCCCAGGAGGAGGTACGGCCGGTGATGACATATTGTTTACCGGTTGCCTGGTCAATCAATTTGTAATCATCATACAGACTCACCGGGACAATCGCCTGTTCCGCTTCTTTTCCGGGAACATCCATCGCAATCAGATATGCTGTTTCTTCATCCGCAGCACTCAGGTAAAAATGAGCCATATTACCATCATCCACAACCACAGACTGCAAATGCATCAGCATCCCATCGGAGGCAAATTGATAGAGACTTGCTTTGTGTCGGGCATTGTCACCGGGAATCCGCACCATTACCTCTGCATTGATGCCAATACTGTTCTCAAAATGCAGACTGTATACTACCAAGCCTTCCAGTTCTTCCGGAATTGTCTGTGCTGTAACAATAGTATAGGTCAGTACAAAATCACCTTTAATATCATCCTGAGTCAATTCAGAACAGTCAATCGTATACTTCGAGCCAGCTTGTGTCTGCACATTTAAAACTACATTGTCTCCTGCCAAGCCTGACAAAACATTTTCCGGAATAGCAGGATCAATTGGTACATATACCGTCACATCAATCGTTTCCCCAGAATCCGCATCCTGTCGATTCTGCGCCTGTTCTACCTGCTGTGCTACCTCATCCCAACCTTCCGGCGTTACAACCGTAGCAACAACTTCTGTTTGTGTTGATGCCTCTCCGTCGATATTTTCGGTCGTAACATTTTGTGTGACCGTAGCATTGTCTGTCTTGGTAGTTGATGTTGTTCCTAAACTGCTGTTTCCACTTTCATCCTGCGTAACTTCCACGTTGACCGCAGTATTGCTGCTGCCCGGTGCAGCATTCCCGCCACTTGGTACAGCGGCATTTTCCGGTGTATTGGGCAGCTGCGTCGGCCTGCTGCTTTCTGTGGTATTCTTCGCTTCCTCCACATCCACCGGTATGCCGGCGACCTTGACGGAATTCAGATTGTCGCAGCCATAGAAGGTATTGGCAGGAATCCCGTCAATAGATGCGTCCACTTCCACCTTCAGCAGGTTATCGCAATAGGAGAATACACTGGTTCCCATGGTCGTAACGGAAGAGGGAACTGTGACATACTTCAGTGCAGTGCAGCGGTAGAACGCACGCCGTTCAATCGTCTCCACAGTTCCGGGGATTCGGAGGTCTACTAGGCTTTCGCACAATTCAAAGGCACTTCTGCCAATATGCTTCAGGCCATGGTTCAGCGACAACATGGTTACACTGCTGTTCTGGCAAAAAGCCATCTTACCCACAGCCGTCACCGATGCAGGCAGAGAAACCGCCGTCAGATTGACACAATCATAAAACGCAAGATCACCCACCCGGGTCAGTCCTGCCGGCAGAGACAGATACAGGATCTGATTCCGGAAGGAGTACCAGGGAGGCATACTGTGTTCGGAATAATCCTTCATGGCACCGCTGCCGGTAATGGTCAGGGTACCATCGGAGAATGTCCAGGAAAGATTTTCGCCGCAGGTGCCGCTTTCGGCAGCAAACGCCACCGGTGCTGCCGCAAAAAGCAAGGTCATGGCCAGAAGCAGCGCCAGAAGCCGGGAGATATTTAGTTTGATATTATTTCGGCTCATAGTGCACCTCCGCACCGCATAAAGTTATTCCTTTTTTATTAACAGCATCCATATAAATCCAATTCCTACCGAAATCAGTGACCAAAGAGATCCGGCAGTTAGCCCTATTAAAAAAACGCTTTGATCTGCGCGGAACAAATTCAGAATAAATCGCGTGGTTCCATAAAGCAACATATACAGAGGGTATATACTTCCCTGATATTTTTTATTTCTGGATAAAATCAGCAATATAACCAGCAAAATAGTACCGTTTATCATTTCTGCAATTTGACTTGGAAATAATATAGACACCCTATCAGAGATAGTAAATATTTTCCCCGAGCAACATCCATTTTGTACACATTGTACCTTCATAATTGCCAACATTGCACATTCTGCAACCGCACAAATATCCATCAAACATTTATATGGTTCGCGAAGGATTTTTGCAATCAAAAGGAAAATTATTGGAACAAAAAACACTGCGCCATAAAACGAGATTCCACCAATTTTCCCATTTTCAACAAAGAAGAGGAGATAGGTACCAATTGTTCCCGCTGCTGTTAATAATACAGCCAAAACAAATCTCTTCCATAATTTAAGTTGATACCACGAACCCTGAACTAAAATTGGGACTAGCATTACCGCTGTTCCTAATTCTAAATAGTCCAATAACGATAAAGAAAACATAAGCAACACCTCTGTAGTCAGCTCCCTAAAAGAGAGCTGACTACATTAATAAAATCAGTACGGATTATTGATTGTAATATCCGTTGCTACCTCATAGGTTTTGCCCCCATATGTCAGCGTAAGTGCTTTACAATTCAATGTTCCGGCAGAGGTTTTCGTATCTGTTCCAGATCCACTCGATGCATAATAACCTATGTTACGAGATATAGCTCCATTGGCAGCCCAAACAAAGCTTCCTGTCTTAGTTGTTCCTTCATAAACATGTGCAGATGTTCCGAACGCCAATTCAGCTTTGGTTGCATTACCCATATTATATAGTGTAATCGTAACAGAAGGTCTGGAATAATTGTGGTTGCCCTTCAACGTATTACCTCTTGTACACTTAAAATATACATTGGCCGTCGTTGCAGTAAAGGACGGTGTAGCACCATTATCCACATGCGTGTTCTTATTGCTTGTCACATTACCGCCACAGTCGGTATCATCTCGTTGACAATTATCCGTTTGGTCTACGTTAATCTTCGTTCCGTTATTGCTTACATTTGTAATCGCAATACTGGGCGCAAGCGATTTAACCGTAATAGTAGGACCACTTACAGAATAGCTTGTAGCATCATTTTCTTCACCAATCGTCACTGTTGCCTTTGTGCTGTAAACACCCGCCACTGCAAGTGTATGTTTAGGCACTGCAAACTCGGTCAACTCGGTGTTGGCAGTTAAATCAAACCCCGTTCCTTCCGCAGGCCACATGTAGTCCGCCTGTCCCGGGGATGCGCCATTATAACCACCAAATTCCTGCATTTTGCCATCGTGCTTATAGGTCCACATGACTTCACTGACACCCTCAACCGCACGGTTGTTCCAGTCAGAAACATGGATCTTAAAGCCTTCCAGATCATAGTTTGTCATAAATGCCGCATCTGTCTGGTTGCCGTAGTTCAGATCCTTCCAGGCTGCGCCATTCTGGGTGATGCTAATATTCAGCTTGGTAACTACATAGGCTGTAATATTCTCACCGCTTACGTCAAAGACCAGGCTATTTTCGCTGCTGTACTCCTCACCTTCACCGGGGCCGGGGTAGAAGTTGCTGTCTGCATCATACACACCGCAGCAGTAAATCTTATTCAGCTTCCACTCGCCGTCCGTCAGGTTAAAGACCATATCATCCTGCATGACCTTTTCGCCATTCTCCACAAATTCCTTATGGTTGGTGGCCGCACCGGAAATAATGCGGACATCATTGGGGTCATTGACGTTGACCACTTCCGCGTAGACGCTGGCACCGCTGGCGTAGTTCATCCGGATCTTGAAGGAACCGTTACCACCAAGGTTCACCTGGTAATCGGAATCCGTCACATTCGCCACATAGGCAGGCGGCTCGGGAGAGATCGCTGTAAAGACAGGTGCTGTGGCTTTGGTGATGGTACTGGTGTCGCCACTGGAGGCCTTGATCACCAGCTGTGCAAACTGGAAGGTACCGGCAGAAGCCAGAGTCAGCTTACCTTTATACACACCTTCATTTGCATCCCAGGTCAGGTTACCGTCCATACCATCTTGCGTCAAGGAAGAATTGCCGCGGCGGTAGTAGAGCTTGACCTCAGGCAGTGCCCTCATAATCGCACCGGTATTATCCTGAATGACCGCAGTCACGGGAATATCATATTCGCCCTCAAAGGTATAGGGATCAGAGGGCAGACGACCTTCGATAACCGCCTTCATACCCAGATAGACGATCAGCGTTACCTGGTCCTTTGCTTCCAGTTCTGTATAGTTGCCGTCCATAACCAGATACTGCAGGGTATATGTACCGCTGGAAATAATGTCCGCGGTACCTTTCCAGAGGCCATCTCTGGAGTCATAGGACATCAGCGCATTGCATTCTTCACCATCCGTGCTACGGAACTGAGCACGAATCTGAGCCGGCATCAGCTCCGGGGTTGCATTAATACTTGCCGTCACCTCAACAGGAAGTCTGCTTTCCGCAGTCATATGAATACCGCTGTCCAGAGATACATCCACACTGTTCACAGACAAGCCTTCAATATTAACAGAAGGACAATCCTCAAGATTGTATTCCACGCCGTCAACGATCAGGCTGCGCAGAGCGTATTTGCCAGGTGCAGTCAATCCAAAGGTATTAGCCGTCCAGGTTCCGTCGTCCTGTTTTTTAAAGGAAACCTCATTGCCTCTTGTACCCTGAGTCGCATTGATAATACGCTGGAAGAAGCCGGTAATCCGCTCAGGCTGATCACCGTCCACCGTCAGGGTGACCGTAATGTCCTTTGTCGTTCCGGTATAGTTAAATACCAGAGGATCTCCATCGCTGGTAGAAATCTGATCTCCGGACTGTGCCACCGCCGTGATGGTTCGGTATTCCTTCTGCAGTCGTACATCATCGGGGTTATTCAGATTTACACTGCTGCCGAACTGAATATTCAGTCTGCCCTGAATCTCTCCGGACGCCAAAACGTTCTCATTCTCCAATCTTGTACCATTCAGATACACGACTGCAGTAAGCATCGTTGCCTCGTTCTGTTCCAGAGGCATGATACCAAGAACTTCTTCGTACATGTCGTTGGTATAAGCAGTACCTTCCACAACTTCCAGAGGTACTGTAACCTTACCATTAATGGCATAGGCATTTTCCGTATTCAGCATAGCCATACCTATATATCGGCCGTTCTGATCGATAAATGCCACTGTAAAGGAATTTAACAAATCCAAAATTCTGGGCTGCTCCGAAGGATCTGCATAGAAAATGAAGCAGCTGCCGGCACCCTGAGTCGTATTATCTTCTGCGATCAGCTTCCGGTCCAGCATGTCTTCCCATTCTTCCCAAATACGGTTCTCACCCTGGAAACCTGCAACAACCTGCTTTTTTCTGGCTGTGGTAGTACCACCTGCCAGAACTTCCGCGTCCACAGGCTCATGGTTGTCGGCATAATACCAGGTTTCTGTGCCGTCTTCCTCCATCATATAGACGATGTATTCATTGCCTTCTTCCAGTTTCAGAGTATACAACTCTGTTTCATCGCCTTGCTGATTCACACCCATTTCCGGAATCTCTTCGTAGATTGTTGTTCCCTCCAGGGTCAGAACAGAATCGATTGCATTGGTTCTGACCCACAGGTCGATTGCCATACCATATGTGTCCTTTGCCTTTGCATCCATGCCAGAGAAATTATTGTTCAGCTGTGTCGTGTACTCTTTATCCACACCGGAATCATAGGGCATTGTTGCAGCGGTTCTGACCGTCGCAGAAACACTCAGGCTGATAATATACTTAACCGTAACCTTTGTGCTGATGGGAGGATTCCGGGAACTCATACATTCACCGAGCCGCTGCTCCGTATCCTTCAGAATACCCTGGGTAATAACGACTTCACCACCGCCAAGCACCTTGTCAATATCGCCGCCATTCATTGTTCCGATTTTAACACCATTCAGGGTCGTATTATTGATGTTAACAAACTCATTGATTGTACCTTCCAGTTCCGGCCAGAGAACATCTTCGCCTCTTTGTGCCTTCTCTACAAACCCTGCCATCCGTGGGAGACATTCTTCCAGCTTTGCCAGATTCTGCTTATAAGTTGTCAGCGATGTCAAAACCACGCCTTCCTTTGCCAAGTCTGTTTCTTTCATCGAAAGAAGTTCTTCCACGGACTTAAATCTTTCCGTACCTACCGTACCGGTCGTATCATACAGGAACGCCTGCAGATTTGCCATCTCCAGCAGTGCCTGACCTTCATTTCGCAGAACTTTTTCAAACTCCAACATCAGTTGATAGAAATTAGGAAGATGATCACCGCAGTCGGAATAGGATTCCACATCATTGACAATATAGTTGACCTTGTCCTGGGCAAATACCTGAATCAAACCTGTGATAGCCGCAATGGATGTTGTGCCTTTGGCATCCAGCGCAGTCTTACCATCAATAAGATCTGCATAGATACCCTTCGCTGTGCCGTAGGCCAATTCCATTCTTTCCCACAATTCGTTAAAAATTGCATTACCGGTTTCGTTGGAGTACTGAACGGAAGAAATCGCACGGACACCATAATTCGGTACACCAGCATCAAAGAATTCCAAGTCCTCATTCCAGCTGGAATACACATACCGGTCAGAAGTGGAAATCACGCGGCCATCCTTACCGTAAGTAGCACCATAAAGCGGATACCGGGTCAGATTAAAGTCATTCAGCAGTGCCGGACGCAGTGCAATATTGCTCAAACCATACACCGGATCAGACAAATTCACCAGGTTACCCCAGGTGACATTGGCTGCTTTCATAGTCTGTTCCTCTGCTGCACCGGAATCTCCCACCTGAGATTTTCCCGGAGCAACCAGAGCCTCCGCTGTAGATCCCTGCACCAGAGCAATCTCCAAATTACCATTGGCAGCAACGGTGGTTGCCATGCCGCTGACTTCCGGGGCGGTAGACAGTGTGATCCATGCGTAGGAGGCGGATGTCAGCATCGATGCCGACATGGCCAGCAGCAGGGCTACGGCGATGACCCGCTCGCGGAGGGCGGGGAGGGCCGCTTTATAGGCGTTTATTCTTCTTTGTGTCTCGTTATTCATTATCCTGAACCTCCTGCCCACTCTGCGCTTGCTCTGCGTAGGCGGAATAGTTGATGAAGAAGGTTACCTCTTTCTGTGCGAAATGGATGCCTTCGTAACTCCATTGGAAATTGGCACGGTAGGTGCCGGCGCCGGGGAGGGTGTCGCCCATGGTCACGGTGACCGTTTCCTGGGCTTCATTTACCCGGTGGCTGATGATCAGGCTGCCGTCAGCAGTGCTGGCGGGGGTGTAGCCCACCCGGCCATAGTCATCCACCGCCAGGATCTCAATGCTGTAGTCCAGATCCGCTTCGTTCCAGGCAGCGGGAAGTGTGAACTGCAGCTGGGTGTCCTTCGAAAGGAACAGGGTGTCCCAGGCCTCCGCCGGGGGCTGGCCATCTGCCGCTGCCATCAGCCGGTCGGCAAGAACCTCCGTCTCCCCGGTGGGGATCAGGGTCACCGAGCCGCTCTGCCGGGATGCCTTTCCCGCAAAGCCCTGGGCCGTCAGGGTGATGGAGCCAAGCTCCGTTTCCGTCTGGGAGAAATCCAGCAGCACCGGCAATTCCTCAATGCCGGCGGGAATGCTGAATTCCGCCACATAGCCTGTTTCTCCGTACATCATATAGAAGCTTTCACCGTCATTGACGCTGAAGCGGGTATTTCTGGGCAGGGGCTGGATCAGACCGTCCGAACTGGGAGTCAGGCCCAGCTTTACGGTGTCGATGCCTTCCTCCAGGGTGATCTGCACCGGGACTCTGGCATCTGTCTGGCTGAAAGACGAAATCGAGGAGATCCGGAAGCCCTCTGCTTCCGCTTCGGTCTCCTCCGGCTGGGTCTCCGGTTCGGAAGGCTCCGTATCCTGGGTTCCTTCGGTGGGTGCGTCAGTTTCCTCCGGGGCGGTGGTTTCCGTTTCTCCGGGAACCGTGGTCTCCTCCGGCTGGGTTTCTTCTGTGGATTCCGCGGTAGGTTCGGTATCGCCGGGAACGGTGGGCTCTGCCGCGTTGTGACCCGGATTGACCGGGGCCGTTGTCTCCGGCTCCGTCTGCTGGGTTACATCAGTGGGCTCTGTTTCGGGTTCGCTTTCTTCCGGCTCAATCTGCTGCACCGTCATGGCGGCATCGGACTGGGCCTGGGTCTTGCTGATTACCGCTGGCTCCGTGGTTTCCGATGCTTCCGTGGTTTCCGGATTGGTTTCCGGAGTTGTCTCGGAGGTGGTCTCCGGTATGGTTTCGGGGGTGGTCTCCAGAATAACGTCCTCCCCGGGCTGGGTTTCTTCCGTCGGATCGGTATCCTCCAGCAGAACCGCTTCCGTCTCCAGAGGAACCGTCTCGGCTTCCTCCGGCTGGGTCTCCTGGGCCGCTTCCGTGGGAGGAACTTCCACCGGGATGTTTTCCAGCATGATCTGGAAGGTGCCCGTCAGCACCGTACCCGCACCGTCGGTCCAGGTGATCTCAATGGCAGCAGGCCGGGGACTGACGATCTCCTCCCGGGCCTGGGCCGAAGGGGTCAGGGTAATGGTCACGGTGTTTTCACCGGGAACCAGACTGGTGTTCACGCCTGTCAGATCAACACCGTTGACTGCCAGGGCTACATCCAGGAATTCTCCCTCTTCGGTGCTCCACAGCAGGCTGCCTGCGGCGGCGGCACCGGCGTGAATGGGGAAGGTGATGGTATGGCTCTGCTCATGGACGGACATGGTGCCCGTCAGCACCGTCAGAGCCGGGTCATTCTGACCCACAAGACATACGCTGGAAACCTGGGGGACACTGCTGTCCACCACGGTATTCCAGTTCATGGTATAGATATTTCTCGCCTGGGTCTCCTGCACGGACAGTGCCGCGCCGCCCAGGTACAAAAGGCTGGTCAGGAGAGCCAGATATGCTTTTGTGCGTTTTTTCACGGTTGGCCCTCCTTTCTGAAAGGGTTCGCTCAGGTATCCGGTTCGCCGATGATCTGCACCTGTGCCAAAGCCTGGTCGGTAAACTGGGCACCGGCTACGGAAATGGTAAATTCAATATAGGACTGCTTTCCGCCCTCCAGGGTCCAGGTCAGTTCCTGTCCCCGTTCGTCCTGAAAGACGAATATCCAGCCTGCGCCGAACTGCGCATGCAGGGGAGAGCCAGCCTTAATGGAGATGGCCTTGGCGGTAATGGTAACGGGCTTGTCCTGTTCTTCCTCCTGTGTCTGGGTTTCAGCCAGCGCTTCCGGGTCATCGGAGGCGGTGGTCTCCACAGGCTCGGTTTCCGCCAGAGTTTCCACCTGGGCATTTTGGGTCAGCTCCAGAGCCGACTCCCGGACGGTCAGGGTCACAGCGGAGGGAGCGCTGCCGTCCCACAGGCCCAGGCTTCCCTGGAACCGGATCTGCAGATGCTGATCCTCCTGCGGAATGCGCATGGTGCCGGTTTCGTCGGCGGCAGCATTGCTCACCGCGAAGGTGGTGGTGTTGACACCGTTTGCATACTGCCAGGCGGTGGCATCGGTTTTCACAAAAACCTCCCGGGTCACCGTCTCTCCGGTGGCATCATCGGTAACGGTCTGCTGCTGAACCGCGCCGGTATGGAAGAATTTCAGAGCCCGGGGGATAAACTGCAGCTCATGGCTGGACTCCACCCGGTAGCGGGCGTAGGCCGTTCCGGCTGCGTTTACCAGAAAGCCCGCTCCCAGCAGGAGGACAAGACCCAGGGTATACCACCGGATTCTATTTGATTTTCGATGGTTCATGGGTGTTCTCCTTCATCTGCCGGGGGCTGTTTTCCGGGGTTCCTTCTATTATATATAGAGAATATCAGGAAACCGCCTCGGGGTCATCATTGGTATCTGTCTGGGTGGTGCTGCTGACCACCACATGGGTGCCGTCGGCTGCGGAGCCTTCCGCGATCCAGGCAGCGGGCTGGACCTCATCGAAGATGCCGCTGACGATCTTCACGGCAAAGTTCAGCGCTTCGCTGTCATAGACCCGCAGGGAACGGGCTTCCAGATTATCATTTCTCGTGGTCAACACGCTGGAGCCGGTGATGGTCAGGCGGATATCGTAGCCGTAGTTGGTTTCGATGTACACCGCGTCTGCCGTATCGGCAAAGCCGCTGGTGAAGAACTTGGGTTCCATGGTCTGCACGCCGGTACCGGTGATGGTGGAATTGTTGATGGTGCAGGTACCGCCCTTCAGGGCAACGCCGGTATAGCCGCTGACCTTACTGTTATAGATGGTCAGGTTGCTGTCCTTCTGGGGATGGTAGATGCCTGCGCCGGCCTTGGTGATGTCATCGCTCGCTTTGCTGGTGATGGTACTTTCGATGATCTGGATGTCGGTACCCCAGCGGCCGTTGCCGGCGGTGGTGCCGTTGCCGGAAATCGTGATGCCATCGCTGGTCAGGGTGGATTTTTCCACGATCAGCTGGCTCTTCTGACTGGATGCATAGCCGTTGCCGGCGATGATGACGGCATTGGAGGTCACATCGATGGAGCTGTTCGTCAGATAGATCCGGGAATCCAGGGTATTGTCATTGTCGCTGTCGCCCACATAGATGCCGTACTTGAAGTCCTTCACTTCCACGTCGCTGAGGACAACCTCGGCACCGGTGGAATAGATGGCGTAGCCTGCGGAGGTGATCTGCTCTTCTTCCTCCGTGGGCTGGGTTGTGCCGTCGGGATTTGTCTCCGTCTGGGTCAGATCCTTTTCAAGCTTGCCCACGATCTCACCGTTGAGGATGGTCAGGGAACTGCCGGGCTGGGCGGTGATGGCCACCTTGTTGGCGGCATCGGTTTCGATGATGCTGGTGATCTGGTTGCCGTTCAGGTCCAGCATCAGCCGCTGGCCTGCGGGAATCACCAGAGGATCGTCTGTCAGGTTGATATCGTCGTTCAGCTGGATCACATCCACGTTCTTCATGGCCATGGCCTGCTTCAGACCCGTGGTGGTGGTGACACTGATGACGGTGCTTTCGCTCTTCTGGGCAGAGATGGTCAGCTTTGCTTTGGACACCAGATCATTTGCGTTGGTGATACCCTCCACATCGGTAATGGTGGTGGTTGTATCCAGCTGGTAGGCTGCCTGGCCCAGGGCGGTATCGAATTCCGTGGCCTGCTGGATCTGGGAATAGTTGCACAGGTAGGCATAAATACCGTAGCCATCGGGATAGGTGCCATTTTTATAGCCCGCCGCGTCCACGGGATAATACTTGTCTCTGCCCACCTCAGCATAGACGAAGGTACTGATCTGGCCGGCGTAGCCGTCCTTTTGGGACAGGTCATACAGGAAGGCATCCACGGTAGTGGTGCCGTCCACAGTGCTGAGCACATTGCTGAAGATCTCCGTGCCGTCGTCCAGGGTGGTTACCTTCTCGAAGGTGGTGGTGGCATCGTCATAGTCATATTCGATGGGCCGCAGGTATTCCTCCACGGTCATCTGCTTGGTCTGGGCATCGTAGCGGCCGATGACATAGTAGCCCAGCACATCATAGACCCACTGCCATTTCAGCAGGGCATCGTTGTGCAGCTCCTCGCTGAGCCGCAGGGTGCCGTTGCTGAAGAGGGTATAGGTGTAGTTGTCCCGGTTGTTCAGGTACACCCGCTCCATGGTCTCGCCGTTGCGGGTCAGCTGGGCATCGGCATAGAAGTACAGCCGCTGCTGCATCTGCTCTGCCATTTCGGACTTGTTGACGTTGACATTGATGTCTGTAACGGTCTTTTCCGAATTGGTCACCGTCAGGCCGATGATGCCCTCGTCTCCGGGGCCTGCCTTGATGACCTTGGGCACATCCAGATCAATGGTTCCGCTGAAGCCCCAGGCTTCTGCCTGGAAGGTCAGGCCGCTGCTCTGGACGATGTTGGTATACCAGGCGGAGGTCATGGCAAAAATCAGAACCACGGTCAGAACCACCGTCAGCAGCGCCAGGATGGCCTGGCGGGCGATCCGTTTCTGAGCCTTCTGCAGCGCATTGGCACTGCTTCCGGGGATCTTACGGCTGCTGGATTTGTCCGGCATTATTGAGTTGTTTCTGCGCTTCGACAAATTGCATCAGCTCCTCGATCAGTTCTGCGCGGATACGTTCGTACATTTCATTGTATTCCTCCTGGGTCATGCCGCACAGGGGATCGTTTTCCCAGGAATTATCCGGTGGCGCCACCGGCATGGGGTGTTCCAGTTCGTAAAGGGCCATAGCCAGATCCTTTTTGATGCTGCTGACACAGTCCTTCAGGATCAGGCCCGCCAGCAGCAGGCAGGGGAAGACGATGCAGCCCAGGAATCCCAGCTTGCTTGTAAAGAAGGAAAAAATACCTGCCAAAATGCTCTCATCTCCCGTGTGCCAAATGACCTTGCCCACCAGGTGCTCCCGGCCGACCAGGTAGCCGTCCGCCACCAGATTGGCATCGCCCTGGGTCTGCAGGAGGATCTGACCTCCCTGCTCCACAAAACCCACCACCCGATGGGTGACGATCTTGCCCCATATGGCAGCCTCCTGGGTGCGGAAGCAGATAATGTCATCCATATGGATGGCATCAATTGTGGTTTCTTTCGTCAGCAGCAGGGCGCCCACCGGAATGGTTGGCTCCATGCTGCCCGTGACCACCCGGAACATCATAAATCCGCCGATGTTCACATAGCCGTTGGACAGGACCTGGATCACCGTATACAGGCAAAAGGCCACTGCCAGAACCAGCAGCACCGTGACCAGGATTCCGATCCGCCGCTGCCAGAGGGTTTCTTCTTGTTCTTCAAATTCTTCCATAAGTAAAAATGTCACGCTTAGAATGGCTTTGTGTAGGGCGGCTTGCCTTCAAGCCGCCGGAATCACGGCAGCTTTTTCCTGCGGCGGCTTGAAGGCAAGCCGCCCTACTTTTTTGCTTTTTATTCGTTGCCGCCGGCCAGCTCGATGTTCACGGCGAAGCTGCATTTGCTGGCCATGTCCACGCAGTCCACATCCTGACCCTCCAGCCAGACGAACATGCGGATACGCTGGGGCACATTGCGGGTCAGATCGATGATGGCCACATCCTTGGTCACGTTGCCAAGGGCTGCTGCCTGGGGAGTCTTCGCGTAGGCGTACAGGTTATCCGTATTGGTATAGAACTGGGCCTTGTCGATGTAGGGATAGATCTGGCCCTGCAGATATTGATTGTAGAACCGGGCGGAGATCTCGTCCGGGGTCAGGTTTGTCGTATCAAAGCTTAGCAGCGCCGTCTGGAACCGTTCCTCCAGAGCCTGACCGTTTTCTGTCCAGAGGCTGGAATTCTGCACCGTCAGCATGTCCTTACCCAGGAAGGAAAGCTCCGTGGGCTGGCCGTTTTCAAAGCCGATGGCCCTGGTTTCCACATAGGTGCCGTCCAGGTCATCGTTGTGGGGATGGGAATTGCCGTTGGGCTCGTAGATCACGAATTTGTCATCGGCAAAATAGGAGGTGCCGGTATTGGGCTCGGCATACAGGCCCCGCAGACTGGTGGCCCGCTGGTCAAAGGCCGGGCTCTGGGTGTACAGCTGCATGGTATCGTCGGTGAGCTGGTAGGGATTTGCCAGGAAGCCCACCCGGACGGTGGTAGCCGCGGTGCCGGTGGGGTATTTCAGGGTGTAGCCGGTCTGGGTATCGGCCTTCTGGGGCTGCAGCAGATCAATAACGAAGGTGCCGCCGGCATCCTCCCGATCCGTGGAGATGCGCAGGGTGAAATCCGCACTGGGGGAGACCACCCAGAAATCCAGGTAGGCATAGTGGCCCTCCTGAATTTTTTCCTTCTGCTCCGGGTCCGATGCCTTCAGATTGGCGTAGGAGAGCTCGCTGTCCACCTTGAATTCCGTGAAGGGCTTCAGCTGGCCGCTCATGGCTTCGCCGGAGGCCACCTCCTCGTCATTGGAGGTATAGTAGGCAGGCAGGAACCAGTCGATGCCGTTGTACGTGGAAACCGGCATCAGGGAACCGATGCTCTGCAGATAGTCATACTGGCTGTACTGGCGGAAGTTCAGCTTCTCACCGAACCGGCCGGGGTAGTGGTACAGCTGTCCGTTCACCGTCTGGGTCACGTCCGGCGCTACCAGAATGGTGTTGCCGCCGCCGATGGCCACCTGGATTCCGGAGACCACCGGGGAGCTGGACAGAACCATCCAGGCATAGGAGGCCATGGCCACCACGGATACGGACAGGGAAAGCAGAATGCCCATGGCTATCAACTTGGGGTAAATTTTTCTCATAGGCTATAACCTCTGGGCTTCAAATGATACATCGGCTTAATGGAAAGAATGGTGCATAATCGCGCAGGTTTGTCATCCTGAGCGGCGCCGCTGTGCGGCGAAGTCGAAGGATCTACGCACCATCGTTCTGTGTACAGATTTGTCCATGCGCAGATCCTTCGCCTGCGGGCTTCGCCCTTCGCTCAGGATGACAGATCTGTACAATATTTCACATCATTCCGATTATCGCCTGCGCTGGGGAAGTCCGGCCAGTCTTCGCTGGCGTTCCAGCTCCCGCTGTTCCTTTTCCTTAGCGATGCGCTCTTCTTCCTCCCGGCGCAGCTGCAGCCGCTGAGGCAGGGCATCCAGGAAAATGACGATCTCTTCGTGATACTGTTTGGTAGCGGCGGTATCCTTGGCATCCTGCTCTCTGCGCAGTTTCTCCTGCCGCTCTTCCTCTTCCTTACGCAGCCGCTCTTCCTCGGCAAGTTTGGCCAGGCGTTCTTTTTCCAGACGCTCCTCTTCCTCGCGCTTTGCCCGTTCGATGGCCAGCTGCTTTTCCCGTTTGATGCGCTCCTTTTCCTCCTGGAGGCGCTTCTTTTCCCGTTCCTCTGCTTCCAGCTTCCGGGCTTCGGCCTCCTCCAGCAGACGGGCCGCATCCTCGAATTCCTTCAGTTCCTCGGCCTTCTTTGCCTCGGCATCGATTCTCGCCTGAAGCTGCTGATCCAGATGCTCCTGGAACCAGGTAAGCTCCGTCTGGAAGATCTTGCAGCGGCGGCGATCCTCTGACTCCCGCTCCATACGCTCCAGGCGCAGACGCTCTTCCTCGGCTTCCTTTTCCTGGCGCAGGCGTTCCTTCTCGGCTTCCTTTTCCTTTCGGATGCGCTCCTTTTCCGCCTCTTTTTCCAGACGGATGCGCTCGGCCTCTTCCTTCTTCCTGCGCTCCTGCTCCTCCACCAGACGGCGGCGTTCCGCAGCCTCCTCCAGCATTAGCTGTTCCTTGGTCAGCTCCTCGATGAGCACCTTGCGGATCTCCACGTCCGGCAGGTCGTAATCCTCGGTCAGCTCCTCGATGATCTCCTTGATGAACTTGGGCTTCAGGGCACGCTTGCGGGTCTTGGTGGGTGTGGGCACAGCCCGATCCTTTTCATCCTCCAGATATCCCTTCAGGATCAGGTAGTTAAAGAGGATGTTATGGTAAATGTCCTGCTGGAATTTCTCATTGATCTCCGGATTCTGCTCCACCACACGGATGGTGTAGCCGATCTCGTCATAGCTGCGCAGATATTCCATCAGGGCCAGAGCCTTGCGGTAGTTGGGGTTCTTCTTCAGGATGTTGGTCTTGGTGATGGAGCCCTTGACACGGGGCAGCTTTGCCATCTGCTGGGCAAACTGGCTGTTCATCATCACGCTCAGCACCCGGTGGGCCCGGGAGATCCGCTCGAAGACATCCTTGTTCTTCTCATCGGTGGTCAGAGCGCTGTCGGTTTCCTTGATGTGCAGGAACAGCTCCGTGTGCACCATTTCCGTGGCGCTCTCCATGGTGGAATCCACCTTCAGCTTGGCGCCGAATTCATCGCTCATGGCACTGAACAGAGCATCATGACGGATCTTGACGAACTGCTGGGCCATTTCCATACTGGTAAAGACGATCCGGTTTTCGTACAGGCCCCAGGAGTCCTCGCGGTACTTCTGCATCAGCCGGTTGGGCCGCACATCGCCGCTGACCTCATCAAACTTGTCAACCAGGGATGCGTGCTGGCTCAGGTGGCGCACCACATCGGCGCCGGCCTTCTTGGCATTGGCCACGTTGACGATCAGCTCGTCCTCCCGGATGATGTTACGGGGATTGGAAATGATGTTCTGGAAGGCCTGGAGGGTATCCTCGATGGCATCCACCCAGTTTAAGTCCACGGTCTTCACCAGTTTCCGGTTGGAGAACTGGAATTCGTTCTCCGCTTTGGAGATGGCATCCATGAAGAACTCATAAAACTCAGTGCTGCCCAGAGCCCTTATGACACTTTTCGTGTATTTTTGATAGAGAGGATCGATCAGGTTCTTCTTTTTGGAAGTTTTTCCTGTATCCTTTTTGGTATTTTCAGCCATAGAGGTGCTCCTTCTTCTTCTGTCATTGCGAACCAAGGCACAGCGGTCTGTACACTGGTTCCCGATGACACAATGGTCTTTGTTTTCGTCCGGCAGCTTGCCCGCAGTCTGCCGGACGAAAAGTCATATCACAGTAGGGCGGGCTGCCCTCAGCCCGCCGCAAACCGCGACATTCGGCGGCTTGAGGGCAAGCCGCCCTACTGTAGATCTGCTGGCCGGCGCAAGCGCCGGCTCTACAGATACCGATTAAATATTCTTCTTCAGCTGGTCGATGTAGGCCTTGCAGATGACCATGGTGTTTTTTCCGAAAATCTTGTCCAGATAATTGCTGAACTTGGTCAGCTCATCACGCATGAAGCCCAGGCTCAGGGATTCGAACTTACGCAGAACCTTCTTGGCCACGATGAAGTCGATGGCCTGCATTTCCGTGCCGCCGCAGGCGATGAAGCAGGGAACGTAGTCCTTGATCTGCTTCATGATACGGTTACCGAAGGCAAGACGGAAATTCTTGATCAGGTAGGCATTGACGATCTCCAGCTTGTCCAGCATCTCCTGGGAGACGGGGTAGTTGGCCTTGGCCTCGTCAAACAGCTCGATCAGCCGGTCGGTGGAAATGTACATGGGCTCGGTGTCCTCGCACTCGAAGGCATCGGCACGGCTGTCCAGGTCGATGGGGATGGCACGGTCGTAGACCTTATCCGCCACGGCGAAGGTAGAGTCGTCGTTGTTGATGGTGCCCACGAACCAGATGTTGTTGGTGATCTGGACGTTGCCGCCCTCGATCAGGCAGGGGTCATTGTCCCACACGGCGGTGACGATGTCCACCTTCCATTCCTCCTGACGGGGCATTTCCAGAATGGACAGCATTTCTGCAAAGTAATATTCCACGCGGGCGATGTTCATTTCGTCCAGGATGACCAGATGGGGGTCACGGTAGTAGTTGCCCTCATAGATGGCCCGGAGGAATTCCGTCTCGGAATAGCGCTTGGTAAATTCGTTGAAGTAGCCGTACAGCTCCGTGCGTTCACGCCAGGAGGGCTGGACGGAGACCACGGTGGTGTCCTTCTGGACGAACTTGCCGAAGGCATAGGGCAGGGAGGTTTTACCGGTACCGGAAATACCCTGCAGAATGATGATGCGGGTGGTGCCCAGGGAGGCAACGAAGTAGCGCATCATATCCAGATCGTAGTACAGCTTCAGCCGGGAGGCGGCAAAGTTCCGGAACTGCTCGCAGAAGCGCTCCAGGGTAATGTCATTGTTGTACTCCGGCACCTGATACTGGGTCTTGTAATAGTTGTCCACAGTGGTCAGACGGAAGAAGCGGCTTTCCGAGGGGTCTACGCAGGGGGAATCGAAGGTATTGCGGTTGGCATTCAGATCCAGAACCTCTTCCTCTTTGTTCTCCTCCTCAGTCTGCTCCTCCTGGGGCTGCTCTTCCTCATCCTCGGGAATGGGCAGGGGATTCTCGCCGGTCTTCATGGCCAGGATTTTGTCCTTCTCGTAATTGGCCCGGATCAGATCCCGCTGGGTGGCGCGAAGCTGCTTTTCCATGGCCTCAAATTCCTTGGCGGAGACCTTACCCCGGAAGACCTTGCGCACCACCTTCGCCATGAAATATACGATCAGGGCACAGAGGCTGAACATGGCAATGTTTGCCACCAGCAGTAGTACCCAGTCCATCGCAGTAAATTCACTGGTGTGGTTGGCGATGATCTGCATACGCATGGGGAAATTGAACAGGTAGTTCAGGAAGTTAAAGAAGGAACTGATCATTCCCAGAAACGCCTGAAGGACCCGTCCGATGTCCTCCGTAAAATAACTCATGAATCCGTTCATGGTTTTCTCCTAACAATGGCAGGATACGGCCATCAGACGGCGGCGGTATCCTCTTCTTTTTTCTCTTCCGCCTGCTGCTGGGCCATGGCGGCCATCATCTCAGCGCGGATCTTTTCCCGGAGCTGGGCCTCGATGGCCTCACGCTGCTTGGCGATCAGGGCCTCGATGGCAGCCTCGTCCATGACGGGCACAGCGGGAGCGGCGGGAGCGGCAGGCTCGGCGGCAGCAGGTGCTTCTTCGGCAGGTGCAGCCTCTTCCTCTGCTGCGGTTTCTTCTGCGGCAGGAGCCTCCTCAGCTGCGGGAGTCTCTTCGGCTGCGGGAGCTTCCTCGGCGGCAGGAGCCTCTTCGGCTGCAGGGGCTTCCTCAGCGGCAGGTGCCTCTTCGGCTGCAGGGGCTTCCTCAGCAGCGGGAGCAAGCTCGGCTGCGGGAGCGGGCACAGGTTCGGCAGCAGGTGCCGGAGCGGGGGCTGCCTCTGCAGCAGGTGCCGGGGCACTCTGCTGGGCCGTCATACTGGCAAGCAGCTCGGCACGCAGGCGTTCGCGCAGCTCGGCCTCCATCTTGGCTCTGGCCTCTGCCTGGGCAGTCTGCTGCTGCAGCTGCTGGGCAGCGATGAGATCCTCGGTGCGGCCGCGCTCCTGCTCGAACTTGATGCGGTTCTTCACGTTCTGGTACTCGAACAGCACCCGGAAGAACTGAACCAGATGGAACAGGAAGAACAGGAACACAGGGATGACCACCACGATTAGGAAGCCGGTGCTGGTCTGTAAGTAGTCGAAGACCTTGCCCAGGCCCTCAATGCGGAAGGAATACTGGCCCACGATTTCGGATTCGTGAACGGTCAGGGGGTCAGCGGTGGTGTTGTTGTCACCTTTGGTGGAGAAGATCAGGTAACCGCCGCCGTCATAGATCTGGTGGATACGGTGGGTATTGAGGACACGTTCACCATTGATGACGGTCCAGTAGGTGATGATGTCGCCGTTTCGCAGTTCACCGGGGTCCTTGACGCCAACGTCAAAGATCAGGTCGCCGGGCAGCAGGGTGGGGTACATAGATTCGGTCTGGATGGAGAACATCCGGATGCCGAAAATACTGGGCACACCGTTGCCGGAGGTGGAAACGAAGGACACATAGGTACACACCGCAGCCAGTGCGATGGCGATGACGAGCAAAGCGTTGACGACCGCATTCAGAATGCGCCGGCCGAGGCTTTCCTCCTCGATGACTTCGATTTCCTCCTCTTCAGGAGTGATCTGGAGTTCAGGTTGGGTGGCTTCTGCTTTTTCCTTCTTGAATTTCATGTGGGGGTCTCCCTTCCGTGTGTGTTTACTTCTATCTAAAAGCATTATCTGCTAAAAGGGCAAATATTGCATTTTATTCGGATGTTATGGGGTAACGGGGATCGGGGTAAGTCCGGACTGGGATTCGGTATCGCCGGTGAACTGGATATTGGCGATCAGCTGGGCTTTCTGAATCGAGTTCAGACAGTCCACATCCTGACCTTCCAGCCAGATGTAAAGGTCGATCTTCATGATCTTGCCGGATTCCAGATAGAACAGCTTCGGGGTGTCCAGGAAGTCGCCTAGGTGGTGGACAACTTCACCCCGGACAATGGGATCACATTCTGTCCAGTAGGAACCGCTCTGCAGAATCAGATTTTCCGGAGACACCAGAGTTTCCGTTCCGTCAATACTGGGGGTAAGCCGGTAGCCGGTGGAACCGTCTGCATGAATGTCACAGTTTGGTTCGTAAATGAGGAAATCGCTGGGTTCTGCTGTGATTCCGGTATTCGGGTCTACATAGGGATCTCCGTTTGTGTCCACCCAACAGATTCGCAAACCAAGACGAATTGCATACTCGGCACCGAGACCGGCATTTTTGTGGATCAGCAAGCCCCATTCGGGTTTGCCCATCACATAGGTACCTGATCCGGCAATTCCCTCGCTGACTTCAACAGCAGGAGAGAACTTTACATTCACATTCTGACCTGATCTTGCATAAAATGTTGTTTTGATGTAGTACCCATCCAGGGTAGTATTATTGGCGTTTCTCTCATCATTGAGCTTCTGCCAGGATGCAATATCTAACATTCTGCCGTCAAATCCATATCCGGCAGCATAAAAGCATTGCTGCTGCTCTGACCATGTAATTGGGCGAAGCGGTGCTGTTTCATCTACAAGTTCTCTAAAGTCCAGCTGCTGACCCCACTCGCCTCTCGGAGTAGCTGCCAGTTCCATGCCCGCCTGGGTTGTAACGTACATATTCATGTCACTGACCCGGGGTGTCTGACTCAGGGAAAACCAGGTATAGGAGGCAACAGAAAACAGAGACATGAGAACCATCAGCATGTACAGGTAGAATGCGATATAGGCCTTGTTGCGTTTGCGTTTCTTAACAATCTTCTTCTGGCTCAAGGTTGTCTCCTTTCTATTATATTATATAGGTATTGCGTGATTCGGAAAGCACGGCTGCGGGCTATGGGCGTCCTGAGCACTCCAATTTTCAGGACAGCCCACAGCCGTCATTCCGTTGATCCCCACCCCGGAGGAACCCGGGGTGGGAAAGGGTCGGATTTACGTACAGGTTTTACTTTGCTGCAACGTTAACCGTAACAGCAGTTACTTCTTCGGCGGAAGTAAACAGGAAATATCCACTGGTTTCAGTCAGCGCAGCTTCGGAGCTACCGCTTGCAGTGGTAATGGTAGCGGTAACGGTATGAGCAGCGCTGTCATAACCGGTAACTGTGAAGCCATAGCCGGAATCGGTTACAGCAACATCAGAAACGGACACGCCAGTCAAACCATCAGCAATCGTTACAGTAGGAGTAATGGTGTCGGTAACTGCAGGCAGAGAGCCTTCGCCGTTTCCTTCATCACCGCTGTCGGTACCATTTCTCAGGTCAGCGTACTCCATAGGCACCAGATTTGCGGTGCTGGAGAACTGCAGATTCATGGTACCGGTCATAGACTTGCCGGACTGGGCATCATAGGCAACATCTTCATTGGTAACACTGTTACCATCCAGATAAACCATGACAGACAGCTCGTGGATGACGTTCTGGTCCAGAGCCATGATCTTGGGATCTGCATTGCCTTCTGCGTCCACCTTTGCAACACCATCCTTATCGGTCAGGACAATGGGCATAGTAATGGTACCGTCAGCCTGAGTGCTCTTGTTCACTGCATCCAGCTTACCATAGGTAATGATGTCCTGAGAGTCGGTGTCGAAGAAAACAATACGGATGGCCTTCATCAGATTTTCGACAGAGGTAGCAGGGAAATTCGTAGAGTCGGACTTAAAGCTCATGGTGGCGCCATGACCCATGGTTTCCTCGTTCAGATCGTTGCCATTGTAGATACGGTCAACACCCTCAGTCTGAATCTGCAGGTGAGAACCGGCAGCGTTGGTGCGGAATGCCAGGTCAACAATATAGCCGTAGTACTCGTTCATAACAGCAGTTACAGTATTGCCGTCAGAAGTATAGCTGATAGCATTTGCAGTAGCCTTCAAATAAGGGTTAGTCAGGCCGGTATCTGCATTCATGGTGGTATCCACCTCAATGCTCATGCCGCCATAACTAACAGGTACTCTGAAGAATGCGCTGTAGTCACCGCAGAAGTCAGCAATATCCGCATACACACCGGAACCTGTGCCCAGAGTCAGTGTCAGATCATCGTCAATAACAGACTGCAGCAGTTCATCCTTATGCTCCTTGGCATAATCGATGGTCTTTCCATTGATGGTCATGTTGTCAGACTCCATGTTGACCAGAGGAGTCAATGCAGCAGAAACCTGTTGCCATGTATAGGTACCACCAGTCAGCTTATTCAGCTCAGTCTGAGCAGTTGTAACCTTAGCCTTAGTTGCATTGTAAATAGCGATATATCCGGTATCACCAGACAGTACAGCAGGAGTCACAACATTCGCGATGGAGGAATAGTTCGCCAACGTTACAGTATCTGCTGCAAAATCCTCCACCAGTTTTTCATAGGTATCATCAGATGCAGCACCAACAGATGCAGCCAGAATGTACTGCAGCATTGCATCCTCAATATGTGCCAGAGATGCTTCCAGTCCAGTAATCATAGACTGGATTGCTGCCTTATCGGTATCATCATAGCTTTCTGTTTCGCCCTGAGGCATACCATGTGCCATTGCAATGTCGGCCAGTGCTACACCGTTATCACTCAGAGATGCATTCGCATTGATCTGTGCCTGGCTGGTAGCAGAGCTGGCAGCAGCCAGTGCCGTATTGTATGCCACTTCACGAGCAGATGCACCAGTAGCCAAACCAATGCCACGTACGCCACGCAAATCCCTTCCAGAGAAAGAGGTGCCATCATAGATTGCGCTGTAGGTCTCCTGCACCAGCTTGGTGATGCGGCCGTCATAGCCATACCGGGGGGTGGACAGGGGAGCGACAGCGATTCTGAGTTTACCCTCTTCAGAGCCCGCCACAGTATTCAGCTGAGAAGGATACAGGGTGATGTTGGACAGACCGTAATTGGCATCTGCCAGATCAACAAGGTTACCCCAGGTGATGTTGGATTCCAGCTTACTCTTTACTTCCATGGAATCGGCAGTGGTGGAAGCGATCTGGGTAGAATCACCATCGGGACGCTGCAGAGCCATTTCCAGGTTGCCGTTGGCGCCGACAGCAGTGTTGATGCCGGTGACTTCGGGGGCTGTAGACAGGGTGAACCATGCATAGGTGGTAGAAACCATCATGATGGAAGACACCAGCAGCATACAGATCGCAGCCATCAGCTTGGACTTAATGTCGCGCCGACGTTTAGACTGTTTCTTGTTCATTGTCTTTTCGTTTCGTTCCTTTCGTTTATATTGCGGTTTATGCTCCCGCCGGAGCTCTGTAACTTACGCCCCCGGCGGAGTGCGGCCGGGTTTGTAAGGGACATATGTAGTTGCCTCTCCCGCCCCTTCGGGGCACCCTCCCCAAAGGGGAGGGCCTATGCCTTCCCCTCCGGGGAAGGTGGCACGGCGAAGCCGTGACGGAAGAGGGGAAGGTTACGGTGCCAGGGTGGCTGCGGTGGTTTCGTCGCCGGATTCCACGCCGATGTCGGAATCTCCCGCTTCGCCCTTCAGGCGCATGTGGAAGTCCATGCCGATGTGGCCGCCGATCTTGTCGTTGGTGCATTCCGGGTCGTCACCCTCCAGCCAGATGACCACCGTATATTTGTGGACGTCGCCGTTCTGGACATTGGTCTGTCCGCCTTCGGCAACAATTTCCGGTGTCAGGAAGGTTTCCGGCACCACACGGTAGTAGCTGTGGGCATCCTGGGTCAGGATCTCCTCGAACTGATCGTCCCGGTTCCTGGCCAGTGAGATCAGGCCCGCAAAGCCTTCGCTGTAGTGGCCGGGGTCGCTGTCGATGGTGCCCTTGGAGAAGGAGAAGTAGCCCTGGGTATCATCCCCGAAGGTGGGAATAGCCTCGGCAGCGCCATCGGCGCCGGGTTCGGCATAGAAGACCATCTTTCCGTCCTCAAAGATCATGACCCAGACCGCTTCGGACAGGTTTTTACTCTCTTCGTCCAGGCTGACCTGCCAGTCGTAGTCGATGGGGACATCGGTTTTCGTATTGACGTACTTGCAGTAGAAGGTGTAGGCAAAATATACATCGTGATGGGCACCGTCCTTGACGGTATCCACATTGGGCGGGATATCCTTGATGGAGATACAGGGAACACCCACCGCAGGGGGGCAGATCAGATTGCTGGTGGGATTTTCATCCAGATCCGCTTCCGTTTCGCCCAGGGTAAAGCCTGCGTTGAACAGATTCTCCGACAGGTCGATGACGAAGCGGTCCTTTTCAATCTCTTTTTCGATCTCTTTGGTGACGGTCTGGGTGATGATCTTTTCGATCTCCTTGATCACCGGCACCGTTACGGTTACCGCTGTGGTCAGCAGCACCGTGGAGGCAAGAACCTTTGCCAGGGTGTTGCCCCTGCCGAACCAGAGGATCAGCGGCCACAGCAGGCCCTTTCGGTCGAAGTACAGGTTCAGGTTGGTGGCCGTGACTTCAAAGTCCTCACGGCTGTTCAGGCCCTGTGCCTTCATCTCCTGCCGCAGAAGCTTCCGGCCCAGCTTGATGGCTGTGACCTGCTCTCTTGTCAGGAGTTCCTTGCTCCGCCTGCGCTTGAAGAAGGGGCGAAGCTGCTTGCGGCCAACGGGATTGTCCGCCGCCAGCATGTAAACCTCCAGGCGTTCATATTGCCTGGGCTTGAAGAAATTTGGCAGTTTCATAGGCAGTTACGCTTTTTCCCGGGCCAGAGAATCCCGGATCAGCTCGTTTTCGCTGACGGGAACGCCCGTGATGGTGCCGCTCATAAAGCTTACGCCGCAGGCAGCCAGCCAGCCCACGATATCGTGGGTGTCCGCGCCGCCGCCCAGCAGGGTGAAGCCGTCACGCCGGAGAAGATTCATGGTATTGGCGGTCTCCTGGCTCATGTACAGCTCCGGGGCCAGACGCAGGTAGGTAAAGCCCATGGCCTTCAGCTTGTCGGCAGGAATTTTGTCGGGGTGGTAGCCGTCCAGCACCAGGCGGATGCCGTTGCGAAGATAGCGCTCCACCAGCTCGGTCTTGGCCTTGTTCAGGCCCAGCAGGGTCTCTTCGGTGATGGTCAGCAGCAGCTTTTCCCGGGGGATGGGCTGATCCTTGAACAGCTGATTGAACCGCTGCAGCTGGGTGTTCAGCTGGTAGAAGCTGGGCATCATATGCAGCACCACAGCTTTCAGGTCCAGCTTGCAGTTTTCGATGCGCAGCACCGCGTCGGCGGCTTCATACAGGAAGTAGAAGGACATATCCTCCACCAGCTGCTTGCGCACCAGCATGGGCTCCAGCTCTGCCATGGTCTCGGTCTCGCCGGGACGGCCCAGGATGCCGCCGAACCAGGGAACTGCTTCGTAGGCAACCACCGCGCCCTCCATATTGCTGACCATGGGGCGGTAAGAAAGGCCCATGGGACGTTCCTTCCGCTTTTCAACCAGGGGAATGGTCTTGGGAAGGGTCATGGTGTAGTGGATGTACTTATTATAGATCGCGCGGCATTTGGGCCGGGCGGTCTTCAGAACCTCGATGAGGGCCGGGTCCCAGGCTTTTCCGGACTGGGCAACCAGAGCCTGGTAGGCATCATCGAAGGGGTTCTCGGATTTGGTCTCGGAGGCAATGCGGTCAAGCTCCTTGGCAATGCCTACGATCTGGGCGATGGGGCTGATCTTGCTGCCCTGTCTGCCCTCGGGATAGCCGGTGCCGTCCCAGCGCTCCATGTGCTGCTCGCAGCTTTCCCGGATCATCAGGTTGGGCACGTTCCGGGTGGGGGTCTCCACCAGCTCGCCTCTGCGCTTTTCTCTGGCCCGGATGCTCCGGTCCTGCAGTGCCGCCACAAGAAGGCGGCCGTCGGTGGTATACTTCTTATACACCGCCTGTTCTTCTTCCGTAAAGTCCGGCATCCAGATCTGGTATTCCGGGGGAACCAGAGCCTTACCCAGCTGATGGTACATGCCGCACTTGTAGGCAAGGTCGGCATACTGGCCCTGCATCCGGTCGGCGCCCTCCCGGGTGGCCGTGCCGAAGGAGCTGGCACAGGCCTGGACAAACAGGGTCTGGGTATAGGCCGCCACGCGGACGGACTGCTGCCGCACCGCCGGGGTCAGTCCCCGGAACGCCTCGTCCCAGGTCTCATATTCTTTTCGCTTCCAGGTTTGTTCCTTCACTGCCATCGTTTTTCACACCTCTATCAGAAAAGCCCGATAGCCCGGACGATTTTTCGGCTTCGTCCAGGCTTGGGTTGTTACATTATATATTATGTATAATCGTCCATATCGTCGTAGATATCGTAGTTGACCAGGGGCGTCTCGTCCATGCTCTTGTTCTTATGCTTGATGACGAACACCAGCACGCAGGCCAGCACCACATTCAGCACGCCGCTGACGGCAAACAGCACGGGCCATACCCGGTGCAGGGGGATGTTGCAGAAATCGCCGGTGGGGAGCACCTCCACCTGGACTTCCTTGGTGACCACCTGAGGCTCGGTCTCGGGAACCTCATAGGCTTCCCGCTCGGCAAGCAGGGCATTGACCCGGTCGGCAGCCTCGTTGACGGCCTTCTGGTCGCCGGTGGCAAACTGCTCTTTTGCCAGAACCACGGCCTCGTCCAGCTTCACCCAGGCTTCGTGCATCTGCTTATTCTCCTTCAGCACGGCATCGTAGTTATCCAGCGCTGCCTGGAGCACGGTGTAGTTCATAGGCACCAGGGCCTCAATGGCGGCCTCCAGGTCGTTGATGGCCGTGTTCACCGCGTTCTGGCCGGAGCCCTTGAGCACCTTGTTGCACTTTTTCATGACGGACATCAGATTTGCCCAGGATTCGGCAGTGTAGTCAAATTCCTTCAGGTCGCCGACCTGCGCCATCAGATCCTGCAGAGCGGAAAAATCCGTCCGGTTGCCGCTGAAAACAATGGGGGTCTTGCCGATGGTGCTGGGCACAAAGGTGCTGCCGGAGGCGGCAGGCTGAGTCTCGGCAGGAACGGTCTGCTCTGCAGCGGCGGTCTGGGTCTCGGAGGCGGGAACCTCTGCGGCATAAACCGCGGGCACCATGGCGGTCAGAAGCAGCAGCAGGATCAGCGCAGCGGCTGCGGATTTTTTCAAAATGTTCAAGTTCAATGCTCCTCCTTGGGGTGTTTTCGGAAAATGTAACCGTTTACATCCTTTTTCTTGTCTTTTTCTCTAAAATTTGTGCATAAACCCAATATTTCACATTATATTTTATCATATCATACACAATTTTGCAAGCTTTTCAGAAATCCTTCAGCATAACTTTTTGTTTTGGAATCACTCGTCATAGCAGAAGTGGAAGCCGCCGATCTGGGCATACTCCTCCGCCATCAGCGGGGTCTGGCTGAAGCGCACCACGCCCTGCTCCAGCAGGTAGGGGCCCTCAAGAGCCTTTTCGATAGCTGCATAATCCGCAGCAGAGGGTCTTGCTGCCTTGCTGTCTGCGGCAAACTGCCTGGTATCGGACAGCACGCCCTCCAGGTCATCGGGATAGGCAGAGGACACCATCCGGTTGAAGATCAGCTCTGCAATGGCCTGACGGCATTCCCCGTCACCGCCTGCCGCCTCCGCGCAGACAGCCCGGGCCAGCAGATCCTGCTCCACAGGGGAAAGCTCGATCACATCCGGATACCGGGGGCGGTCGGATTCCTCCTGCTCCATGCCCCGGTTTTCAAAGCGGGGCACGTTTTCGGTGTAGATAAAGGGATCGTCCGGCATCTGTTCCTTATCATAGATCCAGCCGCCGCTGTAGCCCTTCAGCACGGAGCCTTCATCGAAGCCGGCTACCAGAGCCTTTTTCAGATCCCACTTTTTGTAATTGGGCTTGTAGGGATCGTTGATCATGATCCGGCCTTCCTCGTTCAGGCCGGTCAGCACAATGAAGTGCTGGGTGTCGGTGAAGATGGAGGTATGGTTCATCAGCACCACGGCGATCTTGCCGTCGCGCAGGGCCTGCATGACCTGCCGCCAGTTTTCCGCCCGGTCATAGGGAAGCCGCAGCACCTCGCTGCCCAGCTCCAGACGGCGGATATTGTTCTCCGCCCGGCCGCCGAAATAATAGGCCAGCTCATCGGGCAAATACGCATGGCCGGTCAGGTATGTGGCCACCATGGCCAGGGAAGTAACGGAACAGCCGCCCTTTGCGATGGTGCTGTTGCCGTAGGGTTCATCGGGATAATCGTCCTGGAAATACTGAGGGACCTGCTGCCAGACGGGAATCTCCTCCGCCTCCACAACATCCTCCTCGGGGCTTACCGCGGCATATGCCGGGGAAATACACCCGAAAGCCAGGAAAACTGCCAGAAACAGGCAGGTAAACACTCGAAAAAGTTTCACGCGGTTCATCCTCCGGATCGAATGGACATAATTCGCAATTTTACCACTATATAGTCTATCTTATTTTATCACAGCATATTGGCAATGTCAAACGAAAAGGGAAGTTTCTGCCTGTTTTCTCTGAAAAAAACAGAAGGTATACCTGATTTACCCTGGAGTTTTTACAATTTTTTCCTCTTGAATTTCTTTCAGGTTTGTTGTATACTTGGATTGTGAAAATGCGTCCGTATACATATTTTTCTGAAAAAATTTTTAAGGAGGGATCGTTTGAAGACATTTGGCAAGCTGATCAGCACGCTTTTGGTTCTGTGCACCGTGGTGCAGCTGTCCGTTTTTCCTGCCAGGGCACTGGATTCTTCCGTCAGCGCCTATGACGAGGGCGGCACCTCCACCGTTGTGATCCAGATCAAGCCCAAATCCAAAACCACATCCCGCTCCAATGCCGCCGCTGCTCCCCAGCAGGCCGGTGTGCAGACCGAAGAGGCCGAATATGAGCGGAAGGAATATGACGCCGTTCCCCTGTACTTTCAGACCGACTACCCGGATACCATGTACGGCAGCGGCACCGTTGCCTCCGGCGGCTGCTCCGTCACCGCCCTGGCCATGGTGGCCACGTACCTGACCGGATACGAATACCTGCCCAATGAGCTGGCCTATTATTTCGGCGGCCGGGCGGAAAACAACACCGAGCGGCTGCTTCTGGGCAGCGAGGCCATGGGCCTGCCCTATGAAGAGCTGAAAAACTGGCACTTCGTTGTGGATGCCCTGAAGAAGGACAAGATCGTCATTATCCTGATGAACAACAAGTCCATCCTCACCGACTCCCAGCATTTCCTGGTGCTCACCGAGATCACCGAGGATGGTCTGATCATGGTGCACGACCCCTATGAGCCCAACTATGACCGCTGGGATCTGAAGCGGGCCTTCGTGGAAGGCTTTACCGAGGAAGACCTGTGCTGGGGCTTTGACGGTGCCTGGGCCTACGACAAGGACGATATTCCCAGTGATATTGAGCGCTATACCCAGCAGCTGCCCAACCAGGACGGCTCCAAGTCCCGCTACAAGGATATTCAGCTGACGGTAGAGGAAAAACAGCTTCTGGCAAAGGTGGTCTGGGTGGAAGCCCGGGGCGAATGCGCCGAAGGCCAGCAGGCTGTGGCAGAGGTGATCCTGAACCGTCTGGCCTCCGGAGAATACGGCTCCAGCCTGTCCGGCGTCATTTTTGACGAGGGTCAGTTCCGCAGCGCCGCTTTCCTGGACGAAGCCACCCCCTATCAGGCACAGTACATGGCAGTGGAGGGCGCCCTGAACGGCCCCTACATCCTGCCCAAGAGCGTCATGCACTTTGCCACCTATCCCGCCACCACCAAGGTCTGGGGCGAGATCGGCGGACATATCTTCTGCTACGACTGGGACTGGGTTCCCGGCTCCGATGAGGAAGATGAGGAAGAGCAGACGGAAGAAACCGAAGCACCCGAAGAAGAGACCCTTCCTGCCGAGACCCTTCCCGGCAGTGAAAAGCCCGAAAGACCCGCAAGACCCGCTCCCGAGGAAACCACTCCCAGAGCCACCGAGTCTGTGGAAATGGAATAAGCACAGCAAAGCGCCGGACAGAAAACCTGTCCGGCGCTTCAGACTGTCAAAAAAGTAGATTTACACGTAAAAGTTTACCAAAATGCACAGCACCCAAAGCCTCCCTTGTGTAAAGGGAGGTGGCTCGCCGTAAGGCGAGACGGAGGGATTGTGCAGAGAAATCTTACGTATTCGCATA
>JAFQHF010000165.1 GCA_017398105.1 Oscillospiraceae bacterium | reverse complement strand
GCAGTCCTTCCGCTCCCGGATCATATCCCAGCATTCGCCCCGCCAGGGGTCCGCATCCTCCAGAAGAAAGTCCGAGGAAAAGCAGACATACACAAGGCCGGGCTTCATCTTGTATTCGCCGTTCTTCTTCCGGGCGACGGGCGCATCAAATTTGTCGTTCTTTGTGACCAGATTCGTGTCCACGCCCCGCCTGGCATCGCCCTTGTGGATGTAGCAGAATTTACAGCCCTCGCTGTATCGGTGACAGCCCCGCCAGGGGTCCCATCGTGCCATGCGTTCCGCCTCCTCTCGTTTTCTTGATTTTACCACACGCATTCAGGATTTACAAATGGTTTATTCATTTTTGCGTGGCTGTGGTATACTGATTTCAGAAACCACATGAGGAGGAAATCAGTATGGAAAAATTCATCCCCTACGAGAAGCTTTCCAAGAAGGAAAAGCGCAAGCTCGACCAAGCCAAACGCCAGACCTGGGGCGACCTGAACCCCGTCACCCGAAAGCCGGAGAATAGTAAGGCCTACAACAGAAACAAAGCCCGGAATTGGAAGTGTGAGCAACCAATTCCGGGCCTTTATTTTATACTGATATTCAATTAAAAACTTTAAGCCGAAGGATTGAAGTTTTTAATATGAAGATCATAATGAGACGGGATTCTGTGATTTTCTATCCCGAAAATCACAGAATCGACAGCGCCGTCAGGCGGTGTCTTTCAAATAGAAATTGAAGATTTCTATTTGAAAACAGTATTAGTCCTTCCCGTCAAAGAACGGGCACCTTTTTCTGTTGCTAAGATAACACAGAAGTGTTTCCCGTATCCACATGATGCAAACTGCGGCGAAAAATCAGGATCGTGCACCGGATGGTGTTTTCAGATAGCAGTACAGCGATGCTGCCGTTCCCACGATCCAGCCGACCGGCCAGGACAGCCAGATGCCGACGCTTCCCAATCTGGAGGAGAACACAAAGGCCAGCCCCACCCGCAGGATCAGATCAGAAAAGGTCGCGATCATAAATTCCTTCATGCGTCCGCTGCCCCGCAGGACACCGTCGGTGACCAGCTTTACCGATACGACGAAGTAAAACGGTGCCACGATCCGAAGGAATGTGATACCCGTATTCATGGCATCTGCGGAGCCGTCCTTCAGGAAAATCTTCATCAGGGGGCCTCCGAGGAAGAAATAGGCCGCCGCAAGGGGGATGCACAGCATCCAGACCATTTTGATCCCGCCTTTGTGGCCCTGCCGTACCCGTTCGTGCTTTCCTGCTCCCAGATTCTGTGCCGTGTAATTGGAAACGCCGTTGCCGAGGGTTGTAAAGGATGTGACCACCAGATTGTTCAGCTTGATCGCGCCGGAGTATCCCGCCATCACGCCGGAGCCGAAGCTGTTGATAATGCCCTGCAAAACCATGTTGCCAACGGAAATAAAGCTCTGCTGCAGCATACTCGGAACCGCGACCCGGGCGATGTGCTGAAGCATTCGCCAGGAAAACAGCGGTACTTTATCCGTTTGAATCCGCGCAAGGCGGCGCAGCACCACCAGTACGGCCAGAACACAGCTGATGCCCTGGCAGATCAGCGTGGCCCATGCCACACCGGCGACGCCCATGTCAAAGGCCGTCACGAACCAGATATCCATGGCAATGTTGGATAATGACGAAGCTGCCAGAAACCAGAAGGGCGTTCTGGAATCTCCCAGGGCAGAGAAAATGCCGGTTGCAACGTTGTATAAGAACACAAAGGGAAGGCTGAGGATGTAAACTTCCAGATAGCATCTGGAATCCGCAAAAACATTATCCGGCGTATGGATCCATTTCAGCAAGCCGTCCAGACAGGTGAAGCCCAGGAGCATCAGTATCCCGCAGATCACGCCGCTGGCGATCAGGGTCGTAAACACAGCGGTTTTCATTTCCCCGTATTGCTTTGCCCCGAACTTCTGTGCCGTCACCACAGAGCAGCCGATGTTGCAGCCAAAAGCCACGGCGATGAACAGCAGCGTCACCTCATAGCCGTTTCCCACAGCAGCCAGGGCTTCATCACTGATGAACTTACCGGCCACCAGGCTGTCCGCAATATTGTAAAGCTGCTGAAACAGGATGCTTCCAAACATCGGAATG
>JAFQHF010000099.1 GCA_017398105.1 Oscillospiraceae bacterium | reverse complement strand
TCGGTTTCTTCCTTGACCCGTTCAAAAGACTGCTGCCGGTTCGGATGCGTCGGTTTTTTCAGTCCAGCAAGACTGACCAATCGCTCCCAGGAACCAAACCGCTCCGTCAGGTAATCCCCGCCTGTCATTTCTCCCGGCCAAGGGGTATATCCGTGAACGGATGCCCAATCCCGAAACAGATTCAGCAGAGCCTCATCCGTGTCCATCTCATGCTCCTGCCGAAAACGAAGCTCCTGCGCTTCCAAAGTCTGCGTGACCATGCGGCGGATGGTGGCTTCATAGATATTGTGTCTTCCCGGATAACCCATAATTTCGTCTCCTTAAGTAACCGATGAAGAAATCGGCAAGAGTGGATGGCGAGAGATTTTGGCGCAAATCAAAGTTTGGGAAACTGAGGAATACTTTGTGTATTTCCAGTTTTTCAAACTGAAGAGTTGCGGCAAAAGATCCGCCAGCAACCGCAGACGATTTCATCAGCGGTTACTTAGAAAGAAAAAAGCTGCGTCAGTAATGAAAGCCATCACTGCCGCAGCTGCTTTTTGCAAAACCACAAAGCCTCTTTGCCCATCGCACGGGTACAAAGAAGCGGTTTTGAGGAATCTCCGTAGGTCTTCTGACTTGTATCTCAGGCGGCGGCCTGTCTGCCTTCTCAGGGTTTCCCCCAATGACTGACTTTCGTCAACAACAGACCGCCTCGACACTTACAGCGCCGGCAGCGCGGGGACTTGCACCCCATTCTCTTGTTCAGCCGCAGGGTCATCCTGCATACCCGGCGGCCACGGAAATTCCATATTGACTTGTAAGAAAGAAAAAAGGCTATGGTCTGTACAAAACGAACATCACCATAACCATTCTTGGCAAATATTCCATCGACAACAGCAGTTCTCCCGACTCGCACCTCAAACGATTCTCTACCCTGCCTTCTCAGGTCGCCCCAATGACTGGCTTTCGCCAACGGATAGGAATCTCGATGCCCACGGTATTGGTTCATGCGGGGATTTTGACCCCATTCCCTTTTATAGCCCCAAAGCCTGGCATTATAAGCCTTTGCAGCAAGAGGGCCTCTGTTCGATTTGCGCTTCCATTATAGTACACTGTTTTACAAATTGCAAGAGCCGATTTCTTTTCCCTTGAAACGGCTTCTCATCCGTGGTATAATGACACCGTTTCGTGGGAAACAGGTGCAAATCCTGTGCGGGACCGCCGCCGTGATGCATTGCTGCTCAGTCGGTTGCACGGAACAAACCTCTCTTTATAAGCTGCGTGTCCGGCCTGGAAGAAGAATGCTTATTAGGAGAAATGAACATGAAAAAACTGCTTTCCCTGCTGCTGGCTGCGGCCATGATCCTGACGCTGTGTGCCTGCACCTCTGCCCCCGCAGAGACTACCACCACCCCCGCGGAGACCACCTCTGCTCCTACCGCCGGTGTTCCCTTCACCGTGATCGTCACCGATGTGGACGGCACCGAAAACACCTTCCAGTATACCTCCGAGGCCGCCACCGTTGGCGAGGCTCTGCTGGCTGAGGGCCTGATTTCCGGTGATGAAAGTGAGTATGGCCTGTACATTACCTCTGTCAACGGCATCACCGCTGACTGGGCCACCGAGAATGCCTACTGGGCCTTTTACATCGACGGTGCCTACGCCGAGACCGGCGTGGATGCCACCCCCATTACCGAGGGAGCCGTCTACTCCCTGACCAAGACCATCTCCTATACCCCCATGGGCGAGGGTGCCGCGACCTTCTATCTGGTGGTTCGTGATCTGGACGGCACCGCCGCCAGCTTCGAGATCCATACCGATGCCGAAACCGTTGGCGAGGC
>JAFQHF010000164.1 GCA_017398105.1 Oscillospiraceae bacterium | reverse complement strand
TTGTCCGACTATATTCTGATCTTTCTGTTGATCGGTGTCGGCCTGTATTATTCCATCCGTACCCGCTTCGTGCAGGTTCGCTGCTTTGGCGAAGGCATGAAGAAGGTCTTCGGCAACCTGTCCCTGCGTGGTGACAAGCAGAAGAGCGGCATGAGCTCCTTCCAGGCTCTGGCCACCGCCATTGCCGCTCAGGTCGGTACCGGCAACATCGTCGGCGCCTCCGGCGCCATCCTCACCGGCGGCCCCGGTGCCATCTTCTGGATGTGGATCATCGCCTTCTTCGGCATGGCCACCATCTACGCCGAAGCCACCGCTGCCATCGAGACCCGCCAGGTCGATAAGGATGGAAATATCCACGGCGGTCCCGTCTACTACATCACCCATGTCTTTAAGGGCGGTTTCGGCAAGTTCCTGGCTGTATTCTTCTCCATCGCCGTCATTCTGGCTCTGGGCTTCATGGGTGCCATGGTCCAGTCCAACTCCATCGGCGGCAATATGGAAAATGCCTTCGGCATTCCCGCATGGATCGTTGGCCTGATTCTCGTTGCCCTGTGCGCCATCGTGTTCCTGGGCAATGTCCAGCGTCTGGCCTCTGTCACTGAAAAGCTGGTGCCTGTTATGGCAGGTCTGTTCCTGCTGGGCGGTCTGGCAGTTCTGATCGTTCGTATTCAGTACATCCCTGCTACCATCGGCATGATTTTCAAGTACGCTTTCCAGCCTCAGGCCATTATCGGCGGTGCCTTTGGCGCAGCCATCAAGACTGCTGTTTCTCAGGGCGCCAAGCGCGGCCTGTTCTCCAATGAAGCCGGTATGGGTTCTACCCCCCATGCCCATGCACAGGCCAATGTGGAGCATCCCCACGATCAGGGTGTTGTTGCCATGATCGGTGTGTTTATCGATACCTTCATTGTTCTGACCCTGAATGCTCTGGTTATCATTGCCACCCTGTACACTGCTGATGGCCCTCTGGCCGGTGGCTATACCGGCGCGGTCGTCGATGTGCTCAACAAGAACAATCTGGCCCAGACTGCATTTGGTTCCGTGTTTGGTGAGACCTTCGGCGGTATGTTTGTTGCCATCTGCCTGCTGTTCTTTGCCTTCTCCACCATCCTCAGCTGGAACCTGTTCGCCAAGATCAACGTCCAGTGGCTGTTTGGCAAGAACAACAAGGTCGCTTATGTGATCTTCACCGTCATCGCACTGGCCTTTGTGTTCATGGGCTCCATCGCCCAGAACGACCTGGTCTGGGAGCTGATGGATATGTTCAATAACCTGATGGTCATCCCCAACGCCATCGCCCTGTTCTGCCTGGGCGGCATGATCGTCAAATCCATGAAAAAGAGCAACAAGCTGTAAAATTGCAAAGCTGCCGGGATTTCCCGGCAGCTTTTTTGTCCACCTCGTGCCCCGTCGATCCGGGGTGTACCCGCATACTTTGCTGTAGGGGCGGTTATCAACCGCCCGTGTGCAGCCACAAAAAACGCCATCCTCTTTCGAGGATGGCGTTGCAATTTTATTCGGCGGTATAGTTGTCGAAATAACCCTGGATCAGGATGATGGGAGTACCCTTGTCGCCGGAACCGGAGGTCAGGTCGCACAGAGAGCCGATCAGATCGGTCAGCTGACGGGGGGTGGTGCCCTGAGAGGCCATGTTGCCCACCAAATTGTCGCCCTTGGCCTTGATGGAGTTGGAAATGGCTTCCTTCAGCTCCGCGCCGGACAGGTTGGCAAAGTCGTTGTCAGCCAGATACTTCAGCTTCAGCTCGTTGGGAGTGCCCTCCAGACCTGCGGTATAGGCGGGGGAAACAACGGGGTCAGCCAGCTCCCAGATCTTGCCCACGGGGTCCTTGAAGGCACCGTCGCCATAGACCATGACTTCCACCAGCTTGCCGGTCTTCTCCAGGAAGCTGTTCTGGATGTCCTTCACCAGATTCTGGCACTCCCGGGGGAACAGCTTAACGGTGGTCTCGGTGGACTTGTTGGAGCCCAGCAGGCCGTACTTTTCGTTACAGCCGCTGCCGTCCACGGGGGCGGTCAGAATGTCGTCCAGGCCGCAGACACGCTCAGCACCGGCACCCCACAGCAGGCGCTTGGTACGGGCACGGGTGTGGATATCGCAGGCCAGAACATTCTTGGTGTAGTTCAGGATGACCCGGGGATCGTTGGCCAGAATGACCTCCACCTCGCAGCCCTCTTCCTTGACCAGATCAGAGTAGTACTGAACATAGTCCACCAGAGTGAAAGGGTGCAGGTTCTCACCGAACAGAGCGCGGTAACGCTCCAGAGTCAGCACATCGGAGAAGGGATTGACCTTGGCTTCGTCCAGCTTGTCCAGAGAGACCAGCTCATTGCCCACTTCGTCAGAAGGATAGCTCAGCATCAGCACGATCTTCTTGGCACCCCGGGCGATACCACGCAGGCAGATGGCGAAGCGGTTGCGGGACAGGATGGGGAAAATGACACCAACGGTTTCGCCGCCCAGCTTGGCACGAACGTCAGCAGCAATGGCATCGACGGATGCATAGTTGCCCTGGGCACGGGCCACAACGGACTCGGTGATGGCGACCACGTCACGGTTGCGCATCTCGTAACCTTCGCTGGCAGCAGCTTCCAGCACGCTGTCCACTACGATTTTTGCCAGATCATCGCCTTCACGGATGATGGGGCAGCGGATGCCTCTGGATACGGTTCCGATTTTTCTTTCCATATGATTACCTCATTTCCCCGGCCGGGTAAGCCTCGGTCGGATTAGAATCAAAAATAACAAAATAGTTATATCGCAAATGCGCGGATTTTTCAATATTTTTTTTTGTAAAATGTGCGTGAAGGCAAAGATTTCTTTTGCCGGAAAGCGCCTGCGTCAGGCCTTTTCCCGGAAAATCCGCACCAGCATGACGATGGCGGCGATGGACAGGATCACTTCCGTTATAAATTGGGCATAGGCCAGGCCGTACAGCGGGAACAGGGTGTTCAGAACGAACAGCAGCGGGATCTCCAGCACTACCTTGCGCAAAATGGCGAAGGTGAGGGAATATTTACCCATGCCGAGAGATGCGAACACACCCACAGCCATAAAGTCGATGCACAAAAAGACCATACCCAGGCACATGCCCTGCAGGAACCGGCTGCCGTAGGCAATGATTTCCGGATTGTCCATAAACAGATGGATCAGGCTGGGCGCACCAAACCAGTAGCCCACTGTGACCAGCGTCATGACCGGAAGGATGATTCCCATGGCGAACAGGATGGAATCCTTCATGCGCCTGCGGTTTCCGCTGGCATAGTTGTAGCTGACCAGGGGCATGATGCCCTGGGAGAAGCCCAGGCAGACCTGCATGGGAAGCATGTTGATCTTGTGGGACACGCCCATGGCTGCCACGGCAGAGGCTCCGTAAACTGCGGTGAAGTTGTTCAGAATGGTGGAGCCGGTCACGTTCAGCAGATTCTGGATGGAGGCGGGAATGCCGACGCCCAGAATGCCGGCCACCACCTCGCGGCTCAGATTCTTCAGCTTGCGGATATCCAGGCAGACGAAGGTCTTTCCCTTCTTGACCCGAGCCAGCAGGAAGAAATAGCCGCAGGCTGTGCAGTTGGACAGGAAGGTGGCAAGTCCGGCACCGGCGGCACCCATATTCAGGCCCCAGGGCAGAATAAAGATCGGGTCCAGAACGATGTTCAGGATACAGCCGGACATGGTGCCGATGCTGGCGTGAAGCGATGCGCCTTCCGCACGAACCATCTGGCCCTGAACCACGTTCAAAATGGCGGGCATGGCACCGCAGCTCACGGTCCAGAACATATAGGCGGCGGTTGCCTCCCAGGTGGTGCTGTCCGCACCCAGCAGATTCATCAGCGGTGTCTTGAAAATCGTGCAGGCAATGGCAAAGGCCAGGCCGCTGAACACGGCACCGTAAAAGCCGAAAGCGGAGCTGGTACGCACCATTTCATGGTCGCCTCTGCCCAGGCTTCGGCTCATCATGCTGGAAGTACCCACACCGAACAGATTGTTGACGGCGTTAAAGGCCAGCATAACGGGGTAGGCCAGGGTGACGGCTGCATTCTGAACCGGGTCATTGAGCATGCCGACAAAGAAGGTATCCGCCAGATTGTAGATGACCATGACCAGGGATGTGACCACCATGGGAATCGACAGTTCCATAACCGCCTTGGGGATGGGCATGGATTCGAACAGATAGGTTTTGGAATTGGCCTGGGCCATTAGGATTTCCCCTTTCCTGTGATGTTATAAACAGTATACCGTATTGGGCCGGAAACTGTCAAGAATCGGCGGCATGTTTACGGCCGGCAAAATGCCCGCCGCGAAAAACACGGCGGGCAGGCGGTATGGATCACTTCTTTTCCTTGATCAGATAAATGGCGATCAGGGAGCTGACCAGCAGCAGGTAAGGATAGAACAGGTACTGCATAATATTGAAGGCGGACAGGGTCACACCCATTTCTGCGCAGGTGGAGATGGCCACCAGCATCTGGGCACCGTAGGGGATAATGCCCTGGAAGATGCAGGAGAAGGTATCCAGCAGGCAGGCGGAGCGCTGGGGGCTGATGCCGTACTCTTCGCTCATTTCCTTGGCAATGGGGTTTGCCATGACGATGGCCACGGTATTGTTGGCGGTGGCAATGTCCATGGTGCCTACCAGCAGGCCGATGCCCAACTGGCCGCCCTTCTTGCCCTTGAACAGGCTCTGAATGAAGTTAAGCAGAGCATCAAAGCCGCCGTAGACCCGGATCAAAGCACACATGGCAGCAACCAGAATGGCAACGAAGCTGGTTTCAAACATGCCGGAAGCGCCGCTGCCCATGCTGGCCAGCAGATCGGTGGCAGCAGTCTGGCCGGTGATCAGCATGATGAAGGCGCCGGAAACAATACCCACAAGCAGAACGACGAACACATTGATGCCGATGACACCGCCGATCAGAACCAGAACATAGGGTACGATCTGCAGCAGGTTGTAGCTCTGCTCAATGGGGGCAGTCTCATGGCCCAGGGTCATGGCCAGAATCAGAGCCAGCGTTGCCAGGGCAGCGGGCAGGGCGATCCAGAAATTGCCCTTGAACTTGTCCTTCATGGCGCAGCCCTGACCGTTGCAGGCTGCGATGGTGGTGTCGGAGATGAAGGACAGATTGTCACCGAACATGGCACCGCCCACAACAGTGCCGACACACAGAGCCACATCGAAGCTGGATACCTGGGCGACTTCAACGGCGATGGGGGTGATCAGGGTGATTGTACCAACGGAGGTGCCCATGGCGGTGGAAACGAAGCAGGCAACTACGAACAGGACAGCCACAGCGAACTGGGGCGGGATAACGTCCAGCATGAAGTATGCAACGCTCTGGGCGGAGCTGCGGCCCACGACGCCGACGAAAGCACCGGCGGTCAGGAAGATCAGCAGCATGGTGATAATGTTCTTGTCGCCTACGCCCTGGCCCATGATCTCCAGCTTCTCATCGAAGCTGACAGAACGGTTCTGCAGGCAGGCCACCAGAATGGCTACCAGGAAGGCGATGACGATGGGAATGTTGTAGAAGCCCATGGGGATCTTCATGCCGTATTCAAACAGCAGGCCAAGACCCAGATAGATCACCAGAAATACGCCGATGGGCAGCAGCGCAATGGGATTTCCTTTTTTCATGTTTCTTTCCTCCAAACACATTGGTGTGCGACACAAATACTTTATAAATTTACCACATGGTTAGAATAATGTCAAGGATTGGAATTGCAGGCCGCAAAATTCGTTTTTGCGGGGAAACCGGCCGATTTTTTTACTGTTTCTAAAATTGGCATTGAAAGATGATTTCTGATGTGGTAATATATATCAAATGCTTATCCGATTTCTGAAGAAAGGGAAAAAACATGAATCGTATTGTTACAATGGTGCTGAAAAACATCTGGCGGGTGCCTGGTGCCTGGTTTAAGCTGTGCAGATATGCAAAGCATACGGACGACTATCCGGAACTGGAAAAGTGGCAGCATATTCAATATATCCTGCGCCTGGCGGTTACCGGCGGCAATATTGATCTGAAGGTTACCGGTCTTGAGAATATCCCGGCGGAAAACGGATTTATGATGTATGCCAATCATCAGGGAATGTTTGATGTGCTGGCCATTGCGGCAACCTGCGACAATCCCCTGGGTGCGGTGCTGAAGAAGGAGTTGTATGACATTCCCTTCCTGCATCAGATCGCGGTGTGCACAAAGTCCTATCCCATGGACCGGGAGGATGTGCGCCAGTCCCTGACGGTGATCCAGAATGTTACCGAGGAAGTGAAGAACGGCAGGAGCTATCTGATCTTCCCGGAGGGAACCCGAAGCAAGCTTGGAAATCAGATGCTGGAATTCCACGGCGGAAGCTTCCGCTGCGCAACCAAGAGCAAATGCACCATTGTGCCCATTGCCCTGATCGACTGCTTCAAGGTGCTGGATCAGAAGGGCAGTGCACCTGTCAAGGTGCAGCTCCACTATCTCACCCCCATTCCCTATGAGGAATATGCGGGTATGAAGCCTGCAGAGGTAGCGGCCCTGGTCAAGAGCCGCATCCAGGCAAAGATCGACGAATGTATCTGAGGGAGGTTTTCTAATGGTTAGAATCATTACCGATTCCGCTGCGGATTTTGAACCCTTTGAGCTGGAACAGCTGAACATCGACTGCATCCCTATCCGAGTCATGCTGGGTGAGCAGGAGTATGAGGAAAATATCAATTTAAGCAAGGATCAGTTCTTTGAACTGCTGGCTTCCACAGGTGCCTCCCCCAAGACAGCCCAGCCCTCGCCCCAGTATCTGATGGATCTGTTGGCGGATGTGAAAGAGAAGGGCGAGGAAGCCATCTATTTCACATTATCCTCTGCACTGAGCGGCACTTACCAGAGTGCGGTGATGCTGAAGGAGGATGCCGAATACGACGGGGCTTATATTTTCGACAGCCGCAACGCCACCGGCGGCCAGCGTCTGCTGGTGCAGGAGGCTGTGAGACTCCGTGACGAGGGAAAAAACGCCCGGGAAATTATGGAGGGCGTAAAGGCCATTCAGGACAAGATCGTGCTGTATGCCTGCATGGATACGCTGGAATATCTGTACCGGGGCGGCCGCATCAGCCAGACCGTGTACAAGCTGGGCACCATGGCGCAGGTCAAGCCCATCATCCGGGTCTCCGAGACCGGCGGCATCGAAGTGCCTGCCAAGGCCATGGGTATGCGCAAGGGTATGGAATTTTTGTGCAAGCGGGTGGAAAACCAGAAGCCTGACGGCACACGCCCCTTCTATGTTATGTATACCGCCGACCGTACCAATGGTGAGATCCTGGCGGACAAGGTTCGGGCCATGGGCATCGAGGTGCCCGATGAACGGATCATCCAGGTGGGCGCCGGCATCGGCAGCCACGTTGGCCCCAATGCCTGCGGCCTGGTTTATGTGGCAGAATAAAATGCGATCCCTCCCGGGAGACCGGGAGGGATTTTTTATGGGACAGGGGAGAGGGGGCAGCGCTGCCTTATTCATCCCGGATATTGCCCTTATTTACATTTTCTTCGATCAGCGCTTCGGAGTAAGCGCCGATTTCCTGAGAGCCCCAGCGGGTCTTTCTGTGGCGGCCCAGAATCTGGGAACGGGTAACACCGTGCTCCCGCCAGTCGCCGCCGTCGTTGGAATCGTTCAGCAGCAGAGGCTGGAAATTGTCCATGGCCCGGGCAAATTTGGCTTCCGGTGTTTCGTAGGCTTCAAATTCTTCGAACAGCGCCTTCAGCTCCTGCTTCTGATCCTCCGGAAGCAGGCCGAAGATCCGCTCGGCGGCAGCTTCTTCCCGCTGCTTTTGGGTGGCGAGCCCGGTTTCGTCATAGGCGTAGGTATCCCCTGCATCGATCTCGACAATGTCATGGATCAGGGCCATCATCATGGTTTTTGCCAGATCGATCTCCTCGTTGGCATATTCACGCAGCAGCCAGATCATGATTGCCATGTGCCAGGCATGTTCGGCATCGTTTTCCCGCCGCCCATGGCCGGATAAATGGGTCTGCCGGAGAATATTCTTTTCCTTGTCCGCTTCCAGAATGAAGCGAACCTGCTGAGCGAAGCGTTTGCTGTCCATAATCGTGTCCTCCCTGGAATCTGCTATGAACAGTATAGCGCAAAAGCGGCCTGATGGCAAGAAGCTGCTTATGTGACTTTGTTACTTCCCAAATATCCGGAAATATGCTATAATGCAAAAAGAAAAGGAGCGTGATCGTATGACCTTTGAAGAACTGAAACAGAAAATGGATGAAGCCCACTATATTTATGATGATACCCTTGCAACGGTGCTGTATGTATCCCTGCAGCTGGGACGGCCCCTGCTGATCGAGGGTGCGGCAGGTGTCGGCAAAACCGAGATCGCCAAGGTCATGGCCTCTGCACTGGATCGGGATCTGGTCAGACTGCAGTGCTACGAGGGCCTGGATGAAAGCAAGGCCCTGTATGAATGGAACTATCAGAAGCAGCTGCTGTCCATTCAGGTGAATATGAATGAGACTGACAAGGATACCTTGACGAAGTCCCTGTTTTCCGATGATTACCTGCTGGAGCGGCCTTTGCTGCAGTCTATCCGGTCAGAAAAGCCTGTGGTGCTGCTGATCGATGAGATCGACAAGGCGGATGAGGAATTTGAAGCATTTTTGCTGGAGCTTCTGTCTGAAATGCAGGTCTCCATTCCGGAAGTGGGAACCATCCGGGCAAAATCCATCCCCTTTGTGGTGCTGACCTCCAACCGGGCCCGGCCCCTCAGCGAGGCCCTGCGCCGCCGCTGTGCCTACCTTTATATTGAGTATCCTGACATGGAAAAGGAACTGGCCATTCTTCGGGCCAAGCTGCCCCATGTGGATGACCGGCTGTGTGCCCAGGTCGCTCTGGCGGTGCAGAAGCTCCGTGCCAGTGAGACCATTCTGAAGAAACCCTCTATTGCTGAGACCCTGGACTGGGCAGCGGCACTGGATGCGCTGGGAATCCGGGAGCTGACGCCCGATGCCCTGCGGCAGACGGCAGGCTTTGTGCTGAAGAACAATGAGGACATCAATGCCATGGACCTGGATGGTGAGGAAGCCCACGACTGCCATTGCGGCGGCCACTGCGGAGGACACCACCATGGCTGAGCCTGATGTGTATCTGGAAAAGCTTTCCGCCTTTTCCCGGATGCTGCGGCTGCAGGGATTAAGCGTCAGTCCGAAAGAAACGGAGGATGCCAGCCGCCTGCTGATCATCCTGGGCCTGGAAGACCGGCAGCGGGTGAAGACCGCCCTGCGGACGGTATATGCCAAGAGCAGGGAAGAACAGATCACCTTCGACCGGGTCTTTGACGGCTTCTTCATCTCTGAGGAGAAGATGCGCCAGCAGGCCAAGGAACAGATGGAGCGGGAGAAGGAACTGCAGCAGCACCGGCAGGAAGCCGAGGAGGAGCTGCAGCTGAACGGAAAGCCCATGGATCTGGACGAAAGCCAGCGGGAAACCTACGCCGCCATGCCGGAGGAGGCAAGGCAGCGGCTTCGCAACTTCATGGAAAAATACCGGGGTACGGCGGAACGGAATCCCAAGCTGTATGGTGAATTTATCCATTCCGTTTTTACCCGGGCCATTCTGGAACAGCAGATGCTGATGGAAAATGCCGGCCTGGGCGGACAGGAGGCAGACCCGGATATCGGAATCCTGTACCGGGATATCTCCGATTTCAAGGACACGGAGATCCCGAAGGCCATTGAGATCATTCAATCCGTTGCCCGGCAGATCAACGGTGAGCTGTCTGCCAAACGGAAGGCCGGCGGCCATACCGGCAAGCTGGATTTCCGCAAGACCATCCGCAAGGGACTGGAAACCGGAGGCAGCTTCTACCGGCTGAAGTACCGGAAGAAGCGGGCCCACAGAAAGCACCTGGTGCTGCTGTGCGATGTGTCCGGCTCCATGGTGCAGTTTTCGGAGTTTGCCCTGCGGTTTATCCAGAGCCTGAACCAGGTGTCGGACAATTCCCGGGTGTTCCTGTTTTCGGAGACCATGGTGGAAGCGGATGCCTTTCAGCTGCAGAACATGGATCTGTTCCGGGGATTTGTAAAGGATTCCGGTATCTATGGCCGGGGAACGGATTTGGGTACGGCACTGGAACGGCTGTGCGCGGAAAAACCGGCGGCCCTGAACGCTTCCACAACGCTGCTGATCCTGTCGGACACCAAGACCATTGACCAGCCGAGAGCCATTCAGGCACTGCTGGAGGCCAAGCGCCAGGCAGGCCGGGTGATCTTCCTGAATCCCATTCCGGAAAATAAATGGAAGTATATCAAGAGCGTGCAGACCATGGCCTCCATTTGTTCCATGGTGCCCTGCAGCACATTGCGGGAGCTTGCCAACGCCTGCCGGAAGCTGGCACAGAACTGAAGAAAAAAGAACTGAAGAAAGAAAAACTGAAGAAAAAACAGTAGAGGACGGATCGTGCGGATCCGTCCTTTTTCTGCTGCAGCAGGCTATATTGATATTATATATCGATATTACACAAAATAGAGTGCACAATTATGGAAGAAATATTCATGGAAAAACTGTGCAAATATGCTATAATGAACAATGGCAAGACACAATCCAGAAACCCCGCTTACCCCGGCGGAAAGCACGAGGAGGAAAACATATTATGCTGGATGCATCCTATTACCGCAAAACGGATGAGATCATTTCCCGGTACGTCCGGGATGCCCGGTCTCTGATCCCCATCATGCAGGATATTCAGGCAGAGTACCGTTATTTGCCTGCAGAGCTGCTGAGTTACGTTGCCAAGGAAATCGGCATTACAGAAGCCAAGGCCTATTCCGTAGCTACGTTTTATGAGAACTTCTCCTTTGAAGCAAAGGGCAAGTATGTTATCAAGGTCTGTGACGGCACTGCCTGCCATGTCCGCCATTCCACCCCTGTTCTGGAGGCTCTGTGGAAGGAACTGGGCCTGAGTAAGAAAAAGCACACCACTGACGATATGCTCTTCACGGTGGAAACGGTGTCCTGCCTGGGCGCCTGCGGCCTGGCACCCACCATGATGGTCAATGAGCAGGTCTATCCCTCCATGACCCCCGAGAAGGCATTGGCACTGATCGCAGAATTGAGAGGTAACGGCTGATGAAAACTGTGGAAGAACTGAATCAGGCCAGAGATTTTGCCTGTGCCCAGATCCAGCGGTATAACTGCCGGATTCTGGTATGCTCCGGTACCGGCTGTATTGCAACCGGTTCCAATAAGATTCACGCGATTTTCGAAAACCTGGTGAGAGACACTGCCGGTATTGAGCTGGTATTCTCCCCCTGCGGCGGCCATGACGAGGAAAAAGTCGTGGGTGTCAAGAAGACCGGCTGTCAGGGCTTCTGCGAACTGGGCCCCCTGGTTCGGATTCAGAAGGGGGACAAGGTCATCCAGTATGTCAAGGTGCAGCCGGAAGACTGTGCGGAGATCCTGGATAAGAGTGTCCTGGGCGATGAAATCATCGACCGCCTGCTGTATAAGAAAGACGATGTTGCCTACGTCCAGCCCGATGAAATTCCCTTCATCGCAAAGCAGACCCGGATCGTTCTGGAAAACTGCGGCAAATTTGATGCCGAGTCCCTGGATGAATATCTGGCTGCCGGCGGCTTTGAGGCGCTGAAGAAAGCTATGTTCGAAATGACCCGGGATGAGGTCATTGAAGAAGTGGACAAGTCCGGCCTGCGGGGCCGCGGCGGCGGCGGTTTCCCCACCGGCCGCAAGTGGAAGCAGGTTGCCCGCCAGAAGGAAACTGTCCGTTATGTTGTCTGTAACGGTGACGAGGGCGACCCCGGTGCCTTTATGGACGGCTCCGTTATGGAAGGCGATCCCTTCAAGCTCATCGAGGGCATGATGATTGCGGGCTACGCTGTCAAGTCGGAACACGGCTACATCTATGTCCGTGCCGAGTATCCCATGTCCGTTGCCCGGCTGTACAATGCCATTGCCCAGCTGGAAGAGCGGGGCCTGCTGGGTGACAACATCCTGGGTACCGACTTCAATTTCCATATGCACATCAACCGGGGCGCAGGCGCGTTCGTCTGCGGCGAAGGCTCTGCGCTGACTGCTTCCATCGAAGGCAACCGCGGTATGCCCAGAACCAAGCCTCCCAGAACCGTGGAAAAGGGCCTTTGGGAAAAGCCCACTGTTCTGAATAACGTGGAAACCTATGCCAACGTTCCCAAGATCATCCTTCAGGGCGCTGACTGGTTTAGGTCCATCGGTACTCCCGGAAGCCCCGGCTGCAAGACCTTCTCTCTGACCGGTGCCATTGAAAATACCGGCCTGATCGAAGTGCCCATGGGTTCCACCCTGCGCGAAATCATTTTCGATATCGGCGGCGGCCTGAAGAACGGCAAGGAATTCAAGGCCGTTCAGATCGGCGGCCCCTCCGGCGGCTGCCTGACGGAAAAACATCTGGATGAGCCTCTGGACTTTGACTCCGTCAAGAAGTTCAATGCCATCGTGGGCTCCGGCGGCATGGTGGTCATGGACAAGGATACCTGCATGGTGGAGGTTGCCCGGTTCTTCATGAGCTTTACCCAGCGGGAATCCTGCGGCAAGTGCATCCCCTGCCGTGAAGGCACCAAGCGGATGCTGGAGATCCTGGAGCGCATCGTCAACGGCGAAGGCAAGCTGGAAGACCTGGACACCCTGGAAGAACTGGCGAAGATGATCCAGACCATGGCACTGTGCGGCCTGGGCAAGAGTGCACCGCTGCCGGTTCTCAGCACCCTGTCCACTTTCCGCGATGAGTACATCGAGCATATCGTTGACAAGAAGTGCCGCGCCAAGATCTGTACGGCTCTGCGCCGCTATAAGATCAATCCCGATCTGTGCAAGGGCTGTTCCAAGTGTGCCAGAAACTGCCCTGTGAACGCCATTTCCGGCATTGTCAAGAAGCCCTATACCATCGATTCCGATAAGTGCATCAAGTGCGGCGCCTGTAAGGACAATTGTGCCTTTGATGCCATCTATATCGAAGCATAAGGAGGGGAAATCATGGGAACCATCACCATCAATGGTAGAAAATATGAATTTACCAATGAAAAAAATATCCTGACCATCATCCGCCGGGTCGGCATCGATCTTCCCACTTTGTGCTATCAGCCGGAGCTGACCACCTTCTCCGACTGCCGCCTGTGCACCGTGGAAGATGACCGGGGCCGCACCTTTGCATCCTGCTCCGAGCCTCCCCGGGACGGCATGGTGATCTATACCAATACCGAGCGGCTGCGCAAGCACCGCAAGCTCATCGTGGAGCTGCTGCTGGCAGCCCACCACAAGGAATGCACCACCTGCGAAAAGAACGGTGAATGCACTCTGCAGGATATTGCAAACCGCATGGACATCAATACTGTCCGCTTTGCCAATTACAAGGAAGAGCAGCCCATTGACGAGTCCTCTCCCTCCATTGTCCGTGACCCCAACAAGTGCATCCTCTGCGGCAACTGTGTCCGTGTCTGCAACGAGATTCAGGGCATGGGCGTTCTGGACTTTGCTTTCCGGGGCAGTGAAGCCACCGTGTCTCCTGCCTTTAACCGGATGCTCAGCGATACCAACTGTGTTTCCTGCGGTCAGTGCCGTGTGGTCTGCACCACCGGTGCTCTGAATATCAAGACCCATATGGACCCTGTCTGGGCAGCTCTGGATGACAAGAATACCCGCGTGGTGGCACAGATCGCACCTGCCGTCCGTGTTGCCGTGGGCGAGGCCTTCGGTATGCGCGAGGGCAAGAATGTTATGGGCAAGATCGTTACTGCTCTGCATATGATGGGCTTTGATGCTGTCTATGACACCACCTATACCGCAGACCTGACCATCATGGAAGAGTCTGCCGAATTCCTGGATCGTATGCTCCGGGGCGAAAAGCTGCCGCTGCTGACCTCCTGCTGCCCTGCCTGGGTGAAGTTTGTGGAGAACCAGTTCCCCGAGTTTAAGCCCAATGTGTCTACCTGCCGCAGCCCCCAGCAGATGTTCTCCGCCATTTTGAAGGATTACTACTGGGACAAGAAGAACTCCGGCGGCAAGAAGACCTTTGTGGTCTCCATCATGCCCTGTACCGCCAAGAAGATGGAAGCAGAGCGTCCCGATTCCTATACCTATGGCGTGAAGGACACCGATGCGGTCATCACCACCACTGAGCTGATCCGTATGATCAAGCACTATGGTCTGGACTTTGCCAACCTGCCCAATGAGGCCTGCGATATGCCCTTCGGTCTGGGTTCCGGCGGCGGTGTCATCTTCGGTGCCACCGGCGGCGTTACTGAAGCCGTCCTGCGCCGTCTGGTGGATGGCAACGATATTGCAACCCTCCAGGAAATTGCTGCCTCCGGTGTCCGCGGCGATGCAGGCATCAAGGAGCTGACTGTGCCTTACAAGGGCATCGATGTGAAGATCTGCGTGGCTTCCGGCCTGGCAAATGCCCGGAAGGTGCTGGAATCCGTCAAGTCCGGTGAGAAGCAGTACCACTTCATCGAAGTCATGGCCTGTCCCGGCGGCTGCGTCATGGGCGGCGGCCAGCCCACCCACCTGGATCACAAGCCTTCCACCGACCGTGCTCCCGGATTGTACGCAGTGGACAGCGGTATGGTTCTGAAGAAGTCCAATGAGAATCCCCTGGTGGATGTGTTCTACAACGGCTATTTCAAAGGTAAGGCCCACAGCCTGCTGCACGTTCCCCATCACGAATAAGCAAAGCACACAAAAACCCCTGAGCGCATTTGCGTTCAGGGGTTTGAATGTTATACGAGTTTTATTGGGTTGTGAAAGCAACCTGCGGCGTGCCATCCGAATGGCACGATAAGATGGCAACGGGCCATTTTATCAAGAATTGGTATTATCGGACGGATTTTGCGTATTCCGTGGGGGTGATGCCGAACTTTTCCTTAAACTGGCGGGAGAAGTGATGCACCGTGGAATACTGCAGCTCGGCTGCGATCTCGGTAAAGTTCAGGTTGTTTTCCCGGATCATCTGCTTGCTTTCCTGGAGCTTGATGCGGCGGATGTATTCACCGGGAGAAATCTGCAGGTTCTTGTGGAACAGGGCTGTCAGATAGCTGGGACTCACATCCACCTGGCGGGCAACCAGAGGCACCGACAGCTTTTCCCGGATGTGGGAGCTGATAAACTGCTGGGCCTGACGGATGATCTCGTTCTCCGAGTGAATGGAGTTGGAGGTCTGCAGTTTGCCGCCCTTGGGTGCGGCAGATTCCCGCAGCAGCTGAAGCAGCAGCAGATTCAGCTGGGAGAGAATAATATCATTGGAATAGGTATCCATCCGTTCCTGCTCCCGCAGCATGTTCTGCAGCAGAGTCACCACATTCTGAGGTGCGGTAAATTTCCGGTTCAGCAGAGGCATCAGCTGTGCGCCGTCCAGTTCAAAGGAAATGGTCACAAACCGGGGGGCCACACCGATATCCGAATACTGCATATGCCACTGGCCGGGGCCGTAGATCACCATATCACCCTGCTTCAGCAGCAGATCCTGGCCTTCTGCCACGGAATGCACGGAGCCCTGATCCACATAGGTCAGCTCCGCCATGGGATGGGATTCGCCGGGGAACAGGAAGCCCTGTTCCTTTTCCTGATACCAGAAGGTATAGATGCTTTCCACATGCAGCTGAGGGTCCACACGGAAACGGTCTGTGCCCCTGGAACCGACCTGCTCGGGCTTTTCAGCGGCGTAGCTGAGCACAACGGAATCCCCCATGAAGGGGCTCATCAGGAACAGCACGCCTTCCTTGATCCGGACGGGCTTGTCCAGATAGAAATGCAGGTAGCTTTCCCCGTCATGGCTGACGGAAAGTACGCTGTTTCCGCTGGAGCATACCAGCCAGGTTTCTGTCCGGGCGCGGAAAACGGTGTTTTCTTCCTGGGACAGCTTGATGGTTGCGGCATCGTGTTTATCGAAATGCTTGGCGCTCTGGTTCCGTTCCGGCGGAACCGTGCCGAAGCCCTGGAAAGTCAGCTGATTTAAGTTCCGGATCATGGATATCTCTCCTCGGAAGTAAAAAATAACAGAGTCACAGATGGTGACTCTGTTATTATATAAGATAAAGTCGAAAATGGCAAATACTTTCTTTAAAAAAGAACAAAATTCTTTTTACCGCTGGTATTCAAATTCGATATCGTAAATATCCACGGTATCCCCATCCTGGATGCCCATTTCCTCCAGACGCTTGAACAGACCCACCTTACGCAGCTGCATATCGAAGTGGTTCCGGGATTCATAGTCGTCAAAATTGATGTTCTGAACCAGCCGTTCCAGCCAGACACCGGTTACCAGCCAGGTGCTGCCGTAGTGCTCGATCTCAAAGGCGGAAGGATCTGCGGGGGCTTCGATGACCTCCACATATTCCGGCTCGTAGATGGTCACGGGGGGCAGTGTACGCAGCTTTTCCGCTACCACACGCATCAGGTTCCGGGTGCCCTGGGTGGTACCGGCGCTGATCTCGTACAGTTCGCAGCCGGCGGCCTCCACAGCTTCCTTCAGCCGCTCCAGATTGTCGGATTCGGGCATCAGCAGGTCGCACTTGTTGGCGGCTACGATCATGGGACGGTCGCCAAGATCGATGGAATAGTTGTGCAGCTCCTCGCAGATGGCGTGGAAATCCTCCACAGGGTCCCGGCCCTCGCTGCCGGAAACATCCACCACATGCACCAGCAGGCGGCAGCGGTCGATGTGGCGCAGGAAATCGTGGCCCAGACCGGCACCCTCGGCGGCACCTTCAATAATGCCGGGGATGTCTGCCATGACGAAGGAAACGCCCTCGTCAACGTAGATCACGCCCAGGTTGGGGAACAGGGTGGTGAAGTGGTAGTTGGCGATCTTGGGACGGGCGTTGGAGGTCACGCTCAGCAGGGTGGACTTGCCCACGTTGGGGAAACCAACCAGGCCCACATCCGCCAGCAGCTTCAGCTCCAGGATCACATCCCGCTCCTGGCCCTTCAGACCGGCTTTGGCAAACCGGGGCACCTGACGGGTGGGGGTGGCATAGTGGGCATTGCCCCAGCCGCCCCGGCCACCCTTGGCGATGATGAAATCCTCACCGGTGGACATGTCCACGATGATCTGATTGGTTTCGGCATCCCGGACAACGGTGCCCCGGGGCACTTCGATAATCAGAGGTTCGCCCCGCTTGCCGGCCATCTTCCGGCCAAGACCGTTGACACCGGCACCGGCCTGATACTTGCGCTTATAGCGGAAGTCCAGCAGCGTGGACAGATTATCGTTGACACGCAGGATGACACTGCCGCCATGGCCGCCGTCGCCGCCGTCAGGGCCGCCGGAAGCAACATATTTTTCTCTGTGGAAGGCCACCGCACCGTCGCCGCCGCGGCCGCCGATGACTGTAATTCTAACTTTATCTACAAACATTTGAAAATCCTCCTTCGTCGGTTTTCAGTTGACAGTTGACAATTGACAGTTGCCAGTTATGGTATTCCCCGGGGGAATCTTTCTAAACTGTTCACTGTCAACTCTCAACTGTCAACGGTTTAAAAAAGCTGCCGCAAGAAACTTGCGGCAGCCTTTTTTAACAAATTACTGCTCAGCGTAAACGGAGCACTGACGGCGATCCTTGCCCTTGCGCTCGAACTTGACGGTACCGTCAACCAGAGCGAACAGGGTGTCATCCTTGCCGATACCAACGTTGACACCGGGATGGATGTGGGTGCCTCTC
>JAFQHF010000163.1 GCA_017398105.1 Oscillospiraceae bacterium | reverse complement strand
TGCAGAGAAATCTTACGTATTCGCATAGGATTACGGCGAAATTGAAACTTTGTACTGCAGCAATCCCTCAGTCAGATCACGCTTGCAGCGTAATCTGACAGCTCCCTTTACACAAGGGAGCCTTGGGCGCTCCCGCGCCAAAGGTTTTTTGACACGCTGCCTGAGGGCGGGGTCATGATGACCCCGCCCTCACTATTTATTATTACAGTTATGCCTTGCGGATGGTGAAGACCAGCTTCCTGTCCACGTTGGATTCCAGCCAGTAGCGGCGCTGTACGGGAGAACCCCAGCTGTCGTCACCGCCGATGCCCATCTGGCAGCCCATGATACGCACCCAGGTATAGTGGATCTTGGGCAGCTCCTCAATGTGCATTGCCTGCTCCAGCTCATAGCAGCTGTAAGGCAGCACGGAGTTTTCGAAGGGAACCTCCTCTGCTTCAAACCGGAGACCGAAACCGTTGTCATCGGTCACGGTCAGCCAGCGGGTGCCCATCCGGTTGCCGCACTCCTGAGGCAGCAGATAGCCGGACATGTTGCCCTGTGCCGTGCCCTCGAAGATGCCCAGCCGGGCACCGTCCATGCGGTCCCAGTAATTTTCATCGGGGCCGTAGCCATAGAACCGGAAATTATGGTAGCGCTCTTTCAGCTTGAAGTTCATACCGAAGGCGGGCATGGTGGGCAGGCCTTCCTGTCCGAAGTAGGTAGCCTCCACCCGGATGGCGCCGTCGCCGGTGACGGTATACTTCACCGTCTGCTGTGCCTCGGGAACGATGGGCAGCAGGAATTTTGTCTCGATGGTGACCTCATTCTCACCCTCGGTGACCTGGAAATCCACCATCTTCTGATACAGTCCCGCGGCCATCCACTGTCCCCGGTCGAAACCGTGCTTGCAGCCCCGGTCGTTGTCGGTCAGGGCACGCCAGTAGGTGGTTCTGGGAGCACGGGGGATGAATTCCTTGTCGTCATAGCGCAGGGAAGCAATACCAGCCTCCGCCTTGGAGAAGTGGAAGTGGAAGCCCTCACCCTTGACACCGATGTTCACATCACCGTAGATCACCTGCAGGGGCTTGGTGCACTTTACCTTGGGCGCTTCAATGGATCTGACATACTGGCCAAAGCAGACCTCGTATCCCTTTTCTGCCCAGATGGTATCCTCAGACAGCACCATGGAGACTTCGTAAACATACTCGCCGGCCTCACAGACCTGTGCAAAGGGCAGATCAAAGCGGAGAGTCTGACCTGCTGCCACGTTCAGCTTTGTGCGGTCTTCGAAGATCTTTTCACCGTTCTTCAGAATCCGGTAAACAAAGTCATAGCCTTCCGTGGAGCGGAACAGGTTTTCATTCTTTACGGTAACACCGGTCTCGTCAGGAGTAAGCTTCACATTGGAGAACCAGGCCTTGACCTCCTGGGCCTTGGGAGAAATGGTACGGTCTGCATAGACGATGCCGTTGGTGCAGAATTCATAGTCGGTAGCCCGTTCATCGTGGTCACCGCCGTAGGAATAGACCGTCTCGCCCTGGTCATTGACCATGACCACAGCCTGATCGATGTAGTCCCAGATAAAGCCGCCCTGATACTGGTCGTACTTTTCCTCCAGCTCCATATACATGTTCAGATTGCCGCCGGAGTTGCCCATGCAGTGCAGGAATTCGCAGCTGATGTAGGGCTTTTCAGGCTTGGCCGCCAGGTATTCGTCGATTTCCTGGGGCTTTGCGTACATGCGGCTTTCCATATCGCTGACAAAATCAAATTCCCGGTTCCAGAAGCAGCCTTCGTAGTGCACCAGGCGGGTATCGTCCACATCATGGAAGAACTTGCTCATACCCGCGATGCAGGTTCCGGCATAGGATTCATTGCCCAGGGACCAGATCAGGATGGCGGGATGGTTCTTGTCCCGCTGGAACATGGAGTTGGCACGGTCCAGAACGCAGGCCTGCCACTCGGGATGGTTGCCGGGCACGTTCCAGGAAGGTTCGCAGGTGCCCAGCTTCTGCCAGGAGCCATGGCTTTCCATGTTGGTCTCATCGATCATATAGATGCCGTAGCGGTCACAAAGCTTATAGAAATAGCTCTGGTTGGGGTAATGGCTGGTACGGACCGCATTGATATTGCAGCGCTTCATGAACTTCACGTCCCACAGCATCTCTTCTTCCGAAATGCAGCGGCCGCTCTTGACGCTGAACTCATGACGGTTCACACCTCTAAACAGGATGCGCTTGCCGTTGATGTGCATAACGCCATTCTTCATCTCGAAGGTACGGAATCCCACATCCACAGGCACCACTTCCACGGTTTCACCGTTTTCGTGTGCAACATGAATAAAGAGACGGTACAGGTTGGGTTCCTCTGCACTCCAGGCCTTTACATCCGGCAGCAGACCATCGAACCGGATCTCCTGTGCAGCGGGAACCGTCTGGGTGAAGACCGCATTGCCCCGGGCATCCTCCAGCGTGGCAGTAACCTTGCCGCCGAGCTTTCCTATCAGCTTGCCGGTGATCTCCAGCTTACCGTCGGTATAATCATTGACCAGGGCAGCCTTGACAAACAGGTCTTCCACATGGGTCTCAGGGGTTGCATACAGGTACACATCCCGGAAGATACCGGAGAAGCGCCAGAAGTCCTGGTCTTCGATCCAGCTTGCGCTGGCACGCTTGTAAACCTCCACAGCCAGCTTGTTCTCACCCTCGCAGAGGTATTCGTCCAGCTGGAATTCGGAGGGCGTGAAGGTATCCTCGCTGTAGCCCACGAAATGGCCGTTGAGCCAGACATAGAAGGCAATTTCCACACCCTGGAAGGAAATGGAGACGGGCTTGCCCTTCAGATGCTCGTCCACCTCAAAGTAGCAGACATAGCTGCCCACAGGGTTATACTCCTGGCTGACCTGAGGCGGACGCATGAACTCCGTGCCGTCCCAGGGGTACTGGGTGTTGATGTACATGCAGTAGTCATAGCCCTGCATCTGGATATGGCCGGGTACCTGAATCCGTTCAAATACGCGGCAGTTGAAATCCGTTTTGTAAAAGTCCTTCACCCGCAGGGAGGGATTTTTTGCGTAGGAGAAGTACCAGGTTCCGTTCAGACACTGACGAAGCGGCATGGCACCCTCGGCACGGGCCTGGGCATAGGATTCATAATAAAGGTGATCGGAATGGGCATCCTTGCGGTTCACCGCAAAGATTTCCGGATTGGAAAGCCAGGACAGATCTGCAAAATTCGCTCTCATGGATTGCATTCCTTTCTGTTAATTACTTGCATTGTTTTCCAGAGTAATCATATCACAACCGGGATTTTTTTACAAACACTATTGCCCGGAAAACATTGCCAAAAAGGATTCCGTTTTTTCAGCAATTCCACAAAAAGAAAGCCTGCTTGCCGGGACAGCAAGCAGGCTTCCGAATTCTATAAAAACATGTATAATGCCATATCCTCAGGGACGCATTACAGCGTCACCCCGACCTGAACGCGTTCATTTAAGGAAAGGGGCACCAGATCACCGCTGACGGGTTTTCCGTCCACCTTCATGCCGGGCAGGCCGGTGCGCCGGACATGAATGGTATATTCCGTCCCCCGGAATCTGCGGATCACGGTATAGCCCTCCCAGTCATCCGGGATGCAGGGACGGATGCGCAGGCCGTCATACTCCGGATAAATACCAAGGATCGCCTGGGAGATACTGAGGAAGGTCCAGCTGGCGGTGCCGGTGAGCCAGCTATTCTTGGCGTGGCCCGGATTTCCGGAGGCCCGGCCGGTGACCATCTGGGAATAGCAGTAGGGCTCCGTCTCGTGGATCTCGGATTTGTCCTCCAGATAAGCAGGGCAGATCCGGCGGTAGATATCGAAGGCCTCGTTGCCCCGGCCCAGCTCTGCCTCGGCGCAGACGATCCAGGGATTGTTGTGACAGAAAACAGAGCCGTTCTCCTTAAATCCGGGAGGATAGGAGGAAATTTCGCCCAGCTCCAGATGATATTCCGTATAACACGGCGCCAGCAGCTCCACGCCGTACTCACCCAGCAGGTGCTTCCGAGTGGATTCCATGGCCTTCAGGCCGTAACCCTGCGCCTTACCCACACCGGCCAGGGTGCAGAAGCCCTGAGGTTCGATGAAAATCTGACCTTCCTTGCATTCGGAGGAACCGATCTTGCTGCCGAAGGCATCATAGGCCCGGAGGAACCATTCTCCGTCCCAGCCATCCTTCAGGATGGCTGCTTCCATGCGGGAAACGGACTCCCGGATCTCAGATGCTTCCTGCGCAAGACCGATGCGCTCGCACAGAGCCGCATATTCGCCGCCGTATTTGACAAACATGCCGGCAATGAACACGGATTCCGCCACAGGGCCTTCCGAGGGGCCGAAAGTCTGGAAAGACTCACCGGGCTCTTCGGAGAAGCAGTTTAAATTCAGGCAGTCATTCCAGTCTGCCCGGCCGATGAGCGGCAGCTTATGGGGGCCCAGATTATTCAGCGTAAAGTTGACGCTGCGGCGCACATGCTCCATAAGGGGAACCTCTGTGCCGGGTACATTGTCGAAGGGGGTGGGATGATCCAGAATGGTGAAGTCTCCGGTCTCCTTCATATAGGCGCAGACTGCGCCCACCAGCCACAGGGGATCGTCATTGAAGCCGCCGCCGATGTCGTTGTTGCCCCGCTTGGTCAGGGGCTGATACTGGTGATAGGTAGAGCCGTCGGCAAACTGGATGGAAGCAATATCAATGATCCGTTCCCTGGCCCGGTCCGGCACGATGTGCATGAAGCCGTACAGATCCTGGCAGGAATCCCGGAAGCCCATGCCCCGGCCGGTGCCGGTCTCATAGTAGGAGGCAGAGCGGCTCATATTGAAGGTGACCATACACTGATACTGATGCCAGATATTCACCATCCGGTTCAGCTTTTCATTTCCGGAGCGCAGCTGGTAATTGCCCAGCAGCCGATCCCAGTACCGGCCCAGTTCCGCCAGAGCCGCATCCACCGCTTCGGGATCGGCATATTTCGCAGCCACGGCTTTGGCGGTATCCTTGCGGATCACACCGGGAGCAAGGAACTTCTGGTCTCTGGGATTTTTCCCGTAGCCCAGGGTGAATACTGTCCGGCAGCTTTCCCCGGGTGCCAGCGTGATCTCCAGGTGGTGACAGCCGATGGGATACCAGCCCACGATTTTGGAGAAGGCGCTGCGCTCCTGGCGCACCAGCTGCGGGTCAGACCAGTCGCCCATATGGCCCAGGAAGGTATTCCGGTCCGTATCCCATCCGGCAGCAGGCCGGTTCACCGCATAATAGGCGTAGTGGTCCCGGCGCTCCCGGTATTCGGTCTTATGGTAGATAATGCCGTCCTCCACTTCAGATTCGGCAATGTTCAGATTTCTCTGGTAATTCTGACTGTCGTCCACCGCATTCCACAGGCACCATTCCATAACGCCCCAGACATGGACTGTTTTGGTTTCCCGGGTTTCATTGGTCAGCACCATGTCGTGAATTTCACAATTTTCACCCACGGGAACAAAGAAGGTCATCCTGCAGCGCAGGCCATCCTTTTCGCTGTCAAAAACCGTATACCCCATGCCGTGCCGGCATTCATACCGGTCAAGGGGCGTTTTCGCAGGCAGGAAACCGGGGTTCCAGGCTTTTTTCCCCGATTCCTTAATATAATAGAACCGGCCTCCGTTGTCGCCGGGCACAGCATTGTAGCGGTAGCGCAGGATACGCTGCAGCTTTGCATCCCGGTAAAAGCAGTATCCGCCGGTTGTATTGGAGATCATGCTCAGAAAATCCTCACTGCCCAGGTAATTGATCCAGGGAAGCGGCGTGGCAGGGGTGGAGATCACGTATTCCCGCCGGGCATCGTCGAAATGGCCGTATTTCATCTCGTTCACTCCTTCTCATTTTTCGTAAAACATTACGATAACGATTAAGTAGGTATATTTACAGCAAACTACATCTATAGCATAGCGGATTTAGACAAGAAATGCAAGTCTATTTTTCTGTTTTTTAGAAGTTTTTGCTACATTTCAGCTTTATTTTTCTCCGGCACAATTTTGTTAAGTTCATTTTCGTAAACAAGTTACACAATTTTTCGCTGTCATGCTGTACACCTTTGCCAAAAATAGCGTTTTCGAACAATCCACGCAAAAAATTATCTTGCTATTTTAGGCATTTTAGGATATATTGAAGATACGAAAACGTTTAAGATTTAATCACAAAGAGCGAGGGAAAGTCTATGGTATCCATGAAAGACATTGCCCGCAGATGCGGCGTTTCCGTAGCAACGGTCAGTAAGGCGCTCAACGGACTTCCGGATATCGGAGAGGAAACCCGGCAGCGCATCAGTGCAGTGGCAGAGGAAATGGGCTACATGACCAATTCCGCCGCCAGGGCCCTGAAAACCAACCGAACCTATAACCTGGGCGTGCTGTTCGTGGACGAACGGCGCAGCGGCCTGAGCCATGAATATTTCTCCTCCATGCTGGAGGGTTTCAAGACAGAGGCAGAAGCCCACGGTTATGATATCACCTTTATCAACAGCAACGTGGGAACCAAACCCATCTCCTACCTGCAGCACTGCAAGTACCGGGGACTGGACGGTGTGGTCATCGCCTGTGTGGATTTTAACGATCCCCGGGTGGTGGAGCTGGTAAACAGCCCCATTCCCCTGGTTACCATCGACCATGTTTTCAATGACCGGCTGGCCATTCTTTCGGATAACGTGGACGGTCTGGAAACACTGGTGCGCTATGCACACGGCAAGGGCCATCGCCGCATCGCCTTTCTCCACGGCGAAGACACCTCCGTCACCAAGGGTCGCCTGACAGGTTTCTACCGGGCCTGCGAGGAGCTGGGGATCGAGGTTCCCCCGGAATATGTGATTCCCTGTGTCTACCACGATCCGGACCGCTGCGAAGCAGCCACACGGCAGCTTCTTGCGCTGCCGGAACGGCCTACCTGCATCATCTTCCCCGATGACTTTTCCTTTATCGGCGGTCATAACGCCATCATGGATGCAGGACTGCGCATCCCCGATGACATTTCCGTTCTGGGCTATGACGGCATCAATCTGGCCCGGATCATGCACCTGACAACCTACACCCAGGATGCCGTCGGCATCGGCAAGACCGCAGCTGACCGTCTCATCAGTCTCATTGAACGTCCCAAAACCACCCTGACCGACCGCATCATGATCCACGGCGGTCTGATGGAAGGAACATCTGTCAAACAGCTTTAAACGACTCCCGCAAGGGATCCGGCAAAATCCGTATGTTATCGGGCATCGCCCGGAACAAATATAAAGGAGGAAACAAAAATGAAAAAAGCATTAGCCCTGCTGCTGGCCCTGATCATGGTCCTGTCCCTGGCTGCCTGCGGCGCCAAGGAAGCACCCGCTGCCACCGAAGCACCCGCTGCAGAAGCCCCCGCTCCCGCTCCCGAGGCTCCCGCCGAGGCTGAAGAGGGCAAGGTCTTCCGTATCTACGCATGGAACGAAGAATTCAAGGGCTTCTTTGAGAAGTACTACGAAGTTCCCGAAGGCATCACTGTTGAGTGGGTCATCAACCCCTCCGACGGCGGCGTCTATCAGGATAAGCTGGACGAAGCTCTGCTGAACCAGGAAAACGCTCCCGCCGATGAGAAGATCGACATGTTCCTGGCCGAAGCTGACTACATCCTGAAGTACACCGACACCGAGTTCACCCAGGACATCACCGCTCTGGGCGTCACCGATTTCTCCAACACCTATGAGTACACCGTTCAGGCCGCTTCCGACTCCAACGGCGTTGTCAAGGGCGTTTCCTTCCAGTGCTGCCCCGCAGCTCTGATCTACCGCCGCTCCGTTGCTGAGGCCGTTCTGGGCACCTCCGAACCCGCCGAAGTCCAGGCTGCTCTGGACAGCTGGGAGAAGTTCAATGCCGTGGCTGCCGATGCCAAGGCTAAGGGCTACTACATGACCGCTTCCGAAGCCGCTACCTTCCGCGTCTTCTCCAACAACACCGTTGCTCCTCTGGTCAACGAGGCCGGCGAGCTGGTTCTGGACGAGGCCATCGAGGCTTGGAAGGTCCAGGCTAAGGAATTCGCTGACAAGGGCTACACCCAGACCTGCGATATCTGGTCTGACGAGTGCACCGCTCAGATGTTTGCCGATGGCAAGACCATGTGCTACTTCGGACCTGCATGGTACTTCAACTTCTCCATGGGCAACGCACAGGATCCCGAAAAGGGCTGCCCCGGCGACTGGGCAATCACCATGGGTCCCCAGGCTCACTTCTGGGGCGGCACCTGGCTGCTGGCTGCTACCGGCTCCGACAACCCCACCATGCTGGCTGACGTGATGGACACCTTCATCAACGACGAGGAAGTCTGCGAAGCTCTGATCAAGAACGAAGCTCAGTTCACCAACAACCAGGCAGTCAATGCTGCCTTCGCACAGGACCCCGAGTACGGCAATGCATTCCTGGGCGGCCAGAACGACGTGGCTGTGTTCCTGGATCTGGCAAAGAACATCAAGTTCGAGAACAAGACCATCTATGACCAGCTGCTGACCGAGGGCCTGCAGGGCTACTGGAGAGAGTACTGCGACGGCACCGTTACCGAGGAAGAGGCAATGGCCAACTACTACAAGTACATCAACGAGAAGTACCCCGAGATCATCACTCCCTGATCGCTGAACTTTACTTGTAAACCGATGTAACATGTTCCCTGGGGCAAGGCGTATGCCTTGCCCCAAATTTTAAATTTTGCTTATCGGCTTAACGCAGCATGGTATCAATCTGCAGTAGGGCGGGCTGCCCTCAGCCCGCCGCAAAACAAAAAATGGTTTCAATTGCGGCGGCTTGAGGGCAAGCCGCCCTACCGGGGTGCAATTTTACGTTGTCATTTTCCAGCTTGCGGCGTTAACCCGATAAGCACATTTCAAATTTTGCCTTCGCTTGAAAATGCAGATCCCTGCACTTTGAATCGAAGACAAAACGCGAGGAGGAATGTCCTGTGAAACGACTGTCCGGCCACAAATCCAAAGGCATCAGTTATGCCAAGTGGGGCTACATCTTTATCGCTCCGTTTTTCATAACCTATGCCATTTTTGTGCTGTATCCCCAGATGCTGACCATCTACAACAGCTTCTTTGAAAACTACCGCTCCGGCCTGAAGCAGGTGGGTCCCAACTTCGTGGGTCTGGAAAACTACGTCAAGCTGTTCACACCCGACAAAAACGGCACCATCGATATCGTGAAATACGCAGGCAACACCCTGGTTTTGTGGATCGGCGGCGCGATCCCCCAGGTCGTGATTGCTCTGCTGCTGGCCATTTTCTTCACCAGCTACCGGCTGAAGATCCGGGGACAGCAATTCTTCAAGACCGTCATCTATATGCCCAACCTGATCATGGCATCGGCCTTTTCCATGCTGTTTTACACCCTGTTCTCCCCCGTGGGCCCGGTGAATCAGGCTCTGCTGGAATGGGGGATTCTGGATGCCAGCTTTGATTTCTTCGCCCAGAAAGTCACGGTCCGGGGTATGATCATGTTGATGAACTTCCTGCTGTGGTTCGGCAATACCACCATTTTGCTGATGGCAGGCATCATGGGCATTGACCAGAATATGTTTGAAGCTGCCAATATCGACGGCGCCAATTCCGTCCAGGTCTTCTTCCGGGTGACGCTTCCCCTGCTGATGCCCATTCTGGTGTATACCATCATCACCGCCATGATCGGCGGCCTGCAGATGTTCGATGTGCCCCAGGTTCTGACCAACGGCGGCGGCACCCCCAACCGAACCTCCATGACGCTGATCATGTTCCTGAACAACTACTTAAAGACCAGTAAGAATTACGGCATGGCCGGTGCTATTTCCGTGATCATCTTCATCATCACCGGTCTGCTGAGTCTGGTGGTCTACCGCAGTCTCACCAAGCAGGACAAGTAAGGAGGGAATGATTATGGCAAAGACAAATACCTCTGACAGCCGCAAGGCCAGACTCATGCTGCAGGCCAGCCGTGCCGTTGTGTACGCGATCCTGATCTTCCTGAGCTTTATGTGCCTGTTCTCCTTCTATATGCTGATCGTCAACTCCACCCGCTCCAACGCGGATCTGCAGGGCGGTTTCCGCCTGGCCTTCAGCGACCAGTTCTTCATCAACCTGCGCAATGCCTGGACGGATGCCTCCATTGATATCCCCCGGGGCATGCTGAACAGCTTCGTGATCGCCGCTTCTTCCGCATTGCTGTCCACCTATTTCTCCGCCCTGACCGCCTACGGCATCCATGCCTACAACTTCCGGCTGAAAAAAGCGGCCTTCACCTTCATCATGGCCATCATGGTGATCCCCAATCAGGTCTATGCCGTGGGCTTCTACCAGATGTGCGTGCGCCTGGGCTGGACCAACAGCTATGTTCCCCTGATCGTTCCCAGCATCGCCGCGCCCGTGGTATTCTTCTACATGAAGCAGTACATGGAAAGCGTGCTGCCCATGGAGATCGTGGATGCTGCCCGTGTGGACGGTTCCGGCGAATTCTACACCTTCAACCGGATCATCCTGCCCATGCTGAAGCCCGCTCTGGCAGTGCAGCTGATTTTCTCCTTCGTCCAGTCCTGGAACAACTACTTCCTGCCTGCCCTGCTGCTGGATAAGGCGGAGATGAAGACCGTGCCCATCATGATCGCTCAGCTGCGCAGCGCAGACTACAGCAAATTCGACATGGGCAAGGTGTACATGTTCATCCTGCTCGCCATTCTGCCGGTCATGATCGTTTACATCTGTCTGAGCAAGTACATCATCAAGGGTGTCACCGCCGGCTCCGTGAAGGGCTGAGATTTTTCCATACCCGCAAAAAGGACGTGCGAAATGCGCGTCCTCAGCGTGTCGATAAACCTTCTGGCGCGGTAGCGCCTAAGGCTCCCTCTGATGAGGGAGCTGTCAGCGAAGCTGACTGAGGGAGAGAAAAAGTTTCAATTATCACAATTTATCTTAGATTTTCAAAACTTTTCGGTTCTCTCCCCCACTAGCGCCGCAGCGCTGTACAAGCGAGCAACCGCCGAAGGCGGCTCTTGGCGAGTCGTAGTCACGGCTCCCGCCGTGACAGCCCCCTCTCAGAGGGGGCCTGCGCGCTAACATATCTTTTTCTACAGTCTGAGGACGCGCGAAATGCGCGTCCTTCCTTTTCGTCCGGTGAATCCGGAATTTCTCCCGCGAAATTCAAAAATCCGACTAGGAATTTTGAAACAAATGTGCTATGATATCCGTTAGAGGTGAAATCCATGGAAAATACCCACGAAAACGAGACTGCCGCCCGGACTTCCGAAGAAAAGGACGAAGGCTATCTTCCCCGTCCTGTATGGCAGGTCTGGGGTGCCAGAATCGGTCTGGTGCTGTTTATTCTGTTTGTGATCTATCAGCTGATCGCCATAGCCGGAGGCGGCCTGTAATGCGTATCCTGGGAATCGACCCCGGTTACGGCATCACCGGTTTCGGTCTGATCGATGCCCAGCGCAGTCAGTTCCGTCTGCTGAACTGCGGTGCCATCACCACGCCCCCCAATACAGAATTTTCCTGGAGGCTGGAAGTGATCTACAATGACATGACCGAGCTGCTCCGGACAACCCAGCCGGATGTGGTAGCCATCGAAGAACTGTTCTTTGGTCAGAACGTCACCACCGGCATCAATGTGGCTCAGAGCCGCGGCGTGATCCTGCTGGCCATCCGTCAGGCAGGTATTCCCATGTTTGAATACAAGCCCATGCAGGTCAAGCAGGCGGTGGTTGGCTACGGCAATGCCACCAAGCATCAGGTGCAGGATATGACCCGGCGGCTTCTGCACCTAAACGCCATGCCCAAGCCCGACGATGCCGCCGATGCCATCGCCATCGCCCTGTGCCACGCCCGCTCCAGCACATCTCTGCTGGCGCAAATTCATAATCAGAACAAATAGGGAGGTTTCCCATGTTATATTATGTTTCCGGCACCGTTGCCGTATTGGAGCCCGGTCTGGCAGTCATCGACTGCGGAGGTGTGGGCTACGGATGCCGTGTCACTGCCTATACCGCCGGTCAGCTGAAGCTGAATCAAACCGCAAAGCTGTATATTACCGAATCCATCCGGGAAGATGCCTTTGACCTGTACGGCTTTTCCAGCCGGGAGGAGCAGCGGTGCTATGAGCTGCTGACCTCTGTCAACGGTGTCGGACCCAAGGCCGCTATGGCCATTCTCTCTGCCGGCGGCCCCCAGAACTTTACTCTGGCGGTCATGACCGGTGACGAAAAAATGCTCACCGCCGCCCAGGGTGTCGGCAAGAAGATCGCCCAGCGGATCATCCTGGAGCTGAAGGATAAGATCGGCGGCGGAAATATGGAGCTGGACTTCTCCATGGGCAATACCGCCGCAGCACCCGTCCAGAAGGGCAGCAACGCCTCCCTGGCCCATGCCGCCCTGCAGGAGCTGGGCTACTCCCCCGCCGAGATCAATGCCGCCCTGAAAGGTGTCGATCCCAATGCATCCACGGAAGATATGGTCCGCCATGCACTGCGCGCCATGGTGATGAAAAGTTGACAATGGACAGTGTACAGTTGACAGTTGTGATGTCCCCTTTGAGACTCTTTCAAAATTGCCGGAAAGCGGCGCCATAACTGTCATCTTTCAACCATTAACTGTCAACGCATACACTTGGAGGTCATCAAATGAGTTTGGAATTTTCTCAGGATCTGGATACTGCTCCCATCATCTCCCCTTCCTATGCGCCCCAGGATGCCGGTGAGATCGGTCTGCGGCCCAAGCTGCTCAGCGACTATACCGGTCAGGAAAAGGCCAAGGGGAATCTGGCTATTTATATTGAAGCCGCCCGCCGCAGGAACGAGCCTCTGGATCACACCCTGCTCTACGGCCCTCCCGGCCTGGGCAAAACCACCCTTGCAGGTGTTATCGCCAATGAGATGGGCGTGAATATCCGGGTCACCTCCGGTCCTGCCATTGAAAAACCCGGCGACCTGGCTGCCCTGCTGACCAACCTGAATCCCGGCGATATCCTCTTTATCGATGAAATTCACCGGCTGAACCGGGTGGTGGAGGAGATCCTGTATCCCGCCATGGAGGACTTTGCCATTGATATCATCGTGGGCAAGGGCCCCAGTGCCAATTCCATCCGTCTGGATCTGCCGAAATTTACCCTGGTGGGGGCTACCACCCGGGCAGGTCAGCTGTCCGCCCCCCTCCGCGACCGGTTTGGCGTGAATCTGCGCCTGGAGCTGTATACTCCGGAGGAGCTGGCCCGGATCGTTACCCGGTCTGCCACCATTCTGGGTATGCCCATCGACCCCAAGGGTGCTATGGAGATCGCTTCCCGCAGCCGGGGCACGCCCCGAATCGCCAACCGGTTCCTGCGCCGTGTCCGGGACTTCGCGGAAGTCATGGGTGACGGCACCATCACCAAGGAAGCCGCCGACCTGGCCCTGCACCGGCTGGAAGTGGACCGTCTGGGTCTGGACAACATCGACCGCCGGATGCTGACCGCCATCATCCAGAATTACAGCGGCGGCCCTGTGGGCCTGGAAACCCTGGCCGCCACCATCGGTGAGGAAGCCGTGACACTGGAAGATGTGTATGAGCCGTACCTGATGCAGCTGGGCTTCCTGACCCGGACTCCCCGGGGCCGGTGCGTTACCGCGCTGGCATATGAACACCTTCATATCCCCTATCAGGGACAGGCACAATTTTCCATTTAATCACACCGTAACTGCGCATAACCGTCCAAATTTGAACAGAAAAAATTTTCCAGAGCATTGACAAATTGTTCATATTTGTGTATAATCCGACTTGTGGCAGAAGCTGTCACCTACTACAATCGACCCTGCGTTATAACATTATCTTGGGATTTCACGGGGCAACAACAAACCGAAGAGAGGTATTTCCAATGTACGAAGATAAGACTTTAGTGTGCAAAGAGTGCGGCAACGAGTTCGTGTTCACCGCCGGTGAGCAGGAGTTCTACGCAGAGCGCGGCTTCCAGAACGAGCCCCAGCGCTGCAAGGCTTGCCGTGACGCTCGCAAGAACGCTACCCGTGGCCCCCGTGAGTTC
>JAFQHF010000162.1 GCA_017398105.1 Oscillospiraceae bacterium | reverse complement strand
GTTCCGCTTCTTGAGTTTGTTCTTCTTCAGGTAGTCATCGAGCCGGTCGAACAGTTCGGCATCGATCTGCACCGCCAGAGTTCTTGTGTTTTCCATGGATGTCATTCCTTTCTGATTTTCATAGAAGTGTGTGAGTAGTTCCGTCATGTAGGCGTTCATGGTTTTGCCGGATTCCAACTGGTGAGACCGGACGGTATCATGCAGTGACTCCGGGATCTGCGCGCACAGGTTTTTTGTCTTTTCGGCCATTGTATGCCGCTCCTTTCCTCGATTTTGCAACGCAAGTATATCCAAAGCTATGGACAATAGCTATTACCAACACCACCAAAGAACAAGGTACAAACCTAAGCATAACGGAGAAAGCTATGTGATGAGAGTTGCCACTGCTATTGCCTTCATAATAAACTCCACACAAGGGATGGCCACCGAGTTTCCAAGGGCCTTATACCTTGCTGAATCCGAGGCGGAGACGATTGCCGTCCATAGGTCCGGAAAGCCCTGCAGCCGTTCACACTCCAGTGGTGTCAGGCGGCGGATATGGATTCCGTACCGAATTGGATGTATGGAGTTGAGAGAACTGCCGGAGGTGCCTTTCTGGAGCGTCCCGCAGAGGTCGCCGTTCTCAGTGGCATTGCGGCAGTCCAGTCCTGCCACATCCACGATCAGGTCGGTGGCATCCTTGTGCTGTCTGGCACTCTGGGTAGATGCCACATCATCGATACGGAACATATCCACACGCTGACGGGCATAGACACTGTGCCGGTCGGTCGCCGTCAGCGTGTACGCCAGATCCTCCTGATAGCCAATACCGTTGCCGCCGTTTTGGGGCTGCCTGTCAATGGCGTTTCCGGTGATGCAGAAGACCTCGGCGCTCTGGGAAATTAGCGGGACATTATTTCCGCCGGTCCCGTAGCGTGCGGACATGGTCGGCGACACGGAGTGCGGACCGGTGTAGCGGGAGTCGATGCCGTGGTTTTCAAACAGAAGTACCTCATCCATGACGATGGGCTGGTGTCCATGTTCCTGGGCGCGGAGCGTGCCACTGACATCCTCGGAGCAGGACATGACCTTGCCGCCCTGGTCGTTCAGACACAGGATGCTCGGCACCATATTCGTGCCGCTCTCAGAAGCCTTCAGCGTAGGCGACAGTTCCTCGCTGTAGCCGATGCCTCCAGCTTTTGCCCCCTGGCCTGCGGAGAAGCCCGCAGTCAGCACGCAGGGGTATCCCTGTCCGGCCTGCCCACCACCGGTCGAGAGACTGGTGTGCTGTTCGTGTGTGAGGAAGCAGTCACCGTTTCCTTTGGTGACCACTCCCTCTGCAATAAAGGTCTGCTGCTTCATTCCGGGTTGTGCGCCCAAGGCACCGGCGACATCGTGCAAATCCCGCACCTCGTCCCTCTGATTGGCGGCGAAGGCCACAGGTGTGATCACACCATCAGGTGTGTCACTCTGTGTCACGAAGGTCTGCATCTGCATATTGTTGGTGGCCATGAGCGCCCCGGATACTCCGTTCAGGTCAATTCCTTCGTCCCGTTGATTGATATGGTAGGCTTTCATCTCTGTCGGCGTGTATGGGACTTTCGATAGTCCAGCCTGTATTGTGAGCGCCATTTTCAACTGCTCAGGGAGTTCCTTTCCTCGTTCTCCCGCTCTGCGTAGAATGCCAACACAGGCCGTAGTTGTGAGGTCATATTTGGGATCAGGATTTGATTCCAGTATGTCGGTTAAGGATGCGCGAATTGGTGTTCTGGGAGCAACACCTGTGTTCAACGGTTGCTTTCCCTCACGTAGCGGGGAACGAAATTCCCAATGAGGGTTGCCGAAGAGATCTACATCTTTAAAGTCGATGTAATAAAACGGGATTGCAATCAGCACAGAATCAGGCTTTTTTGCCTTGGGTCTGGGCGATTTTTTTATTTCTTCGCATGGTTCTATTTCCAACAGCGTCAACTGTCCGTATTGATCGCACTGGTACATTTTCGTTCCTCCTCTCCTTTATCCTCCAGTTCATCCAGTGCATCGAACAGGAGCAATGGCGCATACAGGCTGGCAAAGTCAGCCAGTAGAAAAATGCGCTTTCTTCGTTGCGCCAAACCCCAAAATTGTGCGTCCAGACAACGCCACGCCAAAGAAAAGGCATATTCTTCCTTCAAAAGCATTCCGGCGTCCGGCCAGCCCTCTCCGGGGTTTGGTCCAGGCATTCTTGCCTCCGGTATAGAGACTCTCATGATCTCTTCCAGCACGATTCGGAAGTCCTCGTATTTCGGATCTCCGCTTGAAAAGGCGCCCGGCACATTTTCCCAGCACATCCAGCGGGGGCGCACATCGATTCCAGTACGGCCGCGTGCCATATCTGCCGCTCTCATTTCCTTGACGATGCGGATCTGCTCCATAAACAGGCCGGAGCGTTCTCCTGAGAGACCGGCGCGGGCGCCCGCAACGCTCAAATCCTGGCAGGGGCTGCCCCCACAGATGATTTGAACTGGTGGGAGTTTTGCTCCGTCCAGCTTTGTGATATCCCCGACATGGATCATGCCTGGGAATTGGTGCTTTGTGACTTCAATGGGAAAAGCCTCGATCTCACTGGCCCAGACAGGCGTGATGCCGTGCCGGATCGCCGCCAGTGGGAAACCACCAATACCATCAAAGAGGCTTCCCATTGTCAGGCCGGTCATTTTGTGACCGCCTTTACCACGGTCTGGGTGGTGTTGACCGCGGCCTGTGCGGTATAGACGGCAGACATGATGTTTGCCCTTGTGGTGGTATCCAGACCGAAGGAGCCTGCGATCCTCGGCACCTCTCCGGCTGAGAGCATAAGACCAAGACCGAGCAGAGCGTGATCCTTGAACACCATGAGTCCGGCCACCAGTATCGTTGCCTGTAGGAATGCTGTCAGGCACAGGCCGATGACCTGTTTCATCCACTGTACGAAGCCATCGATATATCCACGTGGGATGCTGAACATATAAAGGCTCCCCACGGCGATCTGGATGAGCAGGATGCCTCCGCGCTTGAGGTTGGCGAAGAACACCTTGATCACCGCATAGGCCATGAGGATGATGCAGAACAGATACATGATGGGGCTGGTAATGGCACCGAAGCCCATAAAGCTGCCGGTGGTCAGGTCAGAAAGGCTTTCTACCGCGCTCAGCTCCGCGACGATTTCAGTGGCCACATCACCGATGGATGTACCGTATCCAGTCAGTCCAGCTGTCAGCGAACCCTGCAGCGAGACCGACAAAGCATAGAGTCGCACCGGCACGGTGGTGAACAGACTACAGGCCATAAAGCCTTTGATGATATTCAGTGCCGTCTGCTTGATGTTTCCGCGACCGGACGAGTATTCGATGCCGCAGTCAAATGCCGCTACCACGATGCTGACGCCAAAGAGAGCCCAGGCCAACTGCGAGAAAAACTGCACGATGGACTGGACCCAGCTCATCTCGAAGAGCTCGACACCCATGTTGCCCATCTCCGCAAAGAAGTTGCCCAGGAAGCCGATCATCTGCCCATAGATCCAGTCCACGATGGTGTCCATGATCAGATTGGCAGTAAAATCCCAGATAAACATTTGATGTGCTCACCTCTTTTCTGTAGGCCGTACCGCCAACAGAAAAGAGGCCCGCCAGCGGCACGGCCTCTTGCTTATCTCTGTATTACTGCATCGTCTGACTCCACTGGGGCTGTGTGGCTGCGGTCTGCACCTGCTCCTGGAAGATATCCAGATAATCGTTCACAGCGTTGGAGAGCTTCTGATAGTCCTGGCTGGTGGGATGGTAGACATACCAGTCCACCTTTCCATGGTCATCCCAGATGTGTGGCATCACGCCGTCCCGGAAGTTGGGATTGCTGACCATTTTCTTCCCGAGCAGATCGGAGAAACGCAGGACGAGATTGTCCACATCGCCCTCCTGACGGTTCAGGATCGTCAACCGCAGAGCATCATAATGGCTTGCGATACCTCCGGTGATGAACTGGATCTTCGCCCGGTTCATCTCATTCAGACGGACATAGCAGGCTCGGCCAACATAGGTCGCATCCGGGTAATTCGACTCCACGATCTTGCGGAGCTCTTTTTCATAAAAAGTCATGGTTATTCCTCACTTTCTGTAGTCATGTCCCGTGCGGGAACGCGGCGGAAGAATTGGTATGGATTTTTTGTCGTTTTCGTGTATAATTGTACTAATAGTCATAGTGTACTATTAGTACAGAACGCGAGGGGGGCGAGTCCATGGCAGGCAATAAGAGTTTGAATGCTGCCGCTGCCGCAAAGCAGGACGAGTTCTACACACAGATCACCGATATCGAGAAGGAACTGCGGCATTATCGCAAGCACTTTGCGGGAAAGACCATCCTGTGCAACTGCGACGATCCGTTTGAGTCCAACTTTTTCAAATACTTTGTTTTGAACTTCAACCGTCTGGGTCTTGCGAAGCTAATTGCCACTTGCTATGCCGGATCTCCTATCATCTATACGCAGATGAACCTGTTCGGGGAGCCGGAGGAGGTTGTGCAGGCAGAGCGGGAGAAAAAGCCTTACAAGGTGGAAGTCACGCAGGTCTACGATACCTCCGGTGACGGCGGTGTGGATATGCTGGATGTGGCGGAGCTGTTCCGCACGGGCAAGAATGCTCTTGAGTTGCTGGAGGGCGATGGTGATTTCCGCAGTCCGGAGTGTCTGGCCCTGTTGGACGAGGCGGATATCGTGGTCACAAACCCGCCGTTCTCCTTGTTCCGGGAGTATGTGGCCGTTCTCATGGAGCGCCAAAAGAAGTTCATCATCATTGGTAGCCAGAATGCAATTCACTATAAAGAAATCTTCCCGCTGTTTATGAGCAATGATATATGGTTGGGTTATAACAACGGAGATATGGCGTTTCGAGTTCCCGATTATTTTGAGCCTCGGCAAACACGGTACTGGCAGGATGAGTCGGGACAAAAATGGCGCTCTTTGGGCAATATCGCTTGGTTCACAAACCTCGATATAAAAAAGCGGCATGAGGAACTTATTTTAGTAAAGCGATATCAGCCAGAGGAATATCCAACATACGAGAACTTTGAATGCATAGAGGTTGGAAAGATCGCTGACATTCCCTGTGATTATGCAGGAATGATGGGTGTGCCAGATACCTTCTTGCACCGCTATAATCCGGAACAATTTGAACTTATTGGATTAGGCAATGGATACTTAGGACAGAGCATAGGCATTCGAGGAATCGCAAAAGAGCATAAGGCAATGATGCGGGGACATAGTGCCGCCGGGGATGTTTATTTCCTAAAGGATGGCAAGCCAAAGGTTCCATACTCCAGAATCATTGTCCGAAATAGACACCCAGAGGAGGCGAAATAACCGTGAATATTGAACAGCGCAAGGTGACCATTGGCGAGCTCTGCGAGGGGTATTTCAACGATGCCGAGGAAGGCGTTGTTGGCTACGATGAACGGCTGGATATCCGGCCCAAGTATCAGCGGGAGTTCGTCTATAAGGACAAGCAGCGGGACGAGGTCATCCATACCGTCATGAAGGGTCTGCCCCTGAATGTCATGTACTGGTGTCGGACCGGCGATGATACATACGAGGTGTTGGACGGTCAGCAGCGCACCATCTCCGTGTGCGAGTATGTGGACGGCTCTTTCTCCGTCAATGACAAGTATTTCTATAACCTTCCGGCAGATGTGAAAAAGAAAATCCTTGATTATGAGCTGTTCGTCTATGTCTGTGACGGAACGGATTCCGAGAAGCTGGACTGGTTCCGCATCATCAACATCGCCGGAGAGCGGCTCACCGAGCAGGAGCTTCGCAACGCCGTGTACGCCGGGTCCTGGACTTCCGATGCCAAGCGGTATTTCTCCAAAACGGGCTGTGCCGCCGACACCCTTGCCGGGGACTACCTGAAGGGCGCGTCCATCCGGCAGGAGTACCTTGAGACGGCGATTTCCTGGGCTGCAGACGCCAAAGGCCAGTCCATCGAAGGCTATATGGCAGAGCACCAGTTCGATCCCAGCGCCATACAGCTCTGGAACTATTTCCGCAGCGTTATTGATTGGGTACAGGCCATCTTTCCCAAGGTGCGTAAGGAAATGAAGGGGTTACCCTGGGGCCTGCTGTTCAACGCCCATGGCCAGAGAACGGACCTTGACCCCAAGAAGCTGGAGGTGGATATCCAGAGACTCATGGGTGACGAGGATGTCACCAAGAAAAGCGGTATCTATGAATACCTTCTGACCGGAGATGAGCGCAAGCTGAGTATCCGTGCCTTTGACCGCAGGGACGCTCTGGCTGCCTACGAGCGGCAGGGACACAAGTGTGCCATCTGCGGCGAGTCCTTCGAGTTTGAGGAGATGCACGCAGACCACATCAAAGCATGGTCCAAAGGCGGGCATACCACGCCGGATAACTGCCAGATGCTCTGCCGCGATTGCAATTTGAAGAAAGGGGCGCAGTGATGCGCCTCTTTGCCTTTTCACCCTCTGGCTTGAGGCTCAACAGGTTCGAGAGTACCCCTTTTTGCCGCCTGGCGAAGCTCGTTGGGAGTCACATTCAGCTTTGCGGCCATATAATTGAAGGCGCGGTTCTTGGAGCCAACGCTGCGGGGATAGGATCTGCCGGGGTGGTCAACATGATAGACCTCCCACTTTCCATCATGCCGCAGTCGAATACGATATGGATTCTTCATAGGCATTTTACAGGCCGATGATGCTCCAAATGTAGGTCGGAGCAGTCAGGGTGAACACGAGACAGGCAAACAGAATGGCGGGACCGGTCCACTCGAACTGACCGTGCTTCCGGTAGTCGAAGTAGCACATGGCCAGCTTGCCGAAGAAAGCGATGGCGAGGATCATGTCCAGCGCCGGGAATACCACGTTGTTCACCACGGCCTTGATCTGGCCGGACGCCCCGGTCCACGCCTGCTCCACCGCGCTTGCCACATCGCCGGTAGTACCTGCGGCAAAGGCAGGAACACAGCAGACCACGGACAGGATGAGCGCCACAATGAGCATTCGGGTGAGCCTGAACTTTTTCATACGAAAGTCCTCCTTTAACATTCTTGATTTAACAGTGGAGCGCCACCCATTTTGGGTGACGCTCCATTCTTACTTATGAGGATCAATAGCCGGTGCGGGGCAAAGTGGTGGTGGAGGGCTTATAGACCCTGGTCACCCAGCGGGTAGCCGCCATGATCCACTGACCGTTGTAGACGCCGCCCACATCGGCATGATTGACGAACTGCGTCCCGCCAGTCAGCCAGGACACCACATTGCAGTACACCTTGGGGGATTCCACCTGACGGAAGTTGGCAGGCACCACACCGAAGGTCACCATGAATTCGGTGACATACTCGTTGGAGGCAAGGCCAAGTGCGGCCGGGGACGCATCCAAGACATAGTTCTTCATGGTGTTCAGGTTATCTGCCAGAGTCCGGTAGCTGTCTCCGGTGAGATTGGTCCGGTAGACGATCTTGTAATTGCCCTGCACATTGTAGGTGCCGGTCACGATCTTATCCAGCCGGACGGCGTTGGTGGGCAGAGTGTCCCGCCAATAGAAGGAAGTCAGCACGGTGGTGGAATTGTTGGCGATCTCGGAGAAGTCATAGCGGATGCTCTGACCGGGCATGACTTCGGTATATCCGGTCTTTTTGATGCTGACATTGGTGTAGAGGCTCTTGTTGGTCATCGCCGTCTTGACGATCTGACCAGCGTGCTCGATCTCCACCTCGATAGGAGTCTTGTCCAGTCCGTAGAAGTCTGCGGCTCTGGACTCCACCAACTTGTATCTGCCCAGGGGCAGGGGCTTGGTCGTAGCCACACCGTTCTTGTTGGTCTGGATGGTATCCATCAGCTTGCCTGTTCTGGCATGGTAGACCTCGAAGACGGTGTTGGGGATGGGAGTGCCCGCAGGCCAGCCGTTCACGCTGTTGTAGTCAGCGGAGGTCTTGGTGATCTGGATCTGTCCGGTGATGGCGGTGTTTTCCCACTCCACCTCGGTGGTGGTGCCAGCCGTCACATAGATGGACTTGAGCTGCGTGTCGGCAATATAGCCCTCCGCAGGCTCCAGCTCCCGCAGGTAGTAGCGGCCACTGGGGATGTCCTCGATATAGACATAGCCGCGGTCATCGCTGACATACTCGCCGATGGGATTCTTGCCGGAGTCATACAGGAGGAAGCTGACACCATAGATGCCTTCGCCGGTATTCGCATCGGTCTTGTGGATGAGGATGCCGCTGTACGCCTGGTTGGTCACACGGAGCTGCACAGTCTGCCCATTCTCCACCTCGAAGTAGACAGGGGTATCATCCAGCTTGAAGCCTTCCGCGGCCTCGATCTCCACGGCATAGTAAGCGCCGTCCTCCAGAGAGCAGAACACACGGCCATTCTTGTCCGTGGTCACGGTATCCACCAGTTCGTCATCCACCTTGCGGATCTCGAAAGTGGTGTTGGGGATACGCTCGGAGGTATTGGCCTCGTTTACCTTGATGATCTCCACGCCGCCGATGGGGGCGTTGTAGAAATACAGGCTCTGCGTGTCGTTGGTGTTGACCACCACGGTCTGGCTCCGACTCTCCTCATGGATGGTATAGCCGGGGACGGTCTCCACCTCGGTCACTACCACAGTGCCAGTGATGCCGGAGATGGTGATCTGTCCGTTTTCATCCGTCCAGTACAGGCCATTGGAGGAGAGCTGACCGCCTGCGGCATCTACCACCTTGCCGTCTGCGTAGGTGATCTTAAACTGAACGCCCTCCAGAGGCTTCTTGGTCACGCTGTCCAGCTTATGGATGACCAGGCTGCCCAGAGGCTGGTTGAAGAACTCCAGCGTGTGGGTTTTTTCATCTCTGATCTCAATGGTGCGGGGAACATCGTCCAGCAGGTATCCCTTCTTAGCCTGTACCTCAGACACGATATAGCTGTCCGGCTCCAGACCAGGGATGGAGATAAAGCCGTTCTCATCGGTGCGGAACAGGCCGTTGCCGCTGCCAACCACGGAACCGTCCGAGGTAGTGACCTTGAATACCACATCGGCCAGAGGCTCCTTTGTGACAGAGTCCATCTTCTTGATGAGCAGGCCGCCGTAGGGCTGGTTGGTAAAGGTCAGGGTCTGGGTATCGCCAGCATTGACCACCACAGTCTGGGGAGTGCTGTTCAGGATGTAGCCGTCCAGAGCCTGTGTTTCCGTTACAACATAGGTGTCAGGCATGACATTGCTGAGAACGATCTGACCGTTCTCATCCGTGGTGTACAGGCCGTTGGAGGAGGTCATGCCCTCATTGTTGGCCACCAGCTCACCGCTTGCGGTGGTGATCTTGAACTGGACGCCGGAGAGGGTCTCGCCAGTCACAGCATCCTTCTTGACCACGATGAGCCCGCCCTTGGGCTGGTT
>JAFQHF010000161.1 GCA_017398105.1 Oscillospiraceae bacterium | reverse complement strand
GTTCACCGCCGGTGAGCAGGAGTTCTACGCAGAGCGCGGCTTCCAGAACGAGCCCCAGCGCTGCAAGGCTTGCCGTGACGCTCGCAAGAACGCTACCCGTGGCCCCCGTGAGTTCTTCACCGCTACCTGCGCTCGCTGCGGCGGCGAAGCCAAGGTTCCCTTCCAGCCCAAGTCCGACCGCCCCGTTTTCTGCAGCGAGTGCTTCGCTCAGATGCGTGCCAACGGCTAATTGCTGAAATACGAACAAACATAACAGGACCGGTTATCCGGTCCTGTTTGTTTTTTATGTAGCACCGTCTTCCATATTCTCCAAAATCCGACATTGTATCTTGTCACCCGGAAATCACCGTGCTATAATGAGCATATCTATACACTTTGGAGGTGTTTTTCGTGGAATTCAGTGTCAATCATCCGATCCTGTTTTTGCTGGCGGGCTTTCTGGTGGCTGTAGTTCTGGCGCAGTCGGTCTATTTCCTGCTGAAGGCCCTGCGGCGCAGCAGGCAGATCGGCATGGATCAGACGAAAATCAAAAAGACCATCAAAACCGCTGCCATTTTTACCATCGCTCCGGCAGTATCCATCGTGATCAGCGTGATCACCCTGAGCAAAAGCCTGGGTCTGCCCCTGCCCTGGCTGCGGCTGAGCGTGGTAGGCTCTTTGAGCTATGAGGCCATTGCCGCATCCAATGCCGTCAGCGCCATGGGACTGACCCTGGGCAAAATCGATCAGCTGACTGCCCAGCAGTTTGTGAACATTACGCTTGTTATGACCATTTCCATCATGCTGGGCATCTGGCTGGTGCCCGCCATCGGCAAAAAGCTGCTCAAGGGCATGTCCAGCCTGGAAAACCGGGACAAGAAATGGGCAGATATTTTCCAGAACGCCATGTTCATCGGCATGATCGCAGCCTTCCTGGGCTTTGTGTTCTGTGATTTCTCCCGGCTTTGGACCCCCGGTGACTACAGCCCCACCTCCGGCCTGGTGCCGGTGGCAGTCATGGCCGTGTCTGCCCTGGTGATGGTGGTCTGCGGTCTGCTGATGAAAAAGCCGAAATTTGCCTGGCTGGGAGATTACGCGCTTCCCATCTCCCTGATCCTGGGTATGGCCGCCGCCATTCCCATCACTGCCTGGCTGGGTTAAGGAGGGAATACTATGAAAAAGAATCTCAGCTATATTGATTCCGTCCACCGGGACGGCACCATCTGGAATTTAAGCGTCATGGTGCTCCTGCTGGCCTTTCCCCTGACGGTCGCGTTTATTTTCGGAGCCGCCCCTGACTGGGGTGCCCTGGGTGTGGGTCTGCTGGCAACGGCTCCCATGTACTGGGCTGTGGGCACCATTGAGACCATCACCTTCGTGCCCATGCTGGGTGCCGGCGGTTCTTACTTAAGCTTTGTTACCGGCAACATCTCCAACCTGAAGCTGCCCTGCGCCATCAACGCCCTGGAGCAGAACGGCGTCAGCGCCAACTCCGAGGAGGGCGAGATCATCTCCACCATCGCCATCGCCACCTCCTCCATCGTCACCACCATCATTATCCTCATCGGTGTTATCTGCATCGTCCCCCTGACACCGGTACTGGAAGCGCCCGTGCTGGCCCCTGCCTTTGAGCAGATGCTTCCCGCCCTGTTCGGCGGGCTGGGCGTTGCCTTTGTCAGCAAGAACTGGAAAATCGCCATCGCCCCTGTTCTGCTGATGCTGGTGCTGTTCATCTTCGTCCCGGCCCTGAATGCAGGTACCGTAGGCATCATGGTGCCCGTGTCCGTGGTATTCACCATTGCCGTGGCCCGGGTGCTGTACAAGAGAGGAGTGCTGTAAATGATCGGATATATCCTTCTGGCCGTTTTGGCCCTGTTCGTGCTGGTGATCGTCCTGCGGACGCTGGCCTTCAAACCCAAGGCACAACCTGCCATTTCCCACAAGGAATACCATTTTGACAAGGATGCTGCTGTGGATGCCCTGACCCAGCTGGTACGCTGCAAGACCGTATCCTACAACGACCATTCCCTGGAGGATGACGCGGAGTTTGACAAGCTCATTTCCCTGCTGCCCGGCCTGTATCCCCGGGTATTCGATGTGTGCTCTGTCAATCAGCTGCCCGACCGGGCGCTGCTGCTGCGCTGGCCCGGCAAGCACCACGGTGACCCTGCCGTGCTGATGGCCCATTACGATGTGGTTCCCGTCAACGAGGAAAACTGGGAAAAGCCCCCCTTCGCCGGCATTCTGGAAGACGGCATCCTCTGGGGCCGGGGCACACTGGATACCAAGGTCACCTTCAACGGCATTTTCTCCGCCGCAAATTATCTGATTGGCAAGGGCTTCCAGCCGGAAAATGATATTTATTTTGCTTTCTCCGGCGGTGAGGAAGTCAACGGCAAGGGTGCCCCCAACATCGTTCAGTATTTCATCGACCACAACATTCAGCCTGCGCTCGTGGTCGACGAAGGCGGCGCCGTGGTGGAAAATGTGTTCCCCGGCGTGAAGCAGCCCTGCGGCCTCATCGGCATTGCAGAAAAGGGCATGATGAACGCCCAGTACCGCGCCGTGTCTGCCGGCGGCCATGCCTCCGCCCCCAAGCCCCATACGCCCGTAGGCGTGCTGGCAGCAGCCTGCAAGAAGGTGGAGGATCATCCCTTCAAAGCCCACATTGCCGGCCCGGCCGCCCAGATGTTTGATACCCTGGGCCGGTACTCCACTGCCCTGTACCGGGTGATCTTTGCAAATATGTGGTGCTTCAGCTGGGTCATCGACCTGCTGGGCCGTCTGTCCGGCGGTGAAATGAACGCCCTGGTGCGCACAACCGTGGCATTTACCCAGATGGAAGGCAGCTCCGCCCGGAACGTGATCCCGCCGGAAGCCAAAATGGTTTCCAACATGCGGCTGAATCCCCACGACAGTGTGGCTTCCGCCCTGGCATACCTGAGAAAAACCGTCAACAACAAGGATGTGGAGATCACGGCGCTGGAATCCTTTGAGCCCAGCCCCATTTCCGAAACCAACTGTCCTGCCTGGGATAAGGTAGCCTCCGCCGTGGCCAACACCTGGAAGGGCTGCATCGTATCCCCCTATCTGATGGTGCAGTGCTCCGATTCCCGGCACTACGGAAAGCTTTCCAACCATGTGTACCGATTCTCCGCCATGGATATGACCAGCGAAGAACGGGCCACCATCCACGGCAACAACGAACGCATCCGCGTGGAAAGCATTGCCAAGGCTGTGGAATTCTTCATCCGTCTGATGGAACAGTGCTGATCCCAATACACAAAACGCCCTGCGGAAAGAAACTTCCGCAGGGCGTTTTTTATTCAATCCGTATCAGCACAGCTTTGCGCCGGCGGGGATGGCATCATCGATCATGATCAGATTCAGCTTTTCCTCACCGTTGACGGTGTGGACAGCGCTGATCAGCATGCCGCAGGACTCCCGGCCCATCATCTTTCTGGGGGGCAGGTTGGTGATGGCGATCAGGGTCTTGCCGATGAGCTCCTCAGGCTTGTAGAACTTGGCAATGCCGGACAGGATCTGGCGGTCGACACCGGTGCCGTCGTCCAAAGTGAACTGCAGCAGCTTGTCGGACTTCTTCACATTCTTGCAGTCCTTGACCTTCACAGCCCGGAAATCGGACTTGCAGAAGGTATCGAAGTCCACCTTCTCCTCCGTATAGGGCTCGATCTCAATAGGGGGCTTGGCAGGCTTGGACAGTTCTTCCAGAGCAGCCAGTTCCTTCTCCATGTCGATTCTGGGGAACAGGGCAGGGCCGGCAATGGTAGCCACGTCAGCAGGCAGCAGTCCCCAGACATTCAGGCTGTCCCAGTCCATCCGGGCGCCGCCCAGACGGCGGGAGATCTCCTCGGAGGTGGCAGGCATGAAGGGTGTCAGCAGACCGGCACAGACACGAACGGTCTCCAGCAGGTTGTACAGGACTCTTGCCAGGCGGGGCTTGTTCTCTTCACTCTTTGCCAGCACCCAGGGGGCGTTCTCATCGATATACTTGTTGGCACGGGAAATGACCTTGAAGATGTCTGCCAGGGCATTCTGGAAGGCGTACTTCTCCATCTGCTCCTCGTACTTATTCCGCAGGCCGGACACCATGGCGATCAGCTCGGCATCCTTTTCGGCATCCTCCACCTGCTCAGCGGGCAGGTTTGCACCGAAATACTTCTGGGCCATGGCCACGGTACGGGATACCAGATTGCCCAGGTCGTTGGCCAGATCCACATTGATGGTGTTGATCAGCAGCTCATTGGAGAAGTTGCCGTCGGAGCCGAAGGGGAAGGAACGCAGCAGGAAGAACCGCAGGGCATCCACGCCGAACCGCTGGGCCAGAATGTAGGGGTCCACCACGTTACCCTTGGACTTACTCATCTTGCCGCCGTCCAGCAGCAGCCAGCCATGGCCGTAGACCTTCTTGGGCAGGGGCAGATCCAGGCTCATCAGCATGGCGGGCCAGATGATGGAGTGGAAGCGGACGATCTCCTTGCCCACGAAATGCACATCGGCAGGCCAGAAATCGGCAACATCCTGATACTTGTCATTCTCAAAGCCCAGAGCCGTCATGTAGTTGAACAGGGCATCCACCCAGACATAGACCACGTGGCCGGGGTCAAAGTCCACAGGCACGCCCCAGGTAAAGCTGGTACGGGACACGCACAGGTCGTCCAGACCGGGCTTGATGAAGTTGTTGACCATCTCGTGAACACGGCTCCGGGGCTCCAGGAAGTCGGTGTTCTCCAGCAGATCCTGGATCCGGTCGGCGTACTTGCTGAGCTTGAAGAAGTAGGCTTCTTCCTCGGCATCCACGCAGTCCCGGCCGCAGTCGGGGCACTTGCCGTCCTTCAGCTGGCTCTCAGTCCAGAAGGACTCGCAGGGCTTGCAGTATTTGCCCACATACTTGCCCTTGTAGATGTCGCCGTTTTCATACATTCTCTTGAAGATCTTCTGAATGGCGGCAACATGGTAATCGTCGGTGGTACGGATGAAGCGGTCGTGGGAAATGTTCATCAGCTTCCACAGGTCCAGAACGCCGCCCTCGCCCAGAACGATATCGTCCACATACTGCTGGGGGGTAACGCCGGCTTCCTTTGCCTTGTCCTCGATCTTCTGGCCATGCTCGTCAGTACCGGTCAGGAACTTGACGTTGTAGCCCTGGAGCCGCTTGTAGCGGGCCATGGCATCGGTAGCCACGGTGCAGTAGGTGTGGCCGATGTGAAGCTTGGCGGAAGGGTAGTAAATGGGGGTGGTAATGTAGTAATTACCCTTGCAATTGGTGCACATAATGCAGATCCTCCTATAAATGAAAAAATCGCCCCGGGAATAACCCAAGGGCGACAAAAATTGACGCGGTACCACCTTGATTCGTGCTGAAAATCAGCACCTCAAATCGTCTGTAACGGGACGTACCCGGGATTCCCTACCTGTCGAAAATCCGGCTCCGAGGCCATGTTCCTGTGCTTCTTTCGTACCCGCTCTCACCTTCCCGGGCTCTCTGACCGCTGCCGCCACAGTACTCTTCTCATCTTCGCCTTTTCAATATCCTTGCCATTATAGCCTGAAAGTGTGCATTTTGTCAACACCCAATGTGTTTTGGATATGCCTGTAAATGATCGTTTGTCGGCATAGGGATCAACCAATCGTAGGGGCGGATTTCCAATCCGCCCTCCGGATACCGGTAAATGTACGGAGCATTTCACTGTGCATGCCTCGGCAGGGTTAGGGCGGATTGAAAATCCGCCCCTACAATAGTGTTTTGAGATTCGTACGATAAACGATAACTTCTCTTGCCGGCAGCTGTAATTCTATCTGCTTTTATACCGGATCATCAGGATATACAGCATACTGCTCATCCGGTTCAGGGCCCGGAGGATATCCGTCCGGGTGGGAGTTCCTTCCCGGTCGGAAAAGGCCTCCATCGCCGCCAGTTCCGCTTCCCGGGCCGCGCACCGGGCCCGGTTCAGCTGCAGGATCACCGGACCGTCCGTTACTGCCGGCATAAAGTGAGGCTGGCCATAGTAATCCTGAGGGAAATGACTGTGTTTGCGCTGCTCTGCTTCCGTCAGGCCGCACAGCATTTCCCATTTCAGGGGTTCATCCAGCACATCGCAGCGGATGATCTGCCGTGCCAGAGCCAGAATCTCCCCTACCGGGGTCACAAGACCGTTATCTTCCTGCTGGCACAGCAGAAGCTCCGCTTCCAGGGTATCCAGCTTTCCCCGGAATCGGATTCGGGGATGGACTTTACTCACCAGCACATTCCCGTTCAGGTGGGTCATATGCTCCGGTTTTTCCGAAAGCACCGCCCCGTTCATCAGGCGGTAATGTTCCTGCTTCGCCTGCTCTGCCGGGAGGATCTCGATCCGTTCCCGGTGCAGATAATCTCTTGCGCCGCTGGTCAGCTGATCCCCTTTTCCAAGGTAATAGACCCGCTTTCCATTGCGGTTGCGCAGATTCGCCCGGACGGCTTCCTCATTATAGAGCATGTGTTACTTTCCGGCGGGAGGCATCTGGCCCGGACGGCCCTTGGGCAGGATGGCATCCACCTCCATATGGGGCCGGGCAATCACATGGACGGAGATCAGCTCCCCCACTTTTTCCGCCGCTGCAGCGCCGGCATCCGTAGCGGCCTTCACAGCACCCACATCTCCGCGCACCATAACGGTCACCAGGCCGCCGCCCACCTGCTCCTTGCCGATCAGCTGCACATTGGCAGACTTGACCATAGCATCCGCCGCTTCAATGGCACCGATGAGCCCTTTCGTTTCGATCATACCCAATGCATTCGTATCCATATTCATTCGTCCTTTCATGAGTTTGAACTCCTTTGATAAATTATCGTTTAGCTAATACGCCATTGTAGGGCGGGGTCATATAAATTTTTGTATGATTGCCCCCGGCAATCATCTGCTTTACAGATTCGCTGCGCGGAGCACCACCCCGCCGACCCAGCATCGATCTTTGCCATGAATCGTTCTGTCGTATTTGTATTATTTAGCACCGTTTTTTACCTGGGCAGTTTCGCAACCTGCTCGGCGGGGTCATGACCCCGCCCTACAGATCATCGTAAGCTAAATGATAATTTACCGCAGTAACGATACCGAGCGGGTCAGGGAAGTAACGACAAGCAGTGCACCGAACACGTATTGGCCGTCGGCCCATGCCGACAAACGATAATTTACATTTCCACCGGTCTTGCGGCCACTTCTGCCACGGCTGCGGCAAAGGCAGCGCAGGCAGCCTCGCAGGCGCTTTGGGTGCCTGACAGCAGACCGCCGCCGAAATTTGTCTCACTTGGCGGCGCATAAAGCCTGCACAGCTTCACATCCGCCGCTTTCAGCGCAGCATCCATGGCATACATTCCCTCCAGCGGCGGCGCAATCAGATACGCCAGCGCCGTGCCCGGACGGACACCGGCTTCCTTTGCCAGAAAGGCGCCCACGCTGCTTACGGTATGGGCAAGATAAGGCACCTGATTTGCTTCTGCAAATCCAATCCGCTGCAAAGATGCCAGCGCCGCCTCCATGCCGCTGCGCACTGCACCGGGGGTCTGCCCTGCCAGGATGCCGATGACTTCCCCGGCATTGGGCGTAGAGGCATTTGCCGCTCCGGCATAGAAGCTGCGCCCATAAGCCACCTGTACATCTGCCGCCTTGGTGGCAGCATCCAGGGCAATATAGGTGGCATCATCGCAGTCCGTGGTCAGCATTGCCAGCGCAGGATATTCCTTCGGTGCCCCCAGCGCCTGACACAGGGCAGGACTGGCATTGGCCAGATACCGCACTGCCAGAACCCTGACCGGAATCATGCGCCTGCCTCCGCGTGCAGGCCAACGCCGGAGACCTGCCTTTGCAGAATGGTTTCGATCAGCCCTGCGATATGGGCTCCCGCCTCCACCGCCGGGGTGCCCTGGGCATGGATATTGGAGACCACCGTCCGGGCCGATTCTGAGATCCCGGTATGAGGCCTGTAGGTGATATAGGCCGACATACTCTTGTCTGTCACCAGTCCCGGCCGCTCCCCAACCAGCATACACACCAGCTCGCAGCCGGTCACATCTCCGATGGCATCTCCCGCGCCCACCCGGCAGTAGCGGACGAAGATGGGTGTACCGGCATCGATGCCCCGAATCTTCAGGCCTTCCCGGATGGCTTCCAGGCAGTCCACAGCGTTGGCAGTGATGGCGGCAGAGGACAGCCCGTCTCCAACCACGATCTGCACCCTTGGCTTGCCCGGGATAGCTGCGCGGATCTTCTTCTGATTCTCATCATCGAAGCAGCGGCCCCGGTCAGGCCGGGTCAGGTATTCATCCTTGCCGGAGCATCTGGTCTTCACTTCCGTCATTGCGTTTTTTGCAGCAAAATCCTCCGGCACCTGGGAAAACACCGCATCCTGCGCTGCCGCGTGATCCGCCCGGAAGCGGAGCATGGTCAGGGTTTTATACCGGGGGCCAGCCCTGCCGCTGCCCAGACGGGCCGGGGTTTTCTCCTTCAGTTTCCGGTACTGATCCGGTTTTTCCGGTGCCTCCGTCAGATACAGCTTTCTCAAATCCAGGGCCGTCACATCCGGAACAAAATCTCCGTCCTGAAAAGGTGGCTGCTGCTTCCGGGGCTGCGGGGCGGTGGCATGGTATTCCGTAGCCTTTACCATGGGCGGAGCATCCATGGTGCCCAAAATCTCCGCCACCATGGCCGCCAGTTCCTGTTTGTTCATATGCATCTCCTAAACTTTTGCTGGGTGTAAAAATAATCATTTATCACACAAAGATACACGCTGTTGTAGGGGCGGATTTCCAATCCGCCCTCCGGATACCGGCAAATGTACGGAGCATTCCACGGTACATACATCGGCAGGGTTAGGGCGGATTGGAAATCCGCCCCTACAATAGATGCCTGTTAATCGTGCAACAAACGATCATTTACCCCAATCTCTCCATGATTTTACGGGTCAGAAGCTCCACCAGTTCCGGGTTGACTGCATGATTCTCTTCCGGCTCCGATTCCAGTCCCCAGGCTACCCGGCGGATGTTGATCAGATCCAGGGGCGAAATATTGTTGGAGGAGCTGCTGCCGCCCACGGCGCCGCAACCCAGCGTCAGGGCCGGGAACAGTCCTGTGGATGCACCCACACCGCCCAACGCCGCCGGGGTATTTACCAGGAACCGGGAAACCGGAATTTTTGCAGCAAACTTCCGGACCACCGCTTCCTCGGAAGCGTGCATGGCAAAGGTATGGCCGCTGCCCTCATGATCCAGGATTTCGACGCATTTTTGCAGCACCGCTTCCTCGCTGTCCATCACATACAGCGCCAGCACCGGACACAGCTTTTCCATGGAATAAGGGCGGCTGGGTCCCGCCTCCTGCTCCCGGGCCACCAAAACCTTCGTTCCCTCCGGCACGGGAAAACCGGCCATTTCCGCCAGTTTTTTGGCTGCTTTTCCCACGATTTCCGGATTCAGCGTTCCGTTCGGACGGAACAGCAGCTTTGCCAGCCTGCCTGCTTCCTCCGGATTCATGAAGTAAAAGCCCCGTTTCCGACCCTCCGCCAGAACCTGCTGCTCCTGATCCTTTTCGACGATGATGCTCTGCTCCGAAGCGCAGACAGTACCGTTGTCAAAGGTTTTGGACCGCAGGATGCATTCCATGGCTTTTCCCACGTCTGCACTGCGGTGAATATAGGCCGGGCCATTGCCTGCCCCCACACCGATGGCCGGTTTTCCGGAAGAGTAGGCAGCCTTCACCATGGCCGGCCCGCCGGTTGCCAGGATCAGCCGCACCTCCGGTGCCGCCATCAGCTCCTGACAGCCCGCCAGGGAAGGAATGCTCAGACAGGAGACTGCCCCCTCCGGCGCACCGGCCTTCCGTGCCGCCTCTGATACGATCTGCACTGCCTTCCGGGTACAGGAAATTGCCTTGGGATGGGGTGAAAAAATCACGGTGTTGCCTGCCTTCAGGCTGATCAGGCTTTTGTAACAGACGGTGGATGTGGGATTGGTGCTGGGTACAATGGCTGCGGTAACTCCCATGGGAACACCGATCTCCCAAATCTTCTTTTCCGGAATCTGCTGCAGAAGCCCCACTGTCTTCATATTCCGGATGGCAGCTGCCACCCGTTCCGATGCCAGGCGGTTTTTGGTGATCTTATCCTCCACATTGCCAAATCCGGTTTCCCGGACTGCCAGATCGGCCAGCATCACCGATTCCGCAGCAAAGGCTTTTGCCACAGCCTCCACGATGGCATCCAGCTGCGCCTGGGTCATATCCGCCAGACGATGCTGTGCCTGCTTTGCCGCTCTGGCCAAAGCCCGCGCCTCCTGCCGTGCTGATAAATCTTTATCCAGTTCCATAGATTCCTCCTGTTGTCAATTATCGTTTGTCGGCATGGGCCGACGACCAATGCGTGCCCAGTGCGGCAGGAATCGTTACTGCCCAAACCCGCTCGGTATCGTTACTGCAGTAGATGATCATTTATGCATCAATATCTGTAGGGCGGGGTCATGACCCCGCCGAGCAGGTTATGAAATTTCCCAGGTAAAAAACGGTGCTAAATGATACAAATACGATAGAACGATTCATGTCAAAGATCGATGCCGGGTCGGCGGGGTCATGACCCCCCCCTACAGATATTGATGCATACATGATCATCTACTGCAGTAAC
>JAFQHF010000088.1 GCA_017398105.1 Oscillospiraceae bacterium | reverse complement strand
GCAAACGAGGATCAGCTTCGCCATTATCTGCACACCGCTGTGGAGATTGATGCTGATAAGCCGGTGCTGGTGGATAAGTATATCCGGGGCAAAGAAGTGGAGATCGATGCGATCTGTGACGGAGAGAATGTATTTGTACCGGGAATCATGGAACTGGTGGAGCGCACCGGTGTTCACTCCGGCGACTCCATCTCTGTGTATCCGTCCTTCAGCATTTCCAATAAGGTCAAGGGTATCATCCTTCAGTACGCCAGAAAACTGGGTCCTGCTATTGGAATCAAGGGGTTGTTCAATATCCAGTTCATCGTGGATGAAAAGGATGCTGTGTATATCATCGAGGTCAATCCCCGGTCCTCCCGGACAGTGCCGTTTCTCAGCAAAGCCACTGGCTACCCCTTGGCAGATATAGCCACATTGGTTGCTTTGGGGCATAGCTTGAAAGACCAGGGGATCGAAGAGCTGTATCCCGATGAAAAGAAACGGTATTATGCCAAAGCACCGGCGTTCTCCTTTGCCAAGCTGCGGGGTCTGGATGCCTATCTCAGCCCGGAAATGAAATCCACCGGCGAAGCCATCGGCTATGATAACTCTCTGACCCGGGCCCTTTATAAGGCATTGCAGGCTTCCGGCGTGAAGCTGCAGAACTACGGCACTGTATTTGCGACGATTTCGGATGAAGATAAGGAGGAAGCTCTGCCCCTGCTGCGCCGGTTCTATCGGCTGGGCTTCAACATCGAGGCGACTGCAGGTACCGCGGCCTTCCTGAAAGAGCATGGCATCCGTACCCGAATCAAGGCGAAGGTGGACGATGGCTCCACAGAAATTTTGGATACCATCCGCCAGGGCCATGTGACTTATGTCATCAACACCATGGATGTCCGCTGCGAGGACATTCACTCCGGCTCCAGCCAGATACGCCGCTGCGCTGTAGAAAACGGCGTGACCATGCTAACCGCACTGGATACCGTCCGTGTGCTGCTGGATGTGCTGGAGGAAATCACACTGGGAATATCCACCATCGATGCATCATAGGAGGAAATATGGAATTTTGTGCCAGGAAAACAAAAGAAGCCCTGATCGTTTGGATCAGAGCATGGTTTGAAAAAAATGGACGGGACTGTAACGCGGTCATCGGCATTTCCGGCGGCAAGGACAGCTCCGTCTGTGCTGCTCTTTGCGTAGAAGCACTGGGAAAGGATCGGGTCATCGGTGTGCTGATGCCTAACGGTGTCCAAAGTGATATTGCCGACAGCCGCCAACTGGTTGAGTATCTGGGAATTCAAAATGTGACGATCAATATCGCGGATGCAGTCAGCGCGGTCCGTACCCAACTGAAAGAAGCAGATATTGAAGTTTCTGAACAGACGGAGATCAATCTGCCACCCAGAATCCGGATGTCCGTTCTGTATGCGGTATCCCAGTCCATGAATGGCCGAGTGATCAACACCTGCAACCTTTCGGAAGACTGGGTAGGTTACTCCACTCGTTATGGTGACAGTGCAGGAGATGTGTCACTGTTGGGAAAGCTGACTGTTCAGGAGGTAAAGTCGTTGGGCCGGGAGTTAGGCTTGCCTGAGAATCTGGTGGACAAAGCGCCCTCCGACGGCCTCTGCGGCAGCACAGACGAACAAAAGCTGGGCTTTTCCTATGCTGTTCTGGATCGATACATCCGTGAGGGCTATTGTGAAGATTCTGTTATCCGTGAAAAAATCGACGAATTGCATCGTGCAAACCGGTTCAAACTGGAACTGATACCTGTGTTCGAGTCCGGTCTGGAGGAAAAAGCATGACCAGGGATCTAACCGTTGGAAATCCCGGGACTGTCCTGTGGAGGTTCTGCCTGCCATTGTTCGGCAGTGTGATATTCCAGCAGATGTATAACATTGCCGACAGCCTGATCGCCGGAAAATTCATCGGAGAGACAGCGTTGGCAGCGGTGGGAAATGCTTACGAGGTGACACTGCTGTTCCTTTCCGTTTCCTTTGGCTGCAACATTGGCTGCTCTGTGATTACAGCGCAGAAATTCGGCGCACGGCAGTACGGAGAAATGAAGACCGCAGTATACACATCCCTGATTGGAAGCGGAGTGCTGTGCGTGCTGCTGATGTCGGTGGGCTTTCTGGGTCTAGACTGGATGCTGAAGCTGATCCAGACTCCCGGAGATGTCTTTGCGAATTGTAAGGATTATCTGCAGATCTACATTTTGAGCCTGCCTTTTGTGTTTGGTTATAATGTGGCAACCGGAATCTTCTCCGCATTGGGAGATTCCCAGACACCGTTCTGGTTCCTGGCGGGATCGTCCCTGGCAAACATTGGGATGGACGTATTGTTTGTGGCTGTATTTTCCCTGGGTGTTCCCGGAGTTGCCTGGGCAACGCTGATCTGCCAGGGAGTAAGCTGCGTTTTTGCAATGGTTGTGGTTTTTGGGAAGCTCCGTCGGATTCGGACAGAAGGTGCGGTACAGATGTTTTCGGGGAAGCATCTGCGGCAAATTGCCATTGTGGCAATTCCCAGCATGCTGCAGCAGAGCTTCATCTCTGTAGGCAATATCGTCATTCAGGGGATCATCAATCCCTATGGATCCGGTGTGATGGCAGGCTATAGCGCAGCGGTGAAGCTGAATAATCTGGTGACGACTTCCTTTACAACGATTGGAAACGGAATGTCCAATTATACAGCCCAGAATAGCGGAGCGGCGAATCCCGGTCGTGTTCGGCAGGGCTACTGGG
>JAFQHF010000160.1 GCA_017398105.1 Oscillospiraceae bacterium | reverse complement strand
TTGTAAAGCATCCGGAGGAGGTCTTCTATCTCAGAATCTTTGGTCGGCTTCCTAGGGTAGAAGATCAAATCCGGATCAATATGAAGTACCTGTATTATTTTATGTAATACCTCAAAGCTGAGCTTTTTCCCTTCATTTTCGATGCGATAGATGTAACGGTCGGTTACGCCAACCAGTTCCGCGAGCTTTTCTATCGTCATGTCCGATTTCTGCCGAGCCTGCTTTACTACATTCCCAAGTATGTCAGTATCTGTATGTACCATCCGTTCACCTCCATATATCATTTTACGGATTTATAACGGATTGATAATGGCACATCAGTTCAAATATATAAGAACTAATAGTTCGACAAAATATGATACACTCCCCGCCATATAAAAAAACGAGTCTTTGACGGGGTTATTTGCTATCCCTTCCCCTCAGATTCTTGTTTTCTGGGGGGATTATTATTCGCTGGTCATACACCGGGGCTGCTTATACAATAAAACGCAGCCCATATATAGGTAAACTCTAAAGCAGAAAACTCCAAATGCTTCCGATGGTATTTTGCCTGTTGGATCATTTGGAGCTTTCTGCTTTTGTAATGAACTGTGCGTTCATGAACAATATGAATTAATAATCACTCTACGTTGCAGAGGCCCTCCTGCCGATCTGATTTTTCAAAAATCAGATCGATTGGAGGAATTTACCGTGGAGGAAAAACATCCCAAACGCAAAAAGGATTCTGCAAATCCATACACATTATCCATTGAAAACGGCATAAAGTACGTTTCTTTTGAAGATAGTGAGGGATATATCCAGAAAATAGAAATCAGTTCTGCCTTATTCTCCCTGTTTGATGAATTTGAGCTTGATGACGTTTCTTATATGAATGTTGTTAGCCGACATCACGAACATTCCGAACTGACAGAACAATCCCTAAATGACCGTGCTTTCCAGCTTCCGGAATCTATGGAAGATACGGTATTCCGCAAAATGGAAAACGAGAAATTGATGCAGGCAATTCGTACACTCCCCATGGTGCAGCGCAGGAGGTTGATCCTTTACTATTTTCATGATTTGACCTATGAACAAATCGCTAAAATAGAGCATTGTACTATTATGCCTGTAAAACGATCCATTGACCGGGCAATCATCAAGCTGCGTCAGATTCTCAGCTAAGATAATCGCACATCGGTGCCACCTCAAAAGAGGTGGCACCATTTTTATGGGTAGGCTGGCACTCCGTAACCCATGATCTCATACTGACCTACCGTGCGGCTTCGCTCCAGACAGCTATCACCGACGCTGTTTCCCTCAATGGTATAAATCGTACCATTTTCTACATGGCTCACAATGCCGACATGATCGGTTACTCCGTCCTGTCCGCCTGTTTCGGGATCATCCCAGTCATAGAAGATAATCATGCCGGGTATTGGTACTGTTTGGCGGTCAGCCCACTGTCCCCGCTGTTTGAACCAATAGACACCCCATTCAGGACCAGAAAATTTGGGGAACAAATCTGCTTCGATATAGCCGCACTGATCAGCGCACCAGCTTACAAAGCAGGCACACCATCCCACACGCTCTGTAAAACCGTACCAACTCCAGTAGATTTCTCCTCCAATGTTACCAATCTGGCTTCTGGCAATTTCCACGATCAGTGACGATGTATCCGGATCATATAGGATCTGTCCCAGCGGGTAGTATTGCAGAACAAGGGGAACATAGTCCATATTACCGTACCGTTCCCATCCAAGCTGCTCCGCCGTTTTTATAGAAAATTCTATGGCATTGGCTTTGGAATATCCACCATATTTGTTCATAGCCCATGTGATATAACCCTGGCCATAGTTATAGCCTTGCAGAGCCAGCTTGATGGCTTCTATATCCAATGGACTTTCACACTCTGCAATCTGCAAACAATCCGCCAAATTCTGAATGCCCACATTGATGGAATACTCTGGGTCGGTAATGGAACCAGGCGAATTGGGATAAAGGGTATTAAACGGACATTCTGAGCATTGCATGGGGTCAGTACCACGGCCACCGGATTCCAGCATCATCACCGCTTCAATCAAAAGCACATAATCCTCTATGCCATGCTCATTCGCATACTTCTGAATGATTGGCTCGTATGCTTTGACCTCCTCACTGACAGGTAAAATTTCAGTGTCATTCTCATCGCTGGCAAACATCATTCCTGCGAAGCACATAACCACCAAAATGATTACCAGAATCACAATTCCGCCGCTTGCGACAATAACGGAACCCAATTCCTGCGCTGCTGCAATGATCGCTTTTGCTGCTTTTGCCGTAGCTGCTGCCAAAGCCTTGGCTGTGGCTGCCGCAGTTTTTGCCGCTACCCGGATGCGCTGTGCGGTCTTGGCAGATTCGATAGCGGTTTTCTGGGCCGCTTGGAATGTTGCCTGTGCTGTCTTAACTGAAGCAGCTCCTACCTGCTCCACGGACTTCACCGTGGAGCTTGCTGTTTTTATGGTTCTGCCGGGGGTCTTAATGGTGGCAGCCCCAGTGGAGCTGACAGTCTGTTTGATTGCTTCACCGGTTCGCTCCACTGTCTTAATGGTCTTAGCAGACGGTGTGTGGACACCGGTAGTTACTTTGCCATGGCTGGGTACAGTCAGAATATCATTGGCCTGCGGCATTTGTGGTGCAGAGGCCACGATCCGATTGGATGCCCGCTTTGCTTTCAGATCCGCCTTGGCGGTTGTGATCTGCTGATTACGAACCGCATCGTGTGGCATGGGAACAGCCCCATCGGGATGAACCCTGCGGGGCTGCTGTACTTGGGGGATACTTTCTGAACCGGTGTAGTTCTGCACCGACTGGTGAGAATCGGGGGCATTTGAGGGTGGTTGATGACTATCCTGTTTCTGAGTCGTATGAGATTTCTGAGATTGCCGCTGGGCGAACTTCTGCCGTGCGCCATGGATAATCTTCTGGCCCTGCACATCTACCTGATGCACCACTTCATGAGTAACGGTGGAAACGGCATCCGTCATCTGATCAGCGGCGTACTCTTCCGTATTACTTTCCGAAGAATAGACGCTGTGTTCTGCCTTTTTCTTGGTCTGAATATAAGCATCCTTCATGCGCTGGCCTGCCATAGCAGTACGGTCCACAGTCTTTATGGTTCCAGCAACAACATCCCTGGTCTTAATATCAGGCATAGTTATCTACCTGCCCTTTGGCAAATACACCCTCACCGGGTTTGGTGGTGATCAGCTTGTACAGCTCCGTATCGCAGGGGAATCTGTTTGCAAAGGGAACAAGGGCATTGCCATAACGCATGAGGCCGCAGCCTGCATCTGAGCCGTTCACATAGCTCATCTGCTCCGGGGAAATATTCAGCAGTTTGGAAAGCCGCTCCTGATCGGATTCGGCCTGATTCAGCATGACCACAAATTCAGAGTTGGAGACCATGGTGCTGGCCTGAATAGAGTCCAGCATATACTCCACATTCTGCGTGATTGCGCAGGGTGCAGCATTTCTCTTACGGAACTGACGCCATGCAGAAGTAAAGAAGTTTCCGCTGTACTCATTCTCATAGGCAATATGAAATTCGTCCACGATAATGTGGGTTTTCTTTCCTCGTGCAGAATTGTAATTGACCCGGTTGATCATGGCATCGGTGATAGTAACGAATCCCGGCTGTTTCAGTTCCTCGCCCAGATCATGAATGTCATAAGACTGGATGCGGTTTTTGGTGTCCACATTGGTTTCATGGGCGAAGATGTTCAAAGAACCAGAGGTATACAGTTCCATGGTAAGGGCCAGATCCCGTGCTTCTGGCTCTGGCTGCTCCAATAACTTTTCTCGCAGGGTACAAAGGGTTGCCACTTTGCCTGTCCGTTTCTGCTCCTGCAGGGTCAATGCCACACACCGGTCAATGATGGATTTATGGTGCGCCCGGATTCCATCGGGGTCGATCTGTTTCAGCAGGGACATAATGAACTGGGATTTGAAAGCAACGGGACTTCCCTCTCCGTATCCTTCCTCCATCGCCATGGCATTGAGCCAATCGGAGCCACCAACAGCGAAGCGCATAACCGTACCGCCCAGAGCATTGACCAGCGGTGTATACTCGCCCTCCGGGTCCAGAATGATGATGTCATCATCGGTGGACAGGGCAATAGCGATAATCAGCAGCTTTGCAAAGAAGGACTTACCGGAACCGGGAATACCCAGCAGCATCATGGACTGGTTCAGCAGATTATTCATGTTGCAAAGAATCAGGTTGTGGGAAATGGCATTTTCACCGAAATAGATGCCGCCCGGTTCCTGGATCTCCTGCACCTTAAAGGGCATGAATACAGCAAGGCTTTCTGTGGTCAGGGTGCGGAAGGTATCAATCTTTCTTGTGCCGATGGGCAACGCCGTATTAAGACCGTCGAGCTGCTGATACCGCAGTACTGCCATCTGGCACATATACATGGCTTGGATGATGACGGGGGAAGTGTAAAAAGCAGTCAGGGAGCTGGCTCTGGCATCTGCAAATTCTTCTTCGGAAAGTAATGCTTTCAGCTCCGGGAATTTGTGGTGCTTTTCATCGAAGCAGTCTGCAAGGCCACCCCAGCCAACATACCGGGAAAGGATT
>JAFQHF010000012.1 GCA_017398105.1 Oscillospiraceae bacterium | reverse complement strand
CGTCGATGCATCAGATACACTGTTGCATTTTCTGCAAGCAGAAAATTCCACCTGTATCTGCGCATCTCCTCTCCCCATCAAGCACAATTTGCTTGATGGGGGCCCCATAGCCTATGGCGAAGAAATTCCACACTTGCAGCCTGAGAAGTATTTTCTGCCAGGTACACGCCCCGGCAGAAAATGTTTTTCACTTTCTTTTCCGCTTGCGCAGAAAACTTTGCGAGTTTTTTGGGGCAAGCGGAAAGGAGCACCCGTTTCCGGGTGCTCCTTCCTAATTTTATGCGTATAATTGCGTATTATACTGATTCGCAATTAAAAACTTTAATTCGCTAGAATTGAAGTTTTTGATATGAGAATCATATGAGACGGAATTTTGTGATTTTCTTTTGGAAAATCACAAAATTGGCAATGCCGTCAGGCAGTGCCCTTCTTAATAGAAATTAAAGATTTCTATTAAGAAGTAGTATTAGTAGCGCAGACCGAAGCCGGAGCGGTAGTAATTGCCGTCTTCGTCGCAGTAGGCATAGCTGCCGCCCTTGACCTTTGCGAGGATGGCAGGATCGATGTACTGATCCTTGTCGTAGCCGGGAACGTCGTTGGGAGAGGCGCAGATCTCACGGACGACACCGTCGATCTCCTTCTCGGTGATGGCAATGACCTCGGGGCCGGAGACCATGGTCAGGCTCATCTTGCCGGTGGGGTTGAATTCGCCGGACAGAACGTCCATCTGAGCGCCCAGGGCGTTGCCCATGGCAACGGGAGAAATGGTGTACTGGAAGGTCAGGCCGTCGCAGTAGGGCTCCAGCTTGTCCAGAATCCAGGGATTGCAGACAACACAGGTAGCAATGACCTTGCCGCCGTGGGCGTGAACAGTCTCTGCCAGAGCGGGGATCTTGCCAACGCCACGCAGGGTGTTGATCTCGATGAGGTTTCCGGTCTTCTTCTGGCTCTTGTTGACCTCACGCTCCTCGTGCATGAAGCCTTCCACCAGCTCCAGAACGGGCATGGAGCGCTGGACGAAGACGATGTTGTTCTGCTTGGGCCAGACATGCATGTAGCAGTAATCGCACTCCTCGGGAGTCTGCACGATCTCATAGCCCTTGGCCTTCAGCATTTCACCCAGCTGGACACGCAGAGCCTCGTTGGTGGCTTCACCGGCAACACCGGCGCCCATGGACTGCGCAATGGCAGCGCCTGCATCGTCACCGGCAAATACGGCAACATAAACCTTCTTGCCCTTAACCATGGGCAGCACAGCGCCGTGGTTCTTGGCCAGGACGACTTCCTTCTGGCAGGCAGCGTAGGCAGCCTTCTTGGCGCCTTCGTAGTTTTCACTGCGAACCCGGTCAGCTTCTGCGGGGTCCAGATAGGGATTGTCCACGCGCTCCTGCTGGAACAGGCTCAGCAGACGGCGGTAGTTGGCACGGTCCAGGTCGGCCTTGGGCAGATAGCCCTGCTCCACGGCAGCCACGATGTTCTCAGAATCGGAGTTGCCGCCGATCACATCGGTGCCGGCAGAGATTGCCTTGGCATAGCGCTGGGGAACGGTCAGATCCTCCACACCGTAAATCTGGACGGAGGTAATGCCGGAGTCGGAATTGACATAGCCGGTGAAGCCCATGGTATCCCGGGCCAGGTCGGTGATCAGCTCCTTGGAATAGGTGGAGGGAACTGCCTCGGAGGAAGTCAGCTTACCCTTGTAGTACTGGGGAACACTGCGGCCGTCATTGCAGATGCGGGAATAGTCGGGCATAATGGCAGAAGCATTCATATCGAACGCAGCCTGGAAGGGAGGCAGATGGTACTTTGCCATGGAGCCTTCGGTGGGGTACAGTCTCCACTGGCCGATGGGCAGGTGAGGCTCGAAGCCGTTTTCAGCGGGGCCGTCGCCGGGGAAGTGCTTGACGGTCAGGGCAATGGAGCCCTTCTTCAGGCCATCTTCGCCGTTCTGATAGCCGCGAACCAGCTCCTTGGTGATGCCGGCAGTGATCTCGGGGCGCTCGCCGTAGGTGCCGGAGTTCCGGGGCCAGCGGGGATCGGTGGAAACATCCACCTGAGGGCCATACATGATATTCAGGCCGCAGGCAGCCATCATCTTCCGGTCTGTCTCCGCCATGTTGTAGACGATGTCAAAATTACCGTCGCCCATGACCGCAGCGCCGAAGCCCAGGAAGTCGGGATAGCCGATGTTGATGGGATTGGTGTGCAGGGAATAGGGAATGGCCACGCCGCCCTGGCAGGCTTCGTATTCCACATACTGGGTGCCCAGGTTGTGATACAGGGCTGCCACAGCAGCTTCCGCACGCATCTCACCACGGTAGACACCGGCAGCCAGCTTGTTTTCCAGAACCTGAGAGTCGTCCACCCGCATGGAGACACCGGGCAGAATGGATCTGGGCTCCGGCTCGGAAGGATCATACTGCTTGAAAATCTTGGAAGGAACGATATTGCCCTGATCATCCTTGGCACCTTCCTGGGTGAAGGACAGAGGAGTATTCCACAGGGTATTCAGAACCAGACCGGCCTGCTGCTTCAGGGGCAGATGGGCTACCATATCGGCAGCACGGACTTCATGAGAGTTGCGCCAGTCCTCATAGGGGCTCAGGACGCCGTCGTTGTCCATATCCTTGAAGTACAGACCGTCCTTGACGATCACGCCGCAGGTGGTAACGCCGATGGTGGGGCCGTTCTCATTGTGGAACAGGACAGGCTCCAGATACATGTCGTTGATGTTGTCGCCTTCCTCCAGAACATAGGGGGCAGGGATGTAGCCGTTTTTCATGCTGGGATCGATGGTCACGGGGTTCTTTTTCATGTGGCACGCTCCTTATATTGTGATTGCATAGTTTCCGCAGAAAAAATGCTGCCGTTTGCGGCAAATTATACAGAAATATTGTAACACATGAAAAAATATGATACAATATGTTTTATAATAATAATACAAAAGAGGGAAATTATGTATCACATCAAATCCGACAAGCGATCCCAGACTTCTGCCGCGCAGGTGGTACGGGGGCTGCAGGAATGTCTGAAGACCACGCCGCTGAAAAGCATCACTGTATCCGACCTGCACCGGGTCACAGGCATCAGCAGGGCTACCTTTTACCGCCTTTTCGACACACCGGAGGATGTACTGCTGTATCAGCTGGATCAGATGACCCAGGGAGCAGCCCGGGTTTACGAGCAGTACAGCCACCTGGCAACTCCCCAGCTGCTGGAACAAACCATCTCCCTTGGTCTGGAAAACCACGATTTTATCAAGGCCCTGGTGGAAAACGGCCGGCAGGATCTTCTGTTTGCCTATACGGAGCGGAGCTTTCGCAGCATTGATGCCACCAAGTCCATTTTCCCGGAAAATATGGGGCCAAAAGAACGGGACTATGTGATCGCCCACCTTTCCATGGCCATGGTAGCAACCCAGATCACCTGGTCCCGAAACGGCCAGACAGAAACACCCCGGGATCTGCTGCGGTATCTGAAGCGCTATACCCAGATCGTTTCCGCAATGCTGGAAGAATAACAACTTCCAGTCCGATACCATTTGTGCGGAAAATTATCGTTTGTCGGCATAGGGATCAACCAATCGTAGGGGCGGATTTCCAATCCGCCCGAAATCTATCGATCAATTCCCGGCGAAGCTAACTCCGGTGACCACGGTCTTTACACAGATCGATGCCATTCCATTGTCGTTACGTTGAGGGCGGATTGAAAATCCGCCCCTACAATAGCCTTTCGAGATTCGTGCTATAAACGATAATTTGCTTTTTCATCCTTCCCACGAAAAAACCTCCCGGCCTGAAGCCGGGAGGTTAAATCATATTTCTTAGTACTGGGTGGGCTTGATGTGCCAGATTTCCTCAGCGTACTGACGGATGGTACGGTCGGAGGAGAACTTGGCAGCGGAAGCCACGTTCATCAGGCACTTGCGGCCGAAGGTCATGCGGTCGGCATAGTCGCGGTTTGCCTGCAGCTTAGCCTCGATGTAGGAAGCATAGTCCAGCAGCAGGTAGTACTGGTCATTGCCGCCCTCAACCAGCTGACGGAACAGGTTGCGCAGGCCGTCGTCGGTGGGAACAGTGCCGTCCACCAGAGTGTTCAGAGCACGGCGCAGGTCAGCATTGGTGTCATAGATGCTGCGGGCGTTGTAGGTGCTCTTGATGGCATTGATCTGCTCAACGGTATGGCCGAAGATATACTCGTTCTCGCGGCCTGCCTCCTCGGCGATCTCCACGTTGGCACCGTCCAGAGTACCCAGGGTGATAGCGCCGTTCAGCATCAGCTTCATGTTGCCGGTGCCGGAAGCCTCCAGACCAGCAGGAGAGATCTGCTCGGAGATGTCGGCTGCAGGAATGATATGCTCGGCATAGGAGCAGTTGTAGTTCTGAACAAAGACGACCTTCATCTTGTCAGCAACAGCGGGATCGTTGTTGATCATACGGGCCACGCGGTTGATGTAACGGATGACAGCCTTTGCATCGATGTAGCCGGGAGCGGCCTTTGCACCGAAGATGAATGCGGTGGGCTGGAAGTCGGGCAGACGGCCCTCCTTCAGGCGGAAGTAGATATCCACAACAGCGATGATGTTCATCAGCTGGCGCTTGTACATATGCAGACGCTTGACCTGAACATCGAACATGAAGTCGGGATTCAGCATAACGCCCTCGTTCTTGGCGATGACGTGGCACAGCTGCTCCTTCTTCTGGCGCTTGATGGCATTGAACTGGTTGATGGTAGCCTCATCGATGTGATCCTTCAGGCCGCCGATCAGCTCCAGATTCTTCAGGAAGTCGCCGCCGACCTTCTGACGGATCATGTCAGTCAGCTCGGGGTTGCTCAGGCCAACCCAGCGGCGGGGGGTAATGCCGTTGGTCTTGTTCTGGAAGCGCTCGGGGAACACCTGGTACCAGTTCTTGAAGCAGTCATCCTTCAGGATCTGAGAGTGGATCTCAGCAACGCCGTTGACATAGCTGCCAACGTAGATGGACAGGTTTGCCATGTGGACGATATCCTCGTCAACAATGAACAGCTTCTTTGCTCTGCGCTCCTGGAAATCCATGGGGATTTCAGTACGCAGCTTGTGGTCGATCTTGCAGATGATGTCTGCGATCTGAGGAACAACGGAACGCATCAGATTCAGAGGCCACTTCTCCAGAGCCTCACCCAGAACGGTGTGGTTGGTATAGGAGAAGGTCTTCTGAGCGACCTTGAAGGCATCGTCAAAGCTCATGCCCTCCAGCATCAGCAGACGGATCAGCTCGGGGATGGACATGGCGGGATGGGTATCGTTCAGCTGGACAGCGTAGAACTCGCCGAAGCGGCTCAGGTCGTTGCCGTGAGCGATCTTGTAGGTGCGCAGCATATCCTGCAGGGAAGCGGAGGACAGAACGTACTGCTGCTTCAGGCGCAGACGCTTGCCGTCCCAGGTGGAGTCATTGGGGTACAGAACACGGGTGATGTCCTCAGCCTTGTTCTTGGCATCCAGAGCACGCAGGTAGTCCTGGTCATTGAATGCATTGAAGTTCAGCTCCTCCTCAGCCTCACACTGCCACAGACGCAGGGTGCCCACGTTCTGGGTGCCGTAGCCGATGACGGGAACGTCATAGGGAACAGCCAGCACGGTGTGGTCGGGGAACTTGATCTTCACGGTGTGCTTGTAGCGGCGGTAGGACCAGGGATCACCGAACTTGGTCCAGTCGTCAGCCTTTTCCACCTGGTCGCCGTTGCCGTTGAAGCTCTGCTTGAACAGGCCGAACTTGTAGCGCAGGCCGTAGCCGGACAGGGGGATGTCGGTGGAAGCTGCGGAGTCCAGGAAGCAGGCAGCCAGACGGCCCAGACCGCCGTTGCCCAGAGCATCGTCCTCGATGTCCTCCAGAACAGCCAGATCCACGCCATGCTCAGCAAAGCGGGCCTTCATTTCGTCCAGGATGCCCAGGTTGAACATATTGCTGTACACCAGGCGGCCGATCAGGTACTCGGCGGAGATGTAGTAAGCCTTGCGCTCGTGCATACGAGTCTTCTTGGAGTGGCTCCAGTTATCGGAAATGGCCATCATAACGGCCTGACCCAGAGCTTCATGCAGTTCCTGAGGGGTGGCTTCCTTCAGGGATACGTCGTAAGTGTACTTCAGCTGTGCTTCGGTCCACTTCAGAATGTCACGGCAATTCAGATTCATAAATGTTTAGCTCTCCATTCTTAAAAGCGGCAGTTTTCCGCTGTTACTGTGAATTACGGTTTGACTATATCAAATAACGCCGGATTTTGCTGTCACGGCGATGTATGCATTAAAACGTTTCCATAACTTCTGTAACATACCATCAAATAATACTTCTTTTATGCCATTTTGTCAAGTAAAACCCGGTGCAAATGGAAGATGATTTCAAATTTTTGGCAGAATGTTCAGATTTTACCCATTTTGTCATGCCGATATACTTCGGTGTGTACAAGGTGTCAAAGAAGAAATCCGAACGAAACAGCGCGATACCTGTCAAAACCGCGCCTGCATTGTCAAAGAATGGATTCCTCCTGCCCGGCGGAGCGCTGCCGATATTTTTCATCCTGTCCGGAATCCCTATTGCTATTTCCCGACAAAGTTCGTATAATGGATATATAATTACAGATAAAGGAGAGTTTCCATGAAATACGATTTTACTTCCATTCTGGACCGTCACGGCAAGGATGCCATCGCTGTTGACATGATCGGTGCGCCCGGCTCCCCCTATCCCGCTCCGAAGGAAGGCTTTGATGTCATCCCCATGTGGGTCGCCGACATGAATTTCCCCGTAGTCCCCACCATCCAGGAGGCTATGATCGAGCGTGCCAAGCACCCCACCTTCGGCTATTTTATGCCCACTGAGGAATACTTTTCCGCCATCATCAAGTGGCAGGAAGATCACAACCAGGTCACCGGTCTGACGAAGGACCACATCGGCTACGAGAACGGCGTTCTGGGCGGTGTGGTCACGGCACTGAATGTGTTCTGCTCCCGGGGCGACAAGGTCCTGCTGCACTCCCCCACCTATGTTGGCTTCACCGGCAGCCTGAAAAACAACGGCTACGATATCGTCCACTCCCCCCTGGTGAAGGACGAGCAGGGTATCTGGCGCATGGACTTTGAAGACATGGAGAAAAAGATCGTGGAGGGCAAGATCCACGCCGCAATTTTTTGCTCCCCCCACAACCCCTGCGGCCGTGTCTGGGAAAAGTGGGAAGTGGAAAAGGCCATGGAGCTGTATAAGAAGCACGATGTAATGGTGGTTTCCGACGAAATCTGGAGCGACATCATCCTCTCCGGCCACAAGCATGTGCCCACCCAGTCCGTTTCCGAGGATGCCCGGATGCGCACCGTGGCCCTGTATGCCCCCTCCAAGACCTTCAATCTGGCCGGTCTCGTGGGCAGCTACCACATCATCTACAACAAGATGATCAAGGACCGCTGCGACAAGGAATCCTCCCTGGGCCACTACAATTCCATGAATGTCATGTCCATGCACACCCTCATCGGCGCCTACAAGCCCGAGGGCTACGAGTGGGTGGAGGAGCTGAACGAGACCATCACCGGCAACGTCAACTACGCCTGCGACTACATTGAAAAGCACTTCGAAGGTGTCACCGTTTCCAAACCCCAGGGCACGTACATGCTGTTCCTGGACTGTGCCGAGTGGCTGGAAAAGCACGGCAAGATCATGGACGAGCTGATGAAGGCCGGCTGGGATGTAGGCGTTGTCTGGCAGGACGGCCGCGCTTTCCATGGCCAGACCCACATCCGCATGAACCTGGCCCTGCCCCTGAGCCGTGTTAAGGAAGCCTTTGACCGGCTGGACAAGTACGTTTTTAACGCATAAATTATCGTTGCGCGCACGAATTTCGATACGCTATTGTAGGGGCGGATTTTCAATCCGCCCCCAACGTAACAACATTGGAATGGTATCGATCTGTGCAAAGACCGCGGTCGCCGGAATTGGCTTCACCGGGAATTGATCGATAGATTTCGGGCGGATTGGTTGATCCCTACGCCGACAAACGATCATTTACAGGCCAACAGATACAAAAATTCAGGCTCCCTCGATTTGAGGGAGCCTGTTTGATTTATGCCAGATAGATAGCCTTGCAGGCCTGCATGCACATGTAGCAGTCCAGCTTGGAGGCCAGCTCCAGAGGGGCGTGCATGTTCAGCACGGGAACACCGGCATCCACGGTGACGATGTTGCGGTTGGCCATATAGGCAGCCACGGTGCCGCCGCCGCCCACGTCCACCTTGCCGATGGTGCCGATCTGCCAGATGACATTGGCATTGTCCAGGGTGGTGCGGATATGGCCCATGGCTTCGGCAGAAGCGTCGGAGGCCCGGCTCTTACCGCCGCCGCCGGTGTACTTCATGATGGCAATGCCGTAGTTCAGCTGGGAATTGTTGCGCTTGTCGTGAACCTCGGGGAAGTTGGGATCGTAGGCGTTGGAAACGTCAGCGGACAGGCAGAAGGAGTTGGCGAAGCAGTCCTCCAGCTTGATGCCCTGAATGTCGCACAGGCCGCCCATGAAATGCTCGAAGAAATGGCTCTGCATACCGGAGATGCCGATGGAGCCGATCTCCTCCTTGTCGGCCAGAATGCAGACCGCGGTCTTTGCGGGAGCTTCGATGGAGAAAATGGCATCCAGCTCTGCAAAGGAGCAGGAGCGGTCGTCATGACCGTAGGCGGCGATAAGGCTGCGGTCCAGGCCCACTTCACGGCTTCTGCCTGCGGGAACGATGGTCAGCTCTGCGGACAGGAAGTCGGATTCGATGAGACCGTACTTCTCGTTCAGCCATTTCATCACATTCAGCTTCACCAGATCGGAGCCTTCGCCCTCGATGGGCTCGGTGCCCAGGATCACGTTCAGCTGCTCTGCCACGATTCCCTTGGCCATAGTCTTCTGCATCTGCTCGGAGGACAGGTGAATCAGCAGGTCGGAGACCATCAGGATGGGGTCGCTTTCATCCTCGCCGATGGTGACGGTGATGACGGAGCCGTCCTTGCGGTAAACCACGCCGTGCATTGCCAGGGGATGAATGGGCCACTGATACTTCTTAATGCCGCCATAGTACTGGGTCTTCAGATAGGCGATCTCGGAATCCTCATACAGGGGATTGGGCTTCAGGTCGATGCGGGGGGAATCCACATGGGCGGCGCAGATATTGGCGCCCTTTGCCAGAGACTCGCTGCCGATGACGGCCAGGGCAATGGACTTGTCCCGGTTGTTGTAATAGACCTTATCGCCGGCGTTCAGGGTCATGCCGGGGGTAAAGGGCTTGAAGCCCCGCGCTTCTGCCTCCCGGACAGTCCAGGCGGTAGCCTCCCGCTCGGTCTTGCAGGCATCCATAAAGGCCATGTAGCGCTTGGCGTAGCTTTCCATTTCTGCACGCTGTTCAGGCGTAATGCGGGTATAGCCGTTCTTAGGAGCCATCAGCAGGGACTCCCGGAGTTCTTCAGTGGTCATAATCTATCTCCTTTGCGTGGGTAAAGTAAGGGCGGGAGAGGACTCCCGCATGGTCGTTATTTCATTATATCCAGTTCCCGCAAAAATGCAAGACATTTCTTGTGAAATTGCATTTCTGTACCGCTGTTTTCCAGTACGCAGTCACAGTGTTCCCGGAACCAGTCTTCTTTATGCTGGGCGGCAATGCGGCTGCGGGCGTATTCTTCGGAAATGGAATCCCGTTTCATCAGGCGAAGGACACGGTCTTCCTCCGGGGCGGTGACGGCCACGGTCACATCGCAAAGCGCTGCCAGGCCCCCTTCAAACAGGGCAATGGCATCGATGGCAGCGAGAGCGGGGGCTGTGCTTAAACGGTGCTGAACCTCACGTTTGACGGCGGTGTGGGTAATGTTGTTCAAATCAAGAAGTGCTTTTTTGTTGGAAAAGACGATGGCCCCCAATTTTTTTCGCTGAAGGATACCGTTTTCCACCACGCCGGGAAAGCGGGCGCCGATGGCGGACAGAAGCGCATCATCCCGGGTCAGCAGGTCATGATAAACGGCATCGCAGTCCAGAATCAGGCCGCCTGCTTCTTCGATGACCCTCAGAAGGGTGGTTTTTCCGCAGCCGGTGCCGCCGGTGATGCCGATGATCATGCTTCTTCCTCCGCGTCCACGATATGAAAGGCTGCAGCTTTTTTCAGTCGGTTCTGCACGGCATAGGCCACGCCGCCGCCCACAGGGCACCGGGCATAGACCTGATGGATGGCCGGGTCGTCCAGCTCCCGCAGGGCGGCGAACAGACCGGCAGAGAGGGTATTCACATCAGCCTCCTGCCCGTAGGACAGGGGGTTGCAGCCTTCATACAGGGGAAGCTCCTCTTCAAAGCACAGCACCCGGTCACCGGGTTCGAAGTGACGGCGGATATAGGCAGCTGCCTTTTCCCGGGAGCCGGAGACGATGACCACAGGCTCTGAAGGCGCGTAATGGCGGTACTTCATGCCGGGGGCTTTGACCACTTCGTCTTTATCGATCTGGGCGGTAACAGCCTTGTCCACCACCAGATCCCCCAGAACAGCCATCAGCTGCTCCGGGGTGACACCGCCGGGGCGCAGGAGCCGGGGACGCTCCTCGGTCAGATCCACGATGGTGGATTCCACACCCACCCGGCTGGGGCCGCCGTCCACCACTGCGGCGATGTTGCCGTCATGGTCGTGGAGCACATGCTCAGCGGTGGTGGTGGAAGGCTTGCCGGAAATGTTGGCAGAGGGAGCGGCAATGGGAACGCCGGACAGGCGGATGATCTCCCGGGTGACGGCATTGTCCGGGCAGCGGACGGCCACGGTGGAAAGTCCGCCGGTGGTGCGCCTGGGCACATTGTCCCGGGCGGGCAGCACGATGGTCAGAGGACCCGGCCAGAAGGCTTCCGCCAGATCGTAGGCCTTCTGGGGAATATGGTGGCAGAACAGCTCGATCTGCTCCGCACCGCAGATATGCAGGATCAGAGGGTTGTCTTGAGGACGGCCCTTGGCCAGGAATATCTTCGCAACGGCCTCTTCGTCCAGACCGTTGGCACCGAGACCGTAGACGGTTTCCGTGGGGATGGCTACCAGTTCGCCGCTGCGGATCATTTCCGCGGCGACAGCGGGAGTTCGTATATCCTCCGAAGATAGCAGTAACGTTTTCATGAATACGCCTCCTTTGGGCGGAAATGATAATTGACAGTGGATAGTTGACAGTTGACAGGAAAGAAAAAACTGTCAATTGTCAACTGTCAGCTTTCAACTGATACATATACGAAGGGCAGCTGCGAAACAACGCAGCTGCCCGTAAGTGCAAGCTAGAAATTAGACAGTGGGCTGGTTAGCTGCCTCGATGATCTTGACGAACTTCTCGGGAACCAGGGAGGCACCGCCGATCAGGCCGCCGTCGATGTCGGGCTGAGCCAGCAGCTCGAAGGCGTTCTTGTCGTTCATGGAGCCGCCGTACAGGATGGAGATGGCGCGGGCATTCTTGGAGCTGTACAGCTTGCGGATCACGGAGCGGATCATCTCGCAGACTTCCTCAGCCTGCTCGGGAGTAGCGGTCAGGCCGGTGCCGATGGCCCAGATGGGCTCGTAAGCGATGATGACCTTGCGGATCTTCTCTTCGGGAACGTTCTTCAGGCCCAGCTTGATCTGCATGGTGATGTGCTCGGCAGTGATGCCGTTCTCACGCTGCTCCAGGGTCTCGCCGCAGCACATGATGGGGATCAGACCTGCGTCCAGAGCGGCCAGAACCTTTGCATTGACATCAGCGTCGGTCTCACCGTACATCTCGCGGCGCTCGGAGTGGCCGATGATGACGTACTTGCAGCCGGCATCGGTCAGCATGTTGGTAGCGATCTCGCCGGTGTAGGCACCGGATGCGTTGGCATTGCAGTTCTCAGCGCCGATGCCCACGCGGGTCTCACGCATGGCGCGGACAGCAGCGGGGATGCAGACAGCGGGAACACACAGAGCGACATCACACCAACGGCCCTTGGGCATGATGGCCTTCAGCTGGGTCATAAACTCCTTGGTCTCGGAGGGGGTCTTGTTCATCTTCCAGTTACCGGCGATGACGGTCTTACGATACTTTCTGTTCATTTTCCTTTTCTCCTTTTATCACAACATCAGAGCCAGGATCGGTTCGATGTGAATTGACATGGTTACGGTATTGCTATGTAGCGAGGCAATTCCGGGCATCGCAGAGGATGCGTTGAGATTTGAATGGGCAGGGGCCGATGCATGCATCGGCCCCTTCGTAAATTACAAAGAAAGGGGATTACTTGTCCTGCAGGCAGGCAATGCCGGGCAGTTCCAGGCCTTCCAGGAACTCCAGGGAAGCGCCGCCGCCGGTGGAAATGTGGGTGATACGGTCAGCAAAGCCCAGCTGCTCGCAGGCTGCTGCAGAGTCGCCGCCGCCAACGATGGTGGTAGCTGCGGAATCGGCCAGAGCCTGAGCCATAGCAATGGTGCCCTTGGCCAGAGTGGGGTTCTCGAAGACGCCCATGGGGCCGTTCCAGACGACGGTCTTGGCGTTCTTCACAGCGTCAGCGAAGATAGCAGCGGTCTTCTCGCCGATATCCAGGCCTTCCTTGGTGTCGGGAATAGCGGTGACATCAACAGTCTCAACTTCCACGGGGCCGTCGATGGGGGAGGGGAAGGAGTCAGCAACAACCACGTCGATGGGCAGCAGCAGGTTGACGCCCTTGGCCTCAGCCTTGGCCATCATTTCCTTGCAGTAGTCGATCTTGCTCTCGTCCAGCAGGGACTTGCCAACGGTGTAGCCCTTGGCAGCTGCGAAGGTGTAAGCCATGCCGCCGCCGATGATCAGGGTATCCACCTTCTCCAGCAGGTTATTGATAACATTCAGCTTGTCAGCGACCTTGGCACCGCCCAGGATGGCGACGAAGGGACGCTCGGGGTTGGCCAGAGCCTTGCCCATGATGGAAACTTCCTTCTGGACCAGGTAGCCGCAGACAGCGGGCAGATGGTCAGCAACACCGGCGGTGGAAGAGTGGGCACGGTGTGCGGTGCCGAAAGCGTCGTTCACGAAGATGTCAGCCAGGGAAGCCAGTTCCTTGGACAGCTCGGGATCGTTCTTGGTCTCGCCCTTGATGTAACGGGTGTTCTCCAGCAGCATGACCTGGCCTTCCTGCAGGGCAGCAGCCTTAGCCTTGGCATCCTCGCCGGCAACATCGGAAGCCATGATGACCTCCTGGCCCAGCAGCTCGCTCAGGCGGGCAGCAACGATCTTCAGGGACAGCTCGGGCTTCCACTCACCCTTGGGCTTGCCCATGTGGGAGCACAGGATAACCTTGGCCTTGTTGTTAATCAGATACTGGATGGTGGGCAGAGCAGCGACGATGCGCTTGTCGGAAGTGATGACGCCTGCTTTGGTGGGAACGTTGAAGTCGCAGCGGCACAGAACGCGCTTGCCGGCTACTTCGATATCCTCAATGGACTTCTTATTGTAATTCATAATTGATCCTCCAAATCGTAATAATCAGGGGTTATTCTCTCATTTTGCCGTAATCTTGAAGGGCGGGAAAGGAAAGCTGCCGCAGCGCTTCGTAGACGGTAATGGCTACTGCATTGCTCAGATTCAGGCTCCGGGCCTCGCTGCGCATGGGGATTCGCACGCACTGGTCAAAGTGCTCTGCCAGAAAATCCTCCGGGAGCCCCTTCGTCTCCTTGCCGAAGAAGAGGTAGCAGTTGTCGTGATAGCTTGCCTCCGCATAGCACCGGGGTGCTTTGGTGGACAGGCACCACATTTCCTGAACATCGTTCTTTGCAAAGAAATCCGACAGGTTTTCATAATCGAAAACCTCTACCATGTGCCAGTAATCCAGTCCGGCCCGGCGCACCGCCTTTTCGGAGATGTCGAACCCTAAGGGCCGGATCAGATGCAGACGGCATCCGGCAGCGGCGCAGGTGCGGGCGATGTTGCCGCAGTTCTGGGGAATCTCGGGTTCCACCAGCACAATGTTCAGCATCTTTCTCACCTCATACGAATTGCTTTGGATACGTTTCCGTTTGTCCGCTCGCTCCCTATTGTATGCCAAATGTGCCGTAAAATCAATCTCAAAAATTCCTTTTTTTCAACTTTTCTATAGTATTCACATAAAAAGGAATGTTGGGGGCAGAAATTTGTGGAAATTGCTTCGGTTATCATAAAACATCCGTTAAAATCTTAAAAATTACCGGAGAAACAGGTGAAAGACAGAACAATGGGTTTGTTTTTCTGCAGGGGACAATAAAAAACCGTCCCCGAAAGGGGACGGTCTGCTGATGTGTGGATAGAGATAAATTATCGTTTATAGCACGAATCTCGAAACGCTATTGTAGGGGCGGATTTTCAATCCGCCCTCAACGTAACGACAATGGAATGGTATCGATCTGTGCAAAGACCGTGACGACCGGAGTTGGCTTCGCCGGGAATTGATCGATAGATTTCGGGCGGATTGAAAATCCGCCCCTACGATTGGTTGATGCCTATGCTGACAAACGATAATTTGCAGAACAGCCGGCGGGGAAAAATCAGCCCACAGCGGTCAGGAGCTGGCCGTCATTATAGAAGAAGGTGCCGGCGGCGCAGGACAGGCTCTGGCCGTTGGACAGCTTTACATCCAGAGTCATGGTCAGCTGATGGTCATCTTCCATCTCGGGGGTCTTGAAGGAAATGTCCGTCAGGGAAAGCTCATAGCCGCCTACGGATTCGGATTCCTCCAGCGTCAGCTTTTCGGTGTCCACAGCCTCGTCGTTGTACCACAGGGTCAGGACAGCTTCGGAAACCGTGATGGTTTCGCCGTTGTTGGTGATCTTGGGAACCTGAACAAACAGGTCGCCGGAGGTGATGGTCAGCTTTCCGTCGGCAAAGGCGGAGGTCTCCACGGTGACGGTGCAGTAGGAATTCAGGGATTCGGCCATATTGATCAGCGCCTCATCCTTAACATCAGAGGGAGTATTGACGGCGATCTCGGCAGTGCTGCCATCGGCGGCGGTCATGGCCACATAGTAGCAGTAGCCGTCGGCTGCGTTCAGTTCCGCATCAGCGGTATAGGCAGTACCGTTCCAGGTACAGGGAATGCTGGCCACATCTTCGCCCTCCAGACGGATGATGAAGGCGGCGGACTGACCCTCTTCGTAGCCGAAGGGAGTGGCGGTCAGGTGAACGGTGGCACCGTTGGGGCTGCTCCAGGTGGAGGTAGACAGGTTCCAGTCAGACAGTCCCAGGGGCTGAGGCTCAGCAGAAGCAGCTGCAGTGGTTGCCGGGGCAGCGGTTGTTTCAGGAGCCTCCTTGCTGCCGCAGCCGGTGAGCACCAGTGCAAACATGCAGATCAGGGCGGTGATGGTCAGGATGGTCTTTTTCATTTCGGGGTCCTCCTTTTTCTACAAAGATAAATTATCGTTTGTCGGCATGGGCCGACGGCCAATGCGTGTTCGGTGCGGTGGGAATCGTTACTGCCCAAACCCGCTCGGTATCGTTACTACGGTAAATGATTGTTTATTCATAAATATCTGTAGGGCGGGGTCATGACCCCGCCGAGCAGGCTGCGAAACTGCCCAGGCAAAAAACGGTGCAAAATGTAACAAATGCAATCATACCATCCGCGGCAATCCTCGATAGCGGGTCGG
>JAFQHF010000159.1 GCA_017398105.1 Oscillospiraceae bacterium | reverse complement strand
TTAAACAAATCCATAAATTTGTCCAAGGTGTTTAAGTTTGTCTTTACGTTATTCAATTTACAAGGTACAGTGTTCGCTGCTCGCTCTCGCTGACAGCTTTTGCATTCTATCACATTCAGTTTCATTTGTCAAGAACTTTTTTCAAGTTTTTTCAAATTTTTCTGAGTGGATTTTCTGCTCGTTGCTCGCTGAGCAACTTCGCTATGTTAGCACATCTTTTGTCGTTTGTCAAGAACTTTTTTCATTTCTTTTCAAACTTCTTCAAGATTTGCTGTTGTTTCCGCCGCCCGCAGGCGACTTGCATATACTAGCACACCGCGCCCCTTTTGTCAAGCATTATTTTTCACTTTTTTGAGACTTTTTATTCCTGGTTTTGTTTGTCTTCCGGATAAAGCTTTCTATCCCTTTCCTTCTGGTATTTCAGGCGCTTTCTGAGCAGACCTCTGCTTCCCGGAAACGGTGTCAGGTAGTTTACACCAAGGCAGCGCAGGCGTGCCAGGTGCAGCATCAGCAAGCCGGTTCCGATCAGCGTTCCCCACATGCCCGCCAGCATCCCCAGCACTGCCAGTGCGAACCGCCATACCCGCACTGCCTGGGCCAGATCCCGGTTGGGAAGCACAAACCCACAGATTCCGGTGACACTGACTACGATCAGAACCATAGGCGCAATGAGTCCTGCTTCCACCGCAGCTGTTCCCACCACGATGCCCCCGATGGTGGATACGGACTGTCCGATGGCCTGAGGCAGGTGGATTCCGGATTCCTGCAGCAGCTCATAGGCAACCAACAAGCCCAGCACCTCTGCTGCGGTGGTAAAGGGTCTCGGCTGATCTGCATTCAGGATCGTGTCCAGCAGCTTCGGCGGCAGGTATTGAGGATGGAACATTACCATTGCTATATACACCGCAGGCAGAAGCAGGCTCAGCAGCAGTGCCCCGTATCGCAGCACCCGGACGCAGGATGCAGATATATAATCCTTGCTTCTGTCCTCCGGGCTCTCCATCAAATACCCCAGTGTTGCCGGAGCCAGATACGCCAGTGGCAGGCCGTCTATCAGGATGCCGATTCTGCCGTCCAGCAGTCCCTGGCAGAATCTGTCCGGTCGTTCCGTATATTGCAGCAGCGGAAAAGCCGTTTTTCTGGAGCCTGTGATATATTCTTCCACGGATGCCGGAGAGAGCAGCGCGTCTATCCGGATGGAGCGGATGCGCTTATTCATTTTTTCCACCAGATCCGGATTGGTAATTCCCTTGATCCAGACCACCGCCACATTGGTCAGGCTTCTTTCGCCTACAGTCAGACCGTCGATGCGCAGATCCGGTGTACGCAGATGGCGGCGGATCAGGCTGGTGTTGATGCGGACCGTTTCCACGAAAGCATCTTTTGGTCCCTTTACGGTATTCTCCACATCCGGCGCCTGGGGGCCGCGGCTGACACCGGTGCGGACTTCGAAGGCGATGGCCCCCGTTCCCGGGAACAGAACCACGCAGAATCCGTTGACAATCTTGACTGCCACATCTGCCAGATCCCTGCAGGGCCGGGCCACCGCATTGTAAACCGCGCCCCGGAGGGCAGCATCATAGGCCTGCGCAGTGTCCTTGGGAAGATCCAGCATGATAGGCTTATAGATATACTCCGCCACAAAGCTGCTGGTTACCAGCCCATCAATAAAATATCCGTAGAGAACCGCTGCCCCCGTACGAAGGGTTCTGGCTTCAAAGTCCGATGCCCCTTCAAAGAGATTTCGTATCTGCTGATCCGTCATTGATCTCACCTCCCGGGAATTATGGACGGATATTGCTTTTTTTATTCAGAAATGCTATAGTTAATTATTATGACCTTTCAGGAGGTATCGCCATGAGCAAGGTAGGCAGAATCGAAAAGAAAACCAACACCCGGTTTCTGAATTTCTACGAATTCGAAGCCATCCACCGGGATGGCAGCGTTTCTCCTTATTATGTTTCCTCCCGGGCAAAGGAGATCGGACAGCTGAAGGCCGTCACCCGGGAGAACAAACCGGACGGTGTGATCCTGTACGGCGTTTACGGCGAAAAGAAGGATAAGGTGGTTCTGATCCGCCAGTACCGGTATCCTCTGGGTGGGTTTGTCTATGAATTTCCCGCCGGACTAGTAGAGGACGGGGAGGATATGATGGAAGCCGGTATCCGGGAGATGTTCGAAGAGACCGGCCTGACCTTCGTTCCCAAGGACGGCGGCAGCTATTGCCGTCCCTTCTTCACCACCATCGGCATGACCGATGAAAGCTGCGGCACCGTTTACGGCTACTGCAGCGGCGAGCCTACCAATACCCATCAGGAGGCATCCGAGGAAATCCAGGTCGTTATCGCCGACCGGGAAGAATGCCGGCGTATCTTAAAAGAAGAGAACGTTGCCATCATGTGCGCTTACATGCTGATGCATTTCATCGCCAGCGAGGGTGACCCTCTGGCATTCCTGGATGCACAATAATTCATATCCTATTTTGTTGTAGAGCAGGCTGCTCTCAGCCCGCCGTAGCCGATCCAGTTCTGTAGAAACGGCGGCTTGAGGGCAAGCCGCCCTACACAATTCGTAGCGTTTAAGGAGTTTAACCATGTCTCACACCATTGCTGCCGTGTCCACCGGCAATCAGGTCAGCGCCATCGGAATCATCCGGCTCACCGGCGATGACTGCATTGCGGTTTCGGACCGGGTATTTACATTAAATAACAATAAAGTCCTGGCGCAGGTTCCGGACCGGAAGCTGATGCTGGGCCAGCTGCACGACAAGCAGGGCCGCACCATCGATCAGTGCATGGCGGTGGTATCCAGAGGCCCCCACAGCTATACCGGCGAGGATACTGTGGAATTTCACTGCCACGGCTCCCCTGCCGTGCTGGCCGCCGGACTGGAGGCTCTGTACACGGCCGGTGCCAGACCTGCCAAGCGGGGCGAATTTACCAAGCGTGCCTTTCTGAACGGCAAGCTGGATCTGACCCAGGCAGAGGCGGTCATTGATCTGATCGAAGCAGACACCGCCGATGCCGCCGCCAACGCAGCCGGTCAGGTAGGCGGCGTGCTGCAGAAGAAGCTGGCGCCCATTTATGATGATCTGACCAACCTGTGCAGCCATTTCCACGCGGTGCTGGATTATCCGGATGAGGATATTGAGGATTTCGGCCTGGAAAACTACCGCACGAATCTGCGCAGCAATGCCAAGCAGCTGTACAAGCTCCTGCAGACCTACGGCCAGGGCCGGATTCTGCGGCAGGGCGTGGCCGCTGCCATCGTGGGCAAGCCCAATGTGGGCAAATCCAGTCTGCTCAACGCCCTTGCCGGCTACGACCGGGTCATCGTCACGGACATTCCCGGCACCACCCGGGATACCGTGGAGGAAACCGTCATGCTGGGTTCCACCCGGCTGCGGCTCATCGATACCGCCGGTATCCGGGAAACTGCCGATACCGTGGAGGCCATCGGTGTGGAGCGTTCCAAAAAGGCCGTGGAGGAAGCAGATCTGGTGATCTTCGTCTGCGACGGCTCCAAGCCCCTGACCGATGAGGACGAAGCCATCATTGATCTGTGCTGCGATCAGGAAAACGCCGTATGCCTGATCAACAAAACCGACCTGGGCGACTGCATCGAGCCCAGCGATCTTCCCTTCATGACCATCATCAAAATCTGCGCCAAAACCGGCGAGGGTCTGGATCAGCTGGCGGATATGGTGGATGCCATGTTCGAAAATGACACGCCCTGCGACGGCTCCATTCTGACCAACGCACGGCAGTTTGATGCCTGCCGCCGGGCTTACGAAGCCATGCTGCGCTCCCTGCAGGGTCTGCAGCTGGGTCTGACCCCGGATGCGGTACTGACGGATGTGGAGGAAGCCATGGAAGCCATGGGTGAAGTCACCGGCGCAACGGTGCGGGAAGATATTACGAACCGGATTTTTGAAAGATTTTGCGTTGGTAAGTAAGATATTGTAGGGCGGGGACATGTCCCCGCCGACCCGGTATCGGCAACTACTGTCCGAAACAGAAACGAGTCATTCTTATGTCTTAGGTACAAAAAGCATCCCATTCCGAAATCTCTGCTGCGATACACGACTGCCTCCACAAATCGCTGCCTGCTCGGCGGGGTCATGACCCCGCCCTACATTCTATCTTTGAAAGACTGAGGAAACTTATGATCTATCTCGACAATTCCGCCACCACAAAGCCCTGTTCTGAGGCTGTGGAGGCTATGACCAAGGCATTGACCGAAAACTGGGGCAATCCCTCTGCCCTGTATGATTTCGGAATTGATACCGCCCGGCTGCTGCGGACGGCCAGGCATCAGGTTGCCGCCGCCATGGGCGCGGAGCCTGACCGGGTGTTCTTTACCTCCGGCGGCACCGAGGCCGACAACTGGGCCATCTTCGGTGCTCTGAAACGGATGGGCAAGCGGGGAAAGCACATCATCACCACCGCCATGGAGCACCATGCCATCCTGAACTGCATGAAGGATCTGGAAAGCAGAGGCTATGAAGTCACCTACCTGCAGCCCGATGAAACCGGCACCGTTACGCCGGCCGCTTTGAAGGAAGCCCTTCGCAAGGATACCATTCTGGTTTCCATCATGATGGTCAACAATGAGGTAGGCTCCGTCATGCCCATTTCCGCCATGGCAAAGCTGACTCACAAGCTCTGCCCGGATGCCATTTTCCATACCGATGCGGTACAGGGCTTTTTAAAGGTTCCCTTCACCGCGAAGCAGCTGGGCGCTGATCTGATCAGTGTGTCCTCCCACAAGGTGCACGGCCCCAAGGGTGCAGGCGCGCTGTACATCTCCCCCCGGCTGAAGTCCTTCCCGGCCATTATGCTGGGCGGCGGTCAGGAGGGCGGCTACCGCAGCGGCACAGAAGGCACCCCTGCCATTTTCGGCTTCGCCGCTGCCTGCGCCGCAGTGGCTGCCACCTATAAGGAAGATGCCAGAAAAGAAAAGGCCATGATCGACTCCCTTGCGGAAAAGCTCTCCGGCCTGGATGGTGTCCATATAAACGGCGCCCATGAAGCCCCCCATATACTCTCTATTGCCATCCCCGGCGTTCCCACCCAGAATTCCATCAACATCCTGCAGGATCACGGCATCTGCGTCAGTGCAGGCTCCGCCTGCGCCAAGGGTCACCGGAGCCATGTGCTGGAAGCCATGAAGGTGGCCCCGGAGCGCATTGACGGCACCTTCCGCATCTCCCTCTGCCGGCAGACACAGCAGGAAGAATTGGATCTGTTGTACACCGTGATCCGGGACGAGATCCTCCCCCGGGCCAGATAGCAACACGCTTTCTGCAGGGCGGGCTGTCCTCAGCCCGCCATAACCGATCCTTCCCTGCAGTAACGGCAGCCTGAGGGCAAGCCGCCCTGCATTTGCCTTTTTACAAACCTGCAATTATGCACAAACAAAGTTTCATATTTTAAACGCCGGTTGTTGAAATCGGCGTTTTTTCCATAATCCTGCAATTGGTGGGCAAAAAAACTGCAAAACCCTCTTGTAATTTCAGTTCACTTCTGCTACAATGCGTGCATCCTATTTTTCTTTCTAGGGAGGACATTTGTTTATGAGTTATGTAGACGAGACCCTGGCACGGGTCAAGAAGCAGAATCCCGACCAGCCCGAATTTAACCAGGCCGTGTATGAGGTTTTGGAGTCCCTGCGCGCCGTTATTGAAAAGAATGAAGACAAGTACCGCCGGGATGCACTGCTGGAGCGGCTGACCACCCCTGAGCGCTGCATCCTGTTCCGTGTGCCCTGGGTGGATGACAAGGGTCAGGTTCAGGTGAACAACGCCTACCGCATCCAGTTCAACGGTGCCATCGGCCCCTACAAGGGCGGTATGCGCTTCCATCCTTCCGTCAACCTGTCCATCATGAAGTTCCTGGCTTTCGAGCAGACCTTCAAGAACAGCCTCACCGGCCTGCCCATGGGCGGCGGCAAGGGCGGCTCCGACTTCGACCCCAAGGGCAAGTCTGACCGGGAGGTCATGGCCTTCTGCCAGAGCCTGATGAACGAGCTGTACCGCCACATCGGCGCCAACACCGACGTGCCCGCCGGTGATATCGGCGTGGGTGCCCGCGAGGTTGGCTATATGTTCGGCCAGTACAAGAAGCTGCAGAACACCTATGAAGGCGTGTTCACCGGCAAGGGCCTGTCCTTCGGCGGCTCCCTGGCAAGAACCCAGGCCACCGGCTACGGCCTGCTGTACCTGACCGATGAGATGCTCAAGTGCAACGGCAAGTCTCTGAAGGATAAGATCGTGGTTGTCTCCGGCGCCGGCAACGTGGCTACCTACGCCATTGAGAAGGCATGGCAGCTGGGCGCAAAGCCTGTCACCTGCTCCGATTCCTCCGGCTGGATCTACGATCCCGACGGCATCGATGTGGCTACCCTGATCGAAGTCAAGCAGAAGCTGCGCGCCCGTCTGACCGAGTACGCTGCCCGCCGTCCCAAGGCCGTTTACCATGAGGGCAAGGGTGTCTGGAGCACGCCCTGTGACGTGGCTCTGCCCTGCGCTACCCAGAACGAGCTGCTGCTGGACGATGCCAAGATGCTGGTAGCAAACGGCTGCTTCGCCGTTGCAGAAGGTGCCAACATGCCCACCACCCTGGATGCCACCAAGTACCTGCAGGACAACGGCGTTCTGTTCTGCCCCGGCAAGGCCTCCAACGCAGGCGGTGTCGCCACCTCGGGCCTCGAAATGACCCAGAACTCCGAGCGGCTCAGCTGGAGCTTCGAGGAAGTGGACGCCAAGCTGCAGACCATCATGGTCAACATCTTCCACAACCTGGACAAGGCTGCCAAGGATTACGGCATGGAAGGCAACTACGTTGCCGGTGCCAACATTGCCGGCTTCCTGAAGGTTGCCGATGCCATGAACGCACAGGGAATTGTGTAAACGAAGAGCATCATTCACGAGACCGTTATGGGGACAGCAGATGAAACTGCTGTCCCCGTTCTTGTAATCCCTGCAATTCTTATTGTATGAAAGTAAACAGACTGATCACCAGGATTTTTGAAAGGTATTTCGTATGAAGCTTAGGTTAGTGAAAGCAACGAGCCAATATCGCGACCAAATCAAGGATATGCTGGATGAATGGAACGCAACCGGCGAAGAAATTATCCCTTATTCCATCCGCCGCATTGACTATCATGATTTTGAGTATTATTGCGCCAATCTGGAAGTAAAGACCGCAAGCGAGAGACTGGTACCCGATTCAACCTTTTTCTGTTTGGATGAAGATCGGAATATGATTGTTGGAGCAGTAAATATCAGGCATTACTTAAACGAAGCCTTACTTCTGCACGGCGGACATATCGGTGACGGAGTTCGTCCTTCCGAGCGCAGAAAAGGCATTGCAACAGCAATGATCGCTTTGGCATTGGACGAGTGCAGAAAACTGGGAATCAAAAGCGTCTTAATGGTTTGTGATAAAGACAATGTCGGTTCTGCAAAAAGCATTCAAAATAACGGCGGTATTTTGGAAAACGAGATTGAAACTGATGGTGTTGTAGAGCAAAGATACTGGATTGACTTAGTTTAATTCCTTCCAACTGGGTATTCAGACATAGAGCACACTTTTGCACAAAGATCCGTGTATTGTACAATGTGCGGTTTTACAGCGCGCCAAAGCCTCCCTTGTGTAAAGGGAGGTGGCACGGCGAAGCCGTGACGGAGGGATTGTTATGCAGTCGAAACACAATAAGCAGTTAGTGCCATTGGCAAAGCAGCTGCGAAAAGAAATGACAAAGGAAGAGCGACATCTTTGGTATGATTTTCTGCGATCCTATCCTGTACGATTTTCGCGGCAAAAAGTATTAGGGAAATACATTGCTGATTTTTATAGCGCGGAAGCCAAACTCGTAATTGAATTAGACGGATCTCAGCACTATGAGGACAGCAACAGAAAGAAGGATTCAGAACGCACCGCATTTCTGGAAGGATATGGACTAACGGTCATTCGCATTCCCAACAATGAAGTCAACAGTAATTTCCGGGGAGTCTGTGAGTATATCGATACTGCAGTAAAGCAATCCCTCAGTCAGCTTCGCTGACAGCTCCCTTTACACAAGGGAGCCTTTCCCGGAACGATACATATCGCAAAAATCCGACCTGTGATCGTAACCACAGGTCGGATTCTCTTATTTACAGCTGCTCCAGAAACGCCGCCGCTTCCTTCCGATTTTTCAGGACGATGGCGTTGGCGTGCTTCGTCTTGGCGATCCAGGTGTAATTTCTCACCCGGTTCTGACTGTTAAAGTTCCAGATATATTTGACAAACTCCCAGTCAAACCGCTCCGGACAGCCCTCCGGCATATCCGGGCGGACATTTCCGTAGTTGCTCAGAACCCGCTGACACATGCCCCACAGGCAGACCCAGCGGCTGTAGTCCAGATATATAATCGTGTCGCACTTCTGCAGCCGGGCCTCCATGGTGCGGCTGTAGTTGCCGTCGATGATCCAGCTGTCCAGCGCCAGCGCCCGGGAAAGCCTTTCATCGAATTCCTCCATGGAAACATTTTCCCAGCCCTTCGTCCACCACAGCCGGTCAAGATGCACCAAAGGCAGATCCAGCTTCTCCTGCAGCATCCGGGCCAGCCGGGTCTTACCGCTGCCGGGACAGCCGATGATAATGATTCGTTTCATACAATTATGTAAACCTCTCACTTACAAGAACAGGCCTGCGTTACCGCAGACCTGTTAACTGTCAATTGTCAACTGTAAACTGTCAACTTAGTAGGCCACGCCCCAGTAGATCATCTTGTGGGCGGGCTTGCCGCAGCAGGCGCAGGTATCGCCCAGCTTCTCCTGTGCAAAGGGAATGCAGCGGGAAGACATTCCGGCCTTTTCCTTCATTGCCAGCTCGCACTCCAGATCGCCGCACCACATGGTCTTGACGAAGCCGCCATTCTCCTCCTGCAGCTGCTTGGCCTCTTCCAGGGAGTGTGCCTCGTAGATGTGCTCTTCCAGGTTCTTCTTTGCCCGTGCGTACATGCCGTCGTGGACAGCCTGCAGCTGCTCGGCAACAGCCTTCTCCAGATCTTCCAGCTTCACAACCACCTTCTCCCGGTCATTGCGGCGCACCAGCACGCACTGGCCGTTCTCCAGATCACGGGGGCCGCACTCAACACGCAGGGGCACGCCCTTCATCTCGTACTCGGCGCACTTCCAGCCCATAGAGTTGTCGGAATCATCGATCTTAACGCGGAAGCCCGCCTCGATCAGGCGATCCTTAATGGCATTGGCGCCATCCAGAACGCCGGCCTTGTGCTGTGCGATGGGCAGAACCACCACCTGAACGGGAGCCACCTTGGGAGGCAGCACCAGACCGTTGTTGTCGCCGTGGGTCATGATGATGCCGCCGATCAGACGGGTGGAAACGCCCCAGGAGGTCTGGTGGGGATTGGTCTTCTTGTTGTTCTTATCGGTAAACTCGATCTCGAAAGCCTTGCAGAAGCCGTCGCCGAAGTAGTGGGAGGTGCCGGCCTGCAGAGCCTTCCGGTCGTGCATCATGCACTCGATGGTGTAGGTAGCCTCAGCGCCGTTGAACTTCTCCTTATCGGTCTTCTGGCCGCGGGTCACAGGCATCGCCAGCACGTTCTCGCAGAAGTCGGCGTAGACATTCAGCATGGTCTCGGTGAAGGACTTGGCCTCCTCTGCGGTGGCGTGGATGGTATGGCCCTCCTGCCACAGGAACTCCCGGTGGCGCAGGAAGGGACGGGAGGTCTTCTCCCAGCGCAGCACGCTGCACCACTGGTTATACTTCATGGGCAGATCCCGGTGGGACTGCAGCACATTGGCGAAATGCTCACAGAACAGGGTCTCGGAGGTAGGACGGATGGCGTACTTCTCCTCCAGACGCTCGCCGCCGCCCAGGGTGACCCAGGCGCACTCGGGAGCGAAGCCCTCAACATGATCCTTCTCCTTCTGCAGCAGGGATTCGGGAATCAGCAGAGGCATGTAGACGTTCTCAACGCCCTGCTTCTTGAATTCCTTGTCCATGATATTCTGAATATTTTCCCAGATTGCGTAGCCATAGGGACGGTAAATGAAAACGCCCTTGATGGAAGAATAGTCGATCAGCTGTGCCTTCTTGCACACATCGGTAAACCACTGGGCAAAGTCTACCTCCATATCGGTGATCTGCTCGACCTTTTTCTCTTTTGCCATAGGTATCTCATCCTCTCAGTTTTCCAAATTTCGTATTTTATATTGTAGCACATCTGTCAAGGGGTAGCAAGCATCAATCCTGAAATTTCCCATTCTCATTTCCGTATCTGCTGCTGGGGCGTGTCTGTCTTCTGCCCGGATATTTTTTGAATCCCCATTGTAATCCTGCCCATTCTTTGGTATACTTTTCTCAGAAATAAATTATAAACGGAGGTTTTTCCATGAAATCCATCCGCGAGATCTACAAAATCGGCAAAGGTCCCTCATCGTCGCATACCATGGGCCCGGAACGGGCTGCTTTGCTGTTTCTGAAGCGCTGCCCCGATGCGGAATCCTTCCGGGTCACCCTCTACGGCTCCTTAAGCAAAACCGGCATCGGCCACGGCACCGACCGGGTGCTGCTGGACACCCTCGGCGAGCACCGCACAAAAATCGTCTTCTCTCAGGAAAGCTGGGAGGGCATGCATCCCAACACCATGGACTTCTCCGCCTTCACCGGCGACATTGAGATCGGTCACCTTCGGGTGGAGTCCATCGGCGGCGGCGACATCCGGGTCCCCGGCGAGCGCCCCGCTGCCAATGCCGAGGAGGTCTACATCGAGCATTCCTTCGCGGAAATCGCCGATTTCTGCAAATGGCGCTATATCGATACCCTGTCCGAATATGTGGAACTGAACGAAGGCCCGGAGATTTGGGATTTCCTGATGGAGGTCTGGCAGACCATGAAAAATGCCATCGATGAGGGTCTTTCCAGGGAGGGCGTTCTCCCCGGCGGTCTGAATGTCCACCGCAAGGCCAAGTACCTCTACGAAAAGGACCCCAAGGTGGACGAGCCCGCCCTCATTGAATTCCAGCGCATCGCCGCCTATGCCTATGCCGTAGCCGAACAGAATGCGGACAACGGCACTGTGGTCACCGCCCCCACCTGCGGTGCCTGCGGTGTGCTCCCCGCCGTGCTGAAATACGCCCAGGTCACCAAGGGCTTTACCGATGAGCAGATCATCCGCGGTCTTGCCACCGCCGGCATCATCGGCAATCTGACCAAGACCAACGCCTCCATCTCCGGCGCCGAATGCGGCTGTCAGGCAGAGATCGGCACCGCCTGCTCCATGGCTGCCGCCGCCCTGGCGGAGCTGTACCAGCAGGATCTGGACCAGGTGGAATACGCCGCCGAGGTTGCCATGGAGCATCACCTGGGACTGACCTGCGATCCCATCTGCGGTCTGGTGCAGATCCCCTGCATCGAGCGCAACGCCGTTGCCGCGGTCCGCGCCATGAACGCCTGCAACTTAAGCTATTTCCTCACCGGCTCCCGAAACATCAGCTACGACATGGTCTGCCGCGCCATGAAGGAAACCGGTGTGAATCTGGATCACCGTTTCCGGGAAACCAGTGAAGGCGGCCTGGCCAAGCTCTACAACCGCAAGCGTGCCAAGCGCAGCTGAATTTTCCATGCCGCTGTGAAATCCCCTTCACAGCGGCATTTTCTCCGGGCAAAAACATCAAATCATATTGAAATTTCCGGCTAATTGTGCTAAAATATATTGCTGTAATTTGCACGCCCCAATTTGAAATAAAATCCACAAAGGAGTTTAGAAATATATGAAATTAGGTATCGTAAGATATCTGAACTTTTCATAGATCAATATACCTCCATGTTCATCCATAATACTAATATTTCAAAACTTTTTCGATATGTAAATTCATGCATCTCCATGCAGTTTCATGGCAGATTGGTGCGGAATTGGTGCGGAGGTTTTGGGATGTGGCATACACGGAAATGGGTTCATCACGACTGTAATTCAAAAGGGGTTGTAGCAGACTTTCGTTTTGCTACAACCCCTTTTTCCTTTGTGGCAGAATTATTGAATTGAGTTACTTTTCCCATATTACAGTCAGAAGGAAGGGCAAAATTCACAAATTATCCATTTTTAAATTATATAAAGTTCACAATCGCCCTGTAAAATACTCCCATCGACCGCATGACGATGTATCTCTCCACCGCGGAGTTTGATCCGGCAGCAAGGTCGGTTGACAGGCTAATATAAAACACGCCAGATTTTTTGAAAAGGAGATGTACTGCATGAACAAGCTTCTGAAGGCTGTCGGCAAGTCCATCGCTGAAACCTGCGTGGATCTTGCTAACACTTTCCGTGCCTGATTAACGGAATAACAAAAGATAAAGACGCTGCGATTTCCTCTGTTTTGGGAGGGAATCGCAGCGTTTTCTTTTTATTCCGTCAGTATTATCTTATCATTCATCATCCAGCGCTTACAATACCTTCGCCTGTATTTCCTTTCTTGGCGGGATCCGTTGATATTTTACGTCCGGATAGCCCATGACCAGACAGGAAATAACTTTATGACCTTTGGGAAGCTGCAGCATCTTTTTCAGTTTTCCACTCAGCTTCGTACAGATCACAAAGAATCCGCTGTAAAGCACACCCAGCCCCAGATTGTAAGCCATAAGCTCCATGTAGGAGCTGACAAGTCCGGCATTGATGTCACTATTACTGGATACCACAATTACCAGCGGAGCACCCTTGAAAAAGAAGTCATCCGGAATCGTGATCCGCTTCAAAAGATCCACATAAGGAGAGCCCAGCTTCTTTCCCTTGCGGAACAGGCTTACGCAAATCTCCTCTGCCTCATCCTGCTTGCTGCCCAGGATGGTGAAGGCAACATTCTGTGAGTTGCCACCCGTGGGACAGTAGCGCCCCGCTTCCAGGATCTTTTCCAGCTTTTCTTTTTCCACACTCTGGGACGTGAAATGGCGGATGGATCTTCTGCTTTTCAACGCAGACAAAAGCTTGTCGCTGTCAAACGCAGTCATCGGCGTAACAGGCTCCTCCGCGCAATCATAGCCTGCGATTTTGACTGCATTCATGGGACAGACGGCAAAGCAATGTCCGCATTCAATACAGCCGCTTTCAGCTGCTTGCGCTTTTTTGTTTTCAAGGTAAAGATGTGCGTTTGGACAGTCATTTACACACAGCCCACAGCCGATACACTTTTCGGAGTCGATCATAATAGGATTCACAGCATACACCTCCGTTTGTGTTTTTACACCAGATTCGCAAAATTTCTTAATTCTTCCATGGCAACGATGTCATCCTTCTTGGAAAACATATGCGCACCGCCTTCGATAATGTGGAAATTCACTCTCATATCCTCGCGCATCGTTTCCGGCGCGGTGCTTCTGTAGACTTCCTCTGCACGTTTTGCGTAGGCAATATCTACGATCTTGTCCGCTGTTCCGTGTACAATACACACCTTCCCGGTATATGCCTTGATTTCCTCAAACGCGTCCATATCCATTACGTCCGTGGCATAACACTTACCAACCTTCATGGGACCGCATCGGACAGTATCCGGCACATTGTTCGGATCAAACTTCGTTGACATCATATGTCCCGCACGAATATCATCGGGAATGCACAATGCGGGATAGAACAGACACAATTTCTCCACGGGATATTTGTTTTTTGCGGCAACCAGCGCGGACACAAAACCGCCCTGGCTGCAGCCCATGAGGAAGATGCGGTCCTTATTGACATAGGGCAAGGTTCGCAAGTGATCGATGACAGCCTCCAGATCCTTCACCTCGGTCAGAACAGACATATCGGTGGTTTTTCCGTCACTTTTACTTCTCATGACCGAGCCACCGTTAAAATCGAAGCAATATGCGGCATATCCCATCTCCGCCAGCATAATCGCGTAATGCCGTACTGTATCCTGCCACGCCATAAACCCATGGCAAACAATGGCAATGGGCAAATCTTCGCCATCCAGGCGATATTCTGTCCCCCGTATGGTCAGGCCATCCCGCCTGCATTCAAACACACTTGCAGTTATACCCTCTTTTAACTTTGGTTTTCTGAAGAAATCAAACATCCTGTTCCTCCTCACCACATTCAACACAAGCAACGAAATGAGCCGCGGCTGTATTCCATTGGATTCCCGCACCAATGCGCCATTCCTCTTCGCTCAGCAGTTGGCTGCAAATATGTGCCATCTGCTCAGGTGTTTCCTGGTTCCCACGCTGCAGCCAGCCAAATATGATGTTGAAGATGGAACCGATCCACGACAGGACCCGGTAATATGCTTCGGGCGAATTTGTATCAATTGCCTGCAGGTATTTCTCATTTACCGCCATCTGAAATTCATGGACCATCCCCGCCTTTCGGATGATTGTAAAGAGATCCTGGATTTCCAGTACCTTTTCAAACAGAATCCGGTAGCTGCTGACCATATTCTGGGACACCAATTCTATGGACAGCGCATTTACAATGGCCTCCGCTGCCCGGTTGAAGATGTTGGTCAGGATGTCTTCCTTGGAATTGTAATTCCGATAGTATGCGGATCTGGAAACACCAGCCCTGCGTATAATATCCGTGATAGAAATCGACTGAAAATCGTGATCCTTCATCAGCAAAACCAGCGCTGACTCAATACATTCTCTGGTCAACCGATTGGATTCTTCATTGGAAAGTCTGAGCGCGTTTCTCCGTTCTATTTCCGTTTGATTTGCATATTCTGACAAGACAAATACCTCCCTTTTGTACAGGCCGGGCCCGGATTCGTTGACAAACAGTTGGTGCGCTGTTACACTTGTTTCATCCTGTTTCAAATATAGCAGGAAGGATTCTCTTTGTCAATCTTAGAAAGGCTGGTATGACTATGATCGGTAATCATCCCATTACATGGATCATCATGGAAGTGATGAGCGTTGTTCTGTTCCTCATCTGTATGGTTCATGCACTGAAAAGCAACCGTCCCAAGCAGCAGCTGTTTGAGCTGTGCTGCTTTGTGCTGGCGGCCGGTATCTTTGAACACTTCGGTGTTCTCACCGGAAACTATTGGTATTCTCAGGAGCGGTTTATGATGTTTGGCCTGCTTCCCCTGAGCATTCTGCTGATCGAAGCGGTCACCATGTATTCTGCTATGGTGCTGTTCGAGTATCTGAACATGCCCAGATGGAGCATCATCTGGTTCGTGGGTCTGCTGTCCATGGTTCAGGACATGACCATCGACCCAGTTTATGTCCACGACACCTATGTATTTGATGGCATCGCCCAGGGCCACTGGAACTGGAAGATCTACTATGAGACCACTTTCTTCGGCATTCCCTTCTTTAACTTCTCCAGTTGGTTCTACATGACCGGCCTCTATGCAGGATTGATCGCCTGGGGTCAGCACCTTTATGCAAAGAAAAAGAAGGAATGGCTTGGAACCGCCTATCCCTTCCTGGCTGCGGTGTTCCTGCTGATCCCCCTGATCCCCACAGCTCTGCTGCTGGTCAAGCCCATCTATTCCGACAATGCAACATACCTGTTCTGGTACGAACTGATCGCAATGATCGCCAACTTCGCATTCGGTGCAGCACTGATCGTAAAATACTGGAAGAAGATGTCCCCGGTGAATATCCAGAAAGATGGTATTGTGATTTTTGCGGTGCCTGCGATCCTGCACCTGTACGACATCGTCGTTGGTTTCGGTCTGGGAATCAAGCAGAGCTACATTCCCGTTGTAGTCTTCACCGTGCTCCATATGGCATATCTGTTTGTGATCTACCGCAAATCCAGGAAAGCCGTTTCCTGAAAGGATTCGACGAAAACAGAACTAATATAGAACGTAAAAACAGCATGTATTGCAAGGTTTGCAATACATGCTGTTTTTACGTTTTAATTCAGTGTTCCATATGAGCTTCCTTTGCACTGTAATAGATCCTGCGGAACTGCTGTGGAGACATGCCATATTCCTTCCGGAAGGCCCGATAGAAAGCTGAGTAGTCGTTGAACCCCACTTGGGTACACACTTTTTCAATGCCCATGTTTTCCTTGATCAAATTTTTGGCCTCTGTCAGCCGCCGTTGCATCACGTATTTGTAAAAGCTGCTCCCCATTTTCCTGGCGAACAGATGGGCAACGGTGCTCTGGCTTACCCAGAAGCGATTCGCCACATCCTCCAGTGTGATTCTTTCCGACAGGTATCCCTCAATATAGGCAAGGATCTGTTCCAGGAGCTCCGGCTTGTCAATTGACTCGGGTGAGATTGTTAAATCTGCAATGGCCCGTGTGATTTGCGTCAGCAAAACAATGGTATTTCCAATCACGACGGCATCCCATCCGGATTCGTGACGTTCCACCTCACCCACGATCGTTGAGAAAACACCTCCCAGGCATTCCCATACAGTTCCGCTGGTGCGCAGCCGCACACCTTTTGGGGGACAGCTCAATACGAAGGAAAAAGATTCCTGCAAATCATGGACGCTGTCTGCATTGATCCATAAGACATATCCTCTGTAGGGCTCTGCAGCATCCTTCTGGCGCAGAGAGGCATGGCTGACTCCGGGCGGAATCAGAATAATGTCGCCGCGCTGCAGCTGGTAACATGTTGTTCCGATCAAATACTCTGCGCCGCAATTACTCTGGCAGTACACGATTTCCCAAAAGGGATGAGAATGGACGGGAGAGGAAATATCGGCAAACCCCTCATCCCGAAAGGCATCTACAGTACCACTCAGCATTTCCAGCTTCTGATACAGATCTGTCAATGTCATGCCCATTTCCTGCAGTCTCTTTTTGACATAAGCAATATTATCCGGGGCATTGCTGCGCAGAAGTACCGCCGCCAGTTCGTGAATTTGGTTTATTTTCATAAAAAGCAACGTTCCTTTTTTCTCTATTATCCCCATTATAGCCAATGTTTGCAAGATATGCAAACTATTTTTTGAGAGATAACAATTAACTTGCCGCAATTACTCGAATATAATGATAAATATTCTGTTAACACTGCAAAGATGCCTGTTAGCCGTCCGGAGAACTTTCTCCTTACTTGTTCACAATGCTTAACCCTTTTGCCATTGGCCGGGCGGCTAACAGACATCTTTGCAAACCGTTATCGTTAAGGAGGAGCAAACATGCGCAACATCCGTCTTTTCAATGAACACTGGCACTTTACCAAGGACAATTCCGGTGTTCCTGCTGCTGTTTCCGGTGAGGCAGTCACACTTCCGCATACCTGGAATGCCATCGACGGTCAGGACGGCAAGAACGACTATTATCGCGGTACCTGCTGGTACACCAAGGAACTGGAGGTTGTCTGCGGCGCAGACGAGGAAGTCTGGCTGGAGTTCCGGGGTGCGGCCTATACTGCAGACGTTTATGTGAACGGCGAGAAACTGGCTCACCATGAGGGTGGTTACTCCACCTTCCGTGTCAATGTGACCGCTTACGCAGGCCAGAAGGCGCTGCTGGCCGTTTCTGTGAACAATGGCGCAAACCGTACGGTTTATCCCCAGAAGGCTGACTTTACCTTCTACGGCGGTCTTTACCGGAACGTGTGGCTGGTGACCGTACCCAAGACCCATTTTGAACTGGCTTACCTGGGCACCCCTGCCATCAAGGTCACACCCATTGTCTCCGACGATTACAAGACTGCCACTGTCACGGTGGATACCTGGCAGAACGCCGATGTTCCTGTCACCATCACTGCCGCAGGTCAGACTCAGACCGTTGCTTCCGTGGACGGTCATGCCGTCGCAGAGTTCGTTATTGAGAACGTTCACCTGTGGGATGGCAAGAACGATCCTTATCTGTACACCGCCGAGGCTGCCCTGGAATCCGGCGATGTGGTTTCCACCCAGTTCGGCTGCCGGAAATATGAAGTGAACGCCCAGAAGGGCTTCATCCTCAATGGCAAGCCCTATCCTCTGTGCGGCGTGGCCCGTCACCAGGACCGTCAGGGTCTGGGCAATGCGCTGACTACCAAGGAGCATGATGAGGACCTGGCCCTGATCCTGGAGCTGGGTGCTAACACCATCCGTCTGGCCCACTACCAGCACGATCAGTATTTCTACGACATTTGTGACAAGGCAGGTATCATCTGCTGGGCAGAGATCCCCTACATCACCGAGCATATGCCCGAGGGTCGGGAGAACACCTTCTCTCAAATGCGGGAACTGATCACCCAGTGCTACAATCATCCCTGCATTATCTGCTGGGGCCTTTCCAATGAGATCACTGCCCACGGCGGCAAGAACGACGACTGCGTGGACAACCACGTTGCTCTGAACGCACTGGTTCATGAGCTGGACAAGACCCGTCCCACTACCATGGCCCATGTGTTCATGCTGGAGATGGAAGATCCCTTCGTCATGCTGCCCGATATCCGTAGCTTCAACCTGTATTTTGGCTGGTATGTTGGTGATTGCGATCAGAACGATGAATGGTTTGATAATTTCCACCGCCAGTTCCCCGATGCAGCCATCGGCCTGTCTGAGTACGGCGCTGACGCCAACCCCGCTTACCAGTCTGCCAATCCCGAAAAGGGCGACTGGACCGAAAGCTATCAGGCTGTCTACCACGAGCACATGCTGAAGATGTGGCAGGAGCGTCCCTACATCTGGGCAATGCACTGCTGGAATATGTTCGACTTCGGCGCTGACGGACGTAACGAAGGCGGCAAGCCCGGTCAGAACCAGAAAGGTCTGGTTACCTTCGACCGGAAGCTGAAGAAAGATGCCTTCTACATCTACAAGGCATATCTGTCCAAAGAACCCTTCGTTCACCTGTGCGGCAGCCGCTATGCAAATCGCCATGAGAAGGTCACGGAGATCAAGGTCTACTCCAACCAGTCCAGTGTCACATTGTACATGGACGGCAAGGAAATCGGCACCCTGGAGAGCGATAAGGTCTTCATGTGGAATGTGGAAATGACCGGTGAGCATACCTTCACTGCCGTTTCCGGTGAGCTGAAGGATACCATGACCATCCGGAAGGTTGCCGAAAAGGACATGTCCTACTACAAGGATCCCGAGCAGGTGGTCAACTGGTTCGATAAGGACGATGTAAACCAGCCTGTGGGCTACTTCTCCATCTACAACACCATGGGTGAGGTTATGGCAAATCCCGAAGCTGCTGCCGTTATGGCACCTATGATGGAGCGTGCCATGTCTATGACCGGCGATGTGGCCAAGGGCATCAAGCTGCCTCAGTACATGATCGATGCGCAAATGCGTATGACCATTGAAGCTACCCTGAAACAGTTTGGCAAGCTGATTTCCAAGGAAGAAATTATGGAGGTCAACAAGCAGCTGAACCAGGTCAAAATTTCCTGACCGCTTTGTGCAATACAGTCAAAGACAGTGAGAATCACTGTAAAATAAGGAGGAAAAACAAAATGGCAAAAACCAAACAACTGGATGCCAAGGGTTACCGCAAGTTCGGCATGATCGATAATCTTGCCTACGCTGCCGGTGACTTTGGCTGCAACATGTCCTTCGCACTGAAGGGCACCATGGCAATCTTCTGGACCCAGTTCATGCAGATGGACTCTCTGGTCTATGCAGGTCTGCTGCTGCTGTGTCAGATCTGGGATGCTGTCAACGATCCCCTGATCGGTGCCATCATCGACAACGATAAGCGCACCACTTACAAGCGCGGCAAGTTCCTGGCTTATGTCTGGCTGGGTTCTATCGGCCTGCTGGTTGCCGGTTCCTGCTGCTTCCTGCCCTTCCCTGGTGCACCTACCATGGTCAAGAACATTCTGTTCGTAGGTGGCTATATTCTGTGGGATGCATTCTACACCATTGCAAATGTTCCCTACGGTTCTCTGATGTCCCTGATTTCTGAGGATGCAGGTGACCGTGCTTCCCTGTCTGCATGGAGAAGCGTCGGCGGTCTGGTGGGCAACATGCTGCCCATGGTTCTGCTGCCCTTCCTGATGTATAAGGATAATGTTCTGCAGGGCGAGCGCGTCTTCTTCACCGCTCTGATCATGGGCGTTGCAGGCTTCATCGCATTCCAGTTCATGATCCGCAACACTGTCATCCGTGTGGAAACTTCTGTTGCTGTCAGCGAAGAGGGTGAAAAGTTCAACATCTTCAAGGCAATCGGCAACTTCCTGAAGAACCGTCCCGCAGTTGGCGCTACTGTCGCTGCCATGGGTATGTTCATCGGTCAGCAGGGTGCTGCCACCGCTGTTACCGTCATGTTCCAGTCCTACTTCAAGGATGTTTCCCTGCAGGGCATCGTGTCTTTGTTCTCCATGATTCCCATTGTTGCCTTTACTCCTCTGGCCCGTAAGCTGGTCAGTAAGTTCGGCAAGAAGGAACTGTCCACCTTTGGCTCCATCATCTGTGTGATCGCAACCGCAGCTCTGATCGTGATTCCTCTGCCCGCCAACGGAACCGGTGTTATGATCTATATCGCCGTGCAGTTTATCTACTCCATGGGCATGGGCATCTACTCCACCGTGTCCTGGGCACTGATGGGCGATGCCATCGACTACAACGAGTGGAAAAACGGCGCCCGCGAGGAAGGCACCGTCTACTCCCTGCACAGCTTCTTCCGGAAGCTGGCACAGGGTGTCGGCCCCTCTCTGGGCATGGTTCTGATGACCATGGTAGGCTACACCGGCAATGCTGCTGGTGAGACCATGGCTGTTGCCACAAACATCCGTTATCTGGTTGCCTGCATGTACTTCTTCGCTGCCCTGTGCATGTTCGTCGGCCTGGGTCTGATCTACAACCTGAACAAGAAGAACCTGGCTCAGATGCACGAAGAACTGAATGCCCGCAAGGCATAACGATCCACGATCCATTGAGTGATCTTTCTCCAAATACAGTGGGGTGACGCAGGAAATGCTGCGTCACTCCATTGTCGCTTTTCAAAAACAGGTGATTTCTATGAAAAAATTCTGGCAACTGGTCTCCAAACGATATCTGGTATTTGGCATTGTTCTGTTCGCACTTGTGATCGGTACCAGTGTGGTCGAAGCAGAAAACAAGGTCAAGGTGGAATTTGGAGAAGCTGCAGTGGATATCATTGCGAAACGATACTCCATGAATATCCCTTATGACATGGTAGACTCCATCGAGCTGACCCCAATGCCTGATCCCGGTGAGATCATAGAGGGCAGGGATGACATGTCCATCCGTTACGGCACCTGGTCCAATGATGTCTGGGGAGAATACGCAGTCTGTGCGGATTTATGCGCGTCCAATGCCATTGCGGTCCACCTGACTGACGGACGGATCTTTGTATTCAGCAGAAAGAGCGATACCGAAACACAAAGCATTTACGAAACCTTTCAACTTCATTTGAATCCATAGAAGGAGTTTTATTATGCGTCAAGTAATCAATCTGAACACCAAGTGGGCCTTCTCCAAGCAAGCAACTGCTGTCCCTGCCGCTATGCCCGAAAACTGGTATTTTGTCCACCTGCCCCATACCTGGAATGCCATCGACGGCCAGGACGGCGGCGGAGATTATTACCGTGGCACCTGTTACTACGCCAAGACCATCGATAAGATCGACCTGCCTGAAAGCGAACGTTACTTCCTGGAAGTCAACGGTGCCAATTCCTCTGCCACCATTTACTGGAACGGTAAGAAGGTCGCTTCCCATGACGGCGGCTATTCTACCTGGCGTGTGGATGTCACCGATGTGATGGCGGGCTCCAATCTGATTGTCTTTGAGGTGGACAACTCCCTCAATGACCGGGTCTATCCTCAGCACGCCGACTTCACCTTCTACGGCGGTCTGTACCGGGATGTAAATCTGGTCTGTGTACCCGAGAGCCACTTTGAACTGGAGTACTACGGCACCCCCGGTATCAAGGTCACTCCCATCGTCGATGGTGAAAATGCCAATGTTGAGGTAGAAGTGTGGACCAAGAACGCCGAAGGCAGAAATCTGACTTACATTCTGACCGATTCCGATGGCAACGTGGTTGCTGAAACCACCACTGCTGAAACCAAGGCCAATTTCCTCATTGAAAATGTCCATAAGTGGCAGGCCCGGAAGGATCCTTATCTGTATACCGCCACCGTCAAGCTGGAGGATCTGGATACCGTTTCCGCCCGCTTTGGCTGCCGCTCCTATGTCATTGATCCCGACCGGGGCTTTATCCTGAACGGTGAAGAGTATCCTCTCCGTGGTGTTGCCCGTCACCAGGACCGTTGGGGCCTCGGCAACGCCCTGAAGCCTGAGCACCATGCAGAAGACGTTGACCTGATCATGGAAGTGGGTGCCACCACCATCAGACTTGCCCACTATCAGCATAACCAGTATTTCTACAACCTGTGTGACGAGAAGGGCCTGGTCCTGTGGGCTGAAATCCCCTACATCACTTCCCATCTGCCCAATGGCCGTGAAAACACCATTCAGCAGATGAAGGAACTGATCATTCAGAACTACAACCACCCCTCCATCGTGGTTTGGGGCCTCAGCAACGAGATCAATGCAAATGGCGACCATGAAGCCGACGTCATCGACAATCACAAGGTGCTGAACGCTTTGGTTCACGAGATGGATAAGACGAGGCTCACCACCATGGCAGCTGTCTCTCCCATGCCCACCGACCATCCCTACATCGACATTCCCGATACCGTCAGCTACAACCATTACTTTGGCTGGTACGGCGGCACCATCGAAACCTACGGCCCCTGGTTCGACAAGTTCCATGCCGAGCACCCCAATCAGCCCATCGGCATCTCCGAGTATGGCTGCGAAGCCCTGTGGTGGCACAACTCTAATCCCGAGGCCGGTGACTACTCCGAGGAATATCAGGCAATTTACCATGAGTCTCTGATCAAACAGCTGTTCACCCGGAAATACATGTGGGCCACCCACTGCTGGAATATGTTCGACTTTGCTGCCGATGCCCGCAACGAAGGCGGCGAGGCAGGTCAGAACCACAAGGGTCTGGTGACCTTTGACCGTAAATACAAGAAGGATTCCTTCTACGCCTACAAGGCATGGCTGTCCGACGAGCCCTTCGTCCATCTGTGCTCCAAACGCTACATCGACCGCACCGAGGATGTGACCAAGGTCACCGTTTACTCCAACCTGCCTGAGGTGGAATTGTTCGCCAATGGTGTATCTCTGGGCAAGAAGGAAGCTGCCGACCACTTCTTCAAGTTTGAGGTTCCCAACGTTGGCGAGACCAAGCTGGTGGCTGTCGCCGGAGAGTATCGGGAAGAAGGCGTCATCCGCAAGGTCAGCGAGCCCAACTCTGACTACATCCTCACCGAGAAGGGCGCTGTGCTGAACTGGTGGGACATCATCCATGTGGATGGCTATGCTGATCTGAACACCAAGCTGGCAGAGGTCGTGAAATCTGCCGGTGTTGATCGGGTCTGCGAGCTTCTTAGTCCGCTGATGGGCATGGCCGCTCAGCCCTCCGCCGTCAATATGCTGGATGCCATGACTGTACTGCGTATGATCAATGTGGTCACCGGTATGATGAAGATTCCTGTCACCAAGGAACAGCTGATGGGTCTGAATGCCGAACTGAATAAGATTCCCATCCAGTAACCACACAATTTTCTTTTTTTAACAACAGCCCTATCGGCCTCAGGCGGTCGATAGGGCTGTTGTTATTCCATCACGGTGTCTTTTCATTTTGACTGTCTTCCATGAGTGCAAAACAGATACGATAATGCAACCGTACGTAAGGATCAGAGAAGTCCGTGCCTGTAAGACGCATAATCTTGTCCAGCCGTTTTATCAGGCTGCTGCGATGAATAAAAAGGGCCTCGGCTGTTTTGGAAATACTCATTTCATTCAGCAGATAAGTATCCAAAGTTTTTGTGTGGTCCGTACCCTTTCGATGGTCGTATTCCAGGAGTGCAGTCAATCCCTGAGGATAGAGTGCATTCTTCGGCAATTCACCTGTACAGGAATTTAGCATAAATTGCAAAATCTGATTTTGAAAGAAGTATAGAGTGGATTCCTCCGGACTGCCGTTTTCGACACAATAGCTTGCCTGCAGAAGATAATCAGAAATCCTGTTCAGATCGATGAAATCATTGCTGACTCCACCGATGTACCCCATTCGTTCAACAATATCCTCAAAAAAGGACAGCGTGGAACTTCTTTCCTTCGGATCCCCGGCTTGCAGCCGGAGAAGACCGACGATTTCATCGTGATATACAACTGCGTAAGTCAGTCGGGGCATCATGGCACTTAATGTGGTATACATGTAATTCTGCGGCATGAATTTCACATTTCGGCATGGCTTTAGTTTAAAACATGCCCAGCATTCCCCTTCCTGAAGGGACAACTGCTCTGTTTCCGCGTTGCTCAGCGGAATGTGCTCCAGCAGATTGCGTAAAGCAGACAAACCCAGAGATTCCGTCTGACCAAATATTCTCAGGTGCTTGGAAAAAGCTTTTTGAAAAAAAGCGAAGAAATAATCCATCAGGAAGAAATCTCCGCTTCGGAATGATTGATGGGACTCTGCAATGGAAATACAGCCTGCGAAGTATCCCATGGGGTACAAATTGCAGCAATAGAACCGTCGGCCGTCAACCTCGATGGACGTCAAATACGGAACGGTAATGATCCGTTCCAGGCGGCACACATTTTTTACCTGCTCCCTATGCTCAATAAAAATGGGTTGCGGGTGATCCAATATCTTGATTTCGTGCATCCCATCTGCATCCACATGTATCTCTGTGCTAAAGATTTCCTGAAGCCCATGATCAACAATTCCAATCGGATTATGTATCATCTCAGTGCCTATTTTCAGAATATTTCGCAGATCGAAGTCCAGTTCCCGTTCCAACTCATCCCGCAAAAGTGCTTCCCACTGGTCAAATTTATCGTAAATCGTATGTAGCGCATTGAACACTGCCATTGTGTGTTCTGCGTTCACAATTTGTAAAATCGGTATCCCTGCCGCCGCCCACTCCCGGGGAATTCGTGCACCAATGCAAATAATCCCTGAATTGGAAGAAGGTAGTTTTTTCGGAAATGATTCAATCCGTGCAACATATAACATATCCATTTTCAAAGGAGAACCGCATTCATAGATCCTTGGCCGAGAAAAGCGCAAAGAACTCTCCTGCGGTCCGAAACGCTGAATCTGATACTCGCCAGACAGGCAATCCGCCAGGACATCCATTGTCAATTTCATCCCATTTGCCTCCCCTGATAATTTGATTTTATTATAAATCCTGCGCAAAAAAATTTCTACAGATAAACATATATCTTTTAAAAAAGCATACATTTTGTTCACCAAAATCCCTGTTGCAGGCACATTTCTGTCCCCATTTTTACTTGGCAGATCACTTCGGTGGGATCTCCTGAAAAAACCAGGGCGCAATTTTGCGACTTTTCACGAAAAAGACTCTATTTTATGCAGTCTGTTAATAAACAACTGTTTTTAGTACAATAGTTTTGGTACTATTAACCATATGTAGTTCCGAATTTTGTGTCGCTGAAAGGAGAACGAATTATGAGCAAACGAATTGATGAACGTATCCCAAAGGAGATTGGTATCGGTGTGCTGCCCAGCCATGCCGCGGTAAAATCTCCCTGGGAGAAGCTTGTTTCTTATCGGGATGCCGCACATTACTGCCAGCGCTATACCAATGTCTTTGCCGCTGCTATGATGCAGGCATACCGGATCATGGTACCGGATTATGTGGAAAGAAGTAAGTATATCTGCACCAATGCCTATAATCGCCTGGACTATACCATGGACAAGCTGGGTTACGCTGCATATATGATGGAAGATCTGGGTGTACATCCCTTCCTGTGCGGTCAGTTCTCCGGCGCACTGATTGGCGACTCCGGAGATGAAACGCTGCTTATGTGCGGACGAGTCTGTGATTTTGGCACTTACCGCGCAGAAAAAGAACTGGATGTTTGCTATTGGGATATCGTTGGCTCTGAGCTGTGCCGTTCTACGACCCAGTCGCTGCAGGCCTGCGCAGATGCTTTTGCCAAGCGTCGTCATGCAGGTCCTTCCATGGAATACCACATGGTCGAGGCAAAGGGCTGCGGTGACCGTCACTGCCGTATTGTTGCAGAAAGCCGCGAGAAGTACCCCATGCCTCCCCACGAGCAGTGGGAATGTTTTGGCCCAGTAGCAACAGCCGATCAGATTAAGTTTACCGCCGAAGAATACACTGTCGGCGAATCCATGGTGCTGCGCAGTGAATGTGACCATCACTTTGTCAACGGCACATGCCAGGAAAGTGATTATACCAGCCTGTATCCCGCTGTTGCAGCAGGCGGTGCTTTGGCTTATATCATGCCGACCATTGACGATATTGTTGCAGCCGGTGTTGTTACCGATGAAATGGCAAACCATATCATCAAGTGTGTCTGCGAAGCATCCGGTAAGGCTGCTTTCGGTGAAGACTTTGCCAAGGAAGGTCTGCGCACTTGGCTGGGCGCTCCCCACGATGTAGACGATGGACGGCTGATGGGTGCTTACCTTGAAATGTATCTGCAGTGTATGCGGGTTCCCTATGAGATTGAAGCATTCAATAAAGATGAGGTCATCTACACACTGGATCCTGCCGCGCTCTCCTGCAACATGCCCCGCAGCATCGTTGGTTATGTATCCCTGTGGTATGGCATGACCAAGACGCTGATCAATCCTATGTGGTCCCTGTGGGAAGAGGATTCTCCCGAGGGTAAGCTGCGTATCAAGATTGCAAAGAAAATCGACAAGTTCTGTTAATGCTGTAACACAGGATTTATCTGAAAGGAGCGCATGAGAATGTATTACAAGAACGTATATAAGTACGACGATATGAAACGTGGCGAACACATGGCAGTCCGCAATACCTTTGGTTGGTACTTCTGGACCCATCATCTGGTAGAGGTAAAAGGTCCCGACGCTGCAGCGCTTTTGGATCGCATCGCCACCGGCCGCATCGCAAATCTGAAGATTGGCAGCGCCCGTTATACCACTATGCTGAATGAACAGGCGGAAATCATTGATGATACCGTGATCTTCCGTATGGATGAGGAGCTCTTCTGGGTATCTACCCTGTTTGCACATAAGCTCATCCCCTGGCTGGAATCCCACAAGGATGGTGTTCAGGCGGAAATTGCACGAATCACAGAGCAGTGGGATATGTATGCTGTGCAGGGTCCCAAATCTCTGGATGTCATCAACGCCCTTGTGACGACACCGGTGGACGATCTGAAGTTCTTCACCATTCGTGATAATGAAATCGAGGGTATCCCGGTTAAAATTAACCGCGCCGGTTTTACAGGCGAGAAATATGGTTATGAAATTTACGTAGCACCCCAGCACAATGCCGTAATCGAAAGTAAACTGAAGGAGGCTGAGGCACTCTTCGGCGGCAAGCAGGTTACAGAGTTCCAGATTATGGCATGGACGCTGCCTACCGAAGCCGGTTTCTACTATATGCGGGATCTGATGCACACCAATCCTCTGGAGGTGGGACTCGATCGTGGCATTGGTTGGGACAAGGAGTTCATCGGCAAAGAAGCTCTGCTGAAGATCAAAGAGGAAGGTGCCAAACGGGAAATGGTTGGCTTTACCGTTCCTCAGGCAGATATTCAGATCAATGGCAAACACATGGGCGGCCCCGGAGATCCGGTTTTGCTGAACGGAGAAGAAGTCGGCCGTGTCTCCAAAATTACATACGGCTATGTAACAGAACAGAACATCGGCTATATTCTTGCCGATAAGGGAGCCCTCAAAATCGGAGATAAGGTTATGATCCACGGATACGAAGGCGTTATTACAGATAAAGTATTTCTGTAAGCTTTTGGGCAAAGGATATTCATACGCAAAATAAAAAAGCTCAAAAGCAGAAAGCCAGAGGAAACATAACCTGTCGGATTCATTGTGCTAAGTTTTACTGCATACTAACGCTTCTTGTTCAGGCGGGATATTTATTCCAATAAAGATAACCATGTAACATGGCTGAGCGTGATATCCCCCAAAGCGAAGACCGTACCACAGCATTTCTACTGCGGTACGGTCTTGTCAACAAGACTTGATTAACCGGACACCAATTACTGTGAAGGAGGTATCATTATGAGTTTTGATCCCAAAGCCATGGCCGCTGCTATTATGCGGGGCTATATCACTGACACACCCTCTCTGGAAGAAATGCTCTACGTCAAGGGTAAGGTCGCCATTGTCACCGGCGGCACCTCCGGTCTGGGCTTCTGCACTGCCCAGCGTCTGCTCCAGGGCGGTGCGAAGGTGGTCATCTCCGGCTCCACCGAGGAAAAAGGCGCAGCTGCCGTTGCACTGTTAAAGGAAGCAGGCTACATCGATGTGACTTTCTGCAAGGCTGACCTGTGCAGTGAGGCCGAGGTGGCCAAGATGGTGGCCTTTACCGCAGAAACCTACGGCAGTGTGGACATTCTGGTCACCTCTGGCGGTGCATGGAGTTTTGCCCATATCTATGATCTGCCTGAAGAAGACTTTATCAAGACTGTGAACATCAATCTGGTAGGTGCCTATCGTTGCGCCAAGCATGTCAGCAAGTACATGGTAGAACACGGGGTAAAGGGTAAGATCGTTCTGGTTTCTTCCAACGTTGCTTATCTGCCCCAGCCCGTGTTTGGCGGCTATGCCCACTACGCTGCATCAAAGGGCGGCGTTATTTCCATGACCACAGAAATCGCAAAGGAACTGAAGCGCTATGGCATCATGGTCAACTCCGTGGCCCCCGGCGGCATGATGACCCCTGGTGGTCTGACCAACGGCCCTGTACGGTCGTTGCCTCCCGAAAAGCAGATGGAGCTTGGCAAAGAATTGACCGTATGTAAACTCGACGCCGTTCCTACTGCAGACTCCGTTGCCATGGTGATCTACGGCATGTGTACCCGGATGGCCGATGGCATTACCGGAGAAACCATTTTGGCTGACTCTGGTATGATGCGCAACATTGTGTCCTATCAGCCTGCAATTGAACAGTACCCTCCGGCAGAATAAGCCCTCACACAGGGCTCTGGTGTTTCTTCCTCTCTGTGGCAGACCATGACTCCCGGTCTGCCACACCCCACATATCAGGAGGTATGTTTATGAACGATTATTTCGGTTTCCTGGGAAAAACCGTCGTTGTCACCGGTGCTTCTTCAGGAATGGGCGAAGCTGCGGCAAAAATGCTGATAGATCTGGGCGCGGAAGTTCATGCCTGCGGCAGCGGTAAACGGAGCCGGATCACCTATGGTCCCGCAAAGGAATACTACTATGATTTATCCGAAAAGGCAGCGCTGGATCAGCTGATTGCCGCGCTGCCGAAAAAGATCGACGCGCTGTTTGTCTGTCAGGGCATCTCCATGGGCGTAAACCCGGATCTGAAAGTTATGAAGGTCAATTTCCTCAGCGTAAAATATCTGGTTGAAGCGTTGACCCCCAGAGTTGTGGACAATGGCTCTGTGACCATTATCTCCTCCTCCGGCGGCTTTGGCTGGGAGCAAACCTTCTTCCGGAGCAAAGAGATCATCGACTGTGGTTCCTACGAGGATACGGTAGCCTGGTTTGAATCCCATCCGGAACAGATCCAAGGTTCCTATGTAGTCGCTAAGCAGGCAGTTAACACCTATGTAAAATACAAGGTCTTTGATCCGCTGTTCATTGCCAGAAAGATCCGCATCAATGCCATCTGCCCCGGCAATACGAAGACCGGCCTGACAGATGATTTCAACCGCTCCTCCAGCCCCACCGGCGATCCGGAGGAGGGCCAGCGGAATATCGAGAGGATCTTCCTGGATCGCTGGAATGGCCGATGGGCATCTCCGGAGGAAATGGGCTGGCCATTGGTCGCTATTGGCAGCAAAATCTTCAGCTATATGAGCGGACAGGTAATCTATTTTGATTATGGTCTCACCAGTTCCTGGCTGATTGATGGGCTGGCTGCTTCAGCGGCACAATAATAGTTAGTTACAGATACACATAACTGAGGTGTTTGAAATCCCCAGAGAATTTCTCTTTTCGGAGGAATTCTCTGGGGATTCTTTTGTTTTGGAGCTGTCGACATTTTAGTGTCTATTCTTGTTGCGGCGCAACGGAAATTTCTAACTGTTTCTGACACTCAGCTATGTCTGTATTCGAAACACCAAATTTGCGTTTATGCTGTCGACGAGAGGGCCTTCGAGGTTCGAAAATAATCCTGCGTTTCTTTGGGAGGTTTCTGCCTCCGGTGGAGATCAGGTAGCGGAGTGCAGTCCGGGCATACACCCGGGATCTTGTGAGATCCCAGTCCGCCAGCTGGATGATCTTTGCCTTCTTGTTTACAAAATCAATATATATTTCGCCCCATTCGCCGTCGCAGTCTGCCTGATACAGGTAGGTTGCGGCAGCGATTTTCTTTTTCCGGCGTGTTACTGCCTTTTGTTTCAGATTCATAATCCGGAAGACCTCATCTTCTGTCAGCTGGCGGATCAGGCAGTCCAGAGCGGCCTGGTAGGCAAGCTGCCCACCTTTTTCTGTGCCGCAGCCGGTAAGAACCGCAATCTCCCGGAAGGAGAATTGTTCCTTCATGGGCTGCATACCACCGCAGTTGTCACAGAAAGCATTTCTTGCCTGCAATACCTGCTGTTCCTGCCAGGGCAGTTTATTGAAGGATGCCCGCAATGCCTTGATCAGACGGTCATTGGAGATAACACGGCACAGATTTCCAACACCGTCCGGTACGATCTCTTCTATGACCGCCGTATCATCCTCATCCCGGTCAATGATCACTTCTGTCTGTCGGGCCCGGATACCGATAGCCTCTGCCAGATATTCTTCTGCTTTCTTCTGTGTATATCCTGTTTCTCGGCAAAATATTTCTATGGATTTCTTCTTGTCCTGGGCGTTGGCATTGTAGATAGCTGCCATACGCCGGGTTGGTTTGTATGTATCCAGAGAATCAATCGTCCAGCACTCCTGCTGCATCCGGAACATCTTGAATGTATCGTAGATGAAATGATGCAGGTAAGTCAGAAACTTCGCATCCCTGAACGGATCAAAGGTAGGCAGCTTTTTCAGGATCAGTTCCTGCAGGGCAAGCTTCATATCCAGAAAAAGTGCAGGATCATAGGTGTCCATACCGTTTCTTCTAAGGAAGGAATATACCTTTCCGTTGAGCTTGTGTTCATAGCCATGGAGAAAAAAGCTGAGATACCGAAGTTCCTTCTCCTGCAGTGCCTGGACAAGGTATTCATCTGCAATCACTTCGTTCTGTTTCTGGATCTCCTTTTGTTTTTCCTTATCGATCCGTTTGCTTTTCTCCATGTTCTGCAGCGGGTCTTCCATTCCCGGAGGAATAGGCGTCAGCTGATAAATGTGCTCTGCTTGCCATTTGGTCAGACCCTTGACGTTTTCCTTGTCACTTCCCAGATAGAAGAAGCCAAATCGGGAGGTGTAGCCTGCCATATCCCAGGAATATTCGGACAGAATTTGAATATCTTCCTGCGTCAGCTGCACAGCATCTTCTTTATTCTCTTTTTTGGATACTGACATAAGTACACCTCCCTTGGATTTTTAATATTGTTCCATCACTGCTGTGATCAGGGCATCTGCCTGTATATCTTTCTTGTAATACCCATTGGCATATTCCGGGTCAGCAATAGCCCCGGACCTCAGATCTTTTGCAAGGGCTTTGGCCAGATCCGCGATATCCCTGTCCAATTTCCCACGTCTTACTCTCTTATCCAGGGCATCGATGCTTTGGTGGTAGAGCACCAGAATGGGGTCATTTTCTGTCTGTTCCCGATAGGCCCTGCCCATTTGCTTTGCAACCATGGCGCAGGTCAGTCCGTCGTGTTCTTCCGGTGCCATCCCTGTACAGTATTTCTGCCGTCGGGCATTGGTGGTCAGGAAAAACTTTTGACAGATGGGGCACCGTCTGGGCGCATTTCCCACAGCCAGAGCTTCATACAGATTGGACCGGAACATACTTGGAAAAGAAGCATAGTGCATCCGGCGGACGATACCCTTTTCCTCCGGAACATATTCCACGGATACATTGGAAAAGGCCATCCACTGGTCCTTCCGTTCCTCATCCTTACTGAAGAAGGAATCAAATTTCTGGGAAAAGCCTTTGGAATTTCGGGAGATATCCTCATCTTCCAGGGATTCCACCAATGGAATCAGCGCCTGCCGGAAATCCCGGATACCAAATCCCAGCTGCGCAATCAGACATAGTGCTCCTATGAACAGTTCTCCTGTTTCTTTTTTGCGTTCTTTATAAGCTTTTGTGCTCTTTTCCAGAGAAAAGATATTGGGCAGTTTCTCATCCAGCCAGGTAAAATCCTGTCCTGCAAAGGGTGGCACTTCATGAAGAAGGTCCACAACCCGGAATACATTCTTCGATGCTGTCAGCATCATACCCAATACTTTATTATTGGGATTTCTGTTCTTATTCAGGAAATCCACCAGTTCCATCATGGGATCTGTTAGTTCGACAAGTTCTTTCAGTACGAATTCTGGAATATTCAGAATACCCAGGGCAATGCTTCCAGTATCAGCAGATGCACAACTGGTTCCATAGATTTCCTGTTTATCTGTATATGCCACTGTCAGAAACCGCATATTCAGCCGTTCCTGCAGGTCTACTTTTTTCGCCATAAATCAAACCTCCTTCCTTATCCACTGACAAAATTGTATCAGAGAATCTGTCCAAAAATCCGGACCTTTTCCGAGAGCGGTAAAAAAGTGGGTGTTTGCCGCTAAATACGGAAAAGAGCAAACTTTTCCTTCTTGTCCGGTTCTTTGATTTGAGGCTGTCCGTCGATTATACCGTTTTTTGCGAATTTCCACATAAATGTAGTAGGAAGGGAAAATGTTCTTCGATGGTGTGAACATATATCTTCCGAAAGAAACTATATTTACAGGAGGTAAAAACGAGTTTGTACAAACGAATCAAGGTAGCCGTCACAACCCGGATGGCTGCCGAAAACTTTGGGCTGGCGGTGAATCATTCCGGAATGGCACTATGTCCTTTCCACGATGATCACCACCCCAGTCTAAAACTGGACAAGCGGTACTACTGCTTTGGCTGCGGAGAAAAAGGGGATGTCATTGACTTCACTGCAAAGTATCTTGGCGTCAGCAAGTACAGTGCTGCGATCCAGCTGGCCCGGGATTTCGGGATCGATCCCAGGCCACCGAAACAAATGGATATTCCCAAACCCAATGCAGGGACGTTCCGGAAACCGGAGCAGCCCTGCATTTTGTCTTTATCCCGGGAGGTTCAGAAGCTTCGTCAGTGGAAGCTGAAATACGCGCCGAAGAAACCTGAGGATCCCTGGGATTCTCGGTTTGTAAAAGCCTGCCAGGAAGTAGCTCATGCAGAATACCGTCTTGACTGTGCACTGGGATTGGGGAGCGTTGCATGAGCGGAAAGAAAAAGTATCCCCAGTGGTTCGATGGGCGCAAGATCAACGAGATCCTGTTCTGTGAAACTTTCCGGAAGGAGCATCCCATGATCTGCGTCAAGGGGAAATTCTTCACGATGGACGGAGCCATCGAGGATGAAAAACAATTGGAGACAGAGATCTTCGATGCCATCAAATTCTTTGTGACGGAGAAGGTATCCAACACGGTGAAATCTCTCATGGAGGTTCTGAAGATGATGTGCTATTCCGCTCCGCTTCCTCTGCAGACAGACCGGATCCATGTGGCCAACGGTACCTATTTTCTGGACGGTCGCTACAGCTATAAGAAAGAATTCTGCTTAAACCGGATGAAGGTTGCCTACAACGAAGATGCTCCCAGACCGGAGCGGTTTCTTGCTTTTCTGGAAGATCTTCTGTACCCGGAGGATATCCCTACCCTGCAGGAATTCATGGGCTACTGCCTGATTCCCACAAACAAAGCTCAGAAGATGATGGTCATCACCGGCAACGGCGGCGAAGGAAAATCCTGTCTGGGACAGGTGATGCGGTCCATTCTGGGAGACAACATGAATAACAGCAGCATCCAGTCCATCGAGAAAGAACGCTTCGCCCGGGCGAACCTGGAGCACAAGCTTCTGATGGTGGATGATGACATGAAACTGCAGGCACTGCCGGAGACCAGCTACATCAAAACCATGGTCACTCTGGAAGGAAAAATGAATATCGAATGGAAAGGAAAGCAGGGTGAGCAGCGGGTCATGTACTGCCGGTTTCTGTGTTTCGGCAACGGTCCCCTCTCTGCTTTGTATGACCGTTCTCATGGCTTCCATCGGCGTCAGATCCCGATCTCGGTTAGAGAACGAGATGAAAGTCGAGTGGACGATCCGTACCTTTCCGAGAAGCTGGCAGCAGAAGCGGAGGGGATCTTCCTGTGGATGCTGGAAGGCTTGAATCGGCTCATTGCCAATGACTACAAGTTCACAATCTCTGTGCGCACTGAGCACAATCTGAAGGAGGCCATGGAGGACAGCAACAATGTTGTTCAGTTCATGGAATCCACCGGATACATCCGTCTGGAGGAAGGCACTGCAGCCCGGTCCGTTCATCTGTATGCTGCCTACAAACGCTGGTGCAAGGACAATCTAGAGAACCCGGTTGCATCCAAAACTTTCTCCAATTATCTCTTTCAGAACCAGGGTAAGTACGGAATCCAATATTCCAAACATGTGCTGGACAATCATCGTGGCTATCGAAATATTCTGGTGCTGATCGATCCCAACAAGCCCGGAGCCCTAGATAACGCATTTTTTGAGGAACATCAAAATCAAGCGCCCTATGCGCCCTTCCTGCCCTGATCCCGGGCGGTTGGGGCGCGAGGGGCGCTTACATTTCAGTTGCTGCGGTTTTATACAACAACACCATCATGACCGCTGCTGAAAGAGATTTCTCAAAATACGGGGTAGTGGAATCCGTGAAATACTTGTCGGAATGGTACTCCTATTTTACGGAAAAGCGATTGTCGAATACGAGAACTGGCTGTCGGAATCCATGCACTTTTTCCCGAAAAGAAACATTGCTTCCCGTTTCCGAAAAGTAGAAGGTGCTGTCCATGACCGGGACATTGCCGGAGAAAAACTGAGCGGATTTCCAAGCCCGCAGATTATTTGTGAATCAGCGAAACCACTACACGACACAACGAACAAAATTTATGGAGGTAAAAAGAATGAATATCAAGAATCAGATCAAAGCCCAGATCATGTTTGCGGGCTTTACCATGGCAGAGGTGGTAGATGCCCTGTCCACCGAGTATGGCTGGAGCGACAGCCTGTCCAATTTCTCTGCAAAACTGAGCAGAGGTTCTCTTCGGTATAAGGAAGCTCTAGAACTGGCAGACGTGCTGGGCTACGAGATTGTCTGGCAGAAGCGAAAGGATAACGGTTAACGCGGAAGCATCAGAGGGAGCCCCTTAGGAACTAAGGGCGCACTTCTATACATGTCCTAAACATGTAGTGCGCTCCGTGAGACTGGACACCCAGGCAATCGAATGTCTGGGCTTTTTGCGTCATATGCATTCCGGACAAGGGTTCCCCTTGCGCCGCTTTACGGCTATCCCAATCAACTAAAAAACAAAAGGAGGAAGAATTGTGAATCAGAAAAATTCGGAGCGTGACCGGCTCCGGGAAAAGCTGGTCAGCAATGAAGCAGAACTAGAACAGCTGCAGCATCAACAGCAGCGGCTGGAAAATCGTATCGCCTATTATGAAAAGGCTGACCGAAAGAAACGGACCCATCGGCTCTGCACTATTGCCGGTACTATGGAGAGCATCGCACCGGAGCTCCGGGAGCTGACCACCCCGGAGGTCATTGAGCTTCTGGAGCAGATCTTTGAACTGCCCAATGTGAGGGCTGCTGTTCATAACGCGGTGCTGCTGCATCGAGAAAAGGAGGAGAACACGATTGGCTCTGTTCCACCTGAATGTCAAACAGATTAAGCGCAGCCAGGGACAGTCTGCCATTGCTTCCGCTGCCTACCGGGCCGGAGAAAAGCTCTACAGCGAATACTACGGGGAAGTCTCTGACTACACCAACAAGGGAGGCGTGATCTGCTCCGAGATCCTGCTTCCTGACCACGCACCCAGAGAGTATGCGGACCGACAGGCCCTATGGAATGCGGTAGAAAAAGCAGAGCGTGGGAAGAAAGCCCAGCTTGCCTACAGCTTCGACATTGCCTTGCAGAACGAGTTCTCTATGGAGGAGAACATCGCTCTGGCAAGGCATTTTTTATTGGAACACTTTGTCTCCCGGGGAATGGTGGTGGACTTTGCTATTCACGTTCCGGACATCGAGCCCGGCGGTATTTCCAATCCCCACTTCCATGTTATGTCACCCATCCGACCTATCGATCCTGATGGCAAGTGGGGCTGCAAGCAGCACCGGGTTTATGAACTGGACGAGGATGGAAACCGACTTCTGGATGCGGAGGGTAATTACATTTTCAATGCCGTTCCCACCACCGACTGGGGAAGCCCGGAAACGCTGGAATTCTGGCGGGAGCAGTGGGCAGCCATGTGCAATGCCAAGTTTGAGGAGAACGGATTACCCGAACGGATCGACCACCGTTCCTATGAACGGCAAGGCATCGACCTGCCGCCTACTATCCACGAAGGTCCTGCGGTACGGCAGATGGAAGCCAAAGGCATCCGCACCGACAAGGGCGAATTCAACCGATGGATCAAAGCCACCAACGCACTCGTCCAGGAGATCCGGAAAAAGATTGCAGCTATTCTGGACTGTCTGAAGGATGCAAGAGAGGAATTAACAAAGCCTCAGTCCCCGGATCTGATTTCTCTTCTGCAGATGTACGTTGACCAGCGTAATTCCAAAGCTTATTCCTGGAAGGCCAGGGCCAACAACCTGAAAGAGTTAAGCGAAATCATTACCTTCCTGCAGGAGCATAGCATCACCGATGTTGATACTCTGGAGGCTTACATTTCTGAGAAGCGTACCACCGTGGATGCAAAGAAAAAGCTGCTGGATGCCCAGACTGCAGAGCTGAAAGATCTGAAGAAACTTCCGGAGTACTGGAGCACCTACAAGCAGCTGAAGCCCATTGCCGACGGTCTCCGGGATCTTAAATTCACCAAGGCAAAAGAGAAATACAAGAAAGAACACGCATCGGAACTGAAGCAGTTTTATGCCGCCAACCGGATGCTCAGCAAGTATTGTCCCGATGGAAAATATGACAGCAAAGCCATCGCAGCACGCTACGCCGATCTGGAAAAAGAGCATGCGGCTACTTATGCGGACTTCACAGAGATCCGGGAAGAAGCCCAGATGCTGTGGAAGATCCGGTCCCACATTGATGCTGCGCTGAGAAACCAGAACCATACAAAGGAGGAAATCCAAATGAACAAAAAGGAGACAAATGCCATTGAATAAGACTATCCAGCAGGACATGCGCCTGCCTATCGACCGAAAAATGCTGCTCTCCATCCGGGAGGCAGCTGAATACAGCAATATCGGAATCAATAAAATTGATGAGATGCTGAAACAACCAAACTGCCCCTTTGTGCTCTTCGTTGGAACCAAAAAACTTGTAAAACGCAAGGCATTTGAGGCATATATCGACGGAAAGGTGGCGATTTAAGAATGTTTATTCTACGAATTGGTGCGCACCAAAAACGTCAAAACATATTGAAACTTCATCTTTTCTATGTTACAATGAGTTGTCGTGA